>NZ_JBJURH010000018.1:0-190177 GCF_046098215.1 Streptomyces sp. Da 82-17
GACCGGGAGACCTCCGGGCCCACGCCCCCAAGCCCGCCCGGCACTTGAAGCCGAGACCGAGACAACACCCGCCCCTCGCCCGCCGCTTGGGGCGACCCACGGCTGAGCCCAACCAACAGCGCCGAGGCCGAGCACCCCCGCCCCCCCCCCGCTTCCGAAACCGAGTCACAACCGCCCTTCGCCGCCCGGCACTTGAGGCCGAACCGGGGCGCGGAGGAAGGGCCTGGCTGAGGCACGCCGCCCGACCGGCCTCCAAGGCCGAACACCTCAGCACGCCCACCATGCCGAGGACGAATCCACAGGCCCGCCCTCCCCGAGGCCCAGCAGGCACCACCCAGCCAGTCCAGCACACAGGCACCCCGAGCCCGTCCGGCGCTTGAGGACGAGCGCCCCGGCGCGATCAACAGCGCCACAGGCTCCCAGCAAGACCAGGCCGAGGCACACCCCACAACACCCCCAACCCATCCAGCACTTGAGCACGAGCACCACAGCCCAACCAACAGCGCCGAGGCCGAGCACCCCGCCCCGCTCCCGGCGCCAAGGCACAACCTCCCCCGCCTGGCCGCCCAGGGGCTGCTGCACAGGCACCCCCCGAGCCCGTCCGGCGTTTGAGGACGAGCGCCCCGGCGCGATCAACAGCGCCACAGGCTCCCGGCAAGACCAGGCCGAGGCACACCCCACAACACCCCCAGCCCATCCAGCACTTGAGCACGAGCACCACAGCCCAACCAACAGCGCCGAGGCCGAGCCCCCCGCCCCGCTCCCGGCGCCAAGGCACAACCTCCCCCGCCTGGCCGCCCAGGGGCTGCTGCACGGGCACCCCCCGAGCCCGTCCGGCGTTTGAGGACGAGCGCCCCGGCGCGATCAGCGGCGCCGCAGGCTTTCGGGAAGGGGCGGGGTGGGGTGAACGAACCGTCCTCGGCCGGCACTTGACCGCGTGCCCGCAGGGCCCACCCCCGTCCCGCCGCCAGGCAGTACGAGGCCGAAGACCGCACCGTAAGTCCGGGCGGGGCCCGGGGGCGGCGCGCCCCCGTACGTAGCTCCCCCGCTCAGACCAACCCCTTGGCAACCGCATTCCGATGAATCTCCGACGTCCCCGTGACGATCCGGAACATCCGCAGACTGCGGAAGATCTGCTCGACCTCGTGCCCCCGTGTCAGCCCCGCCTTGCCGTGGATCTGGACCGCCTGGTCGGCGACCCGGAAGCAGGCCTCGGAGGTGAACAGCTTGCACATGTTGGCCTCGACGGAGATGTTCTCGCCCCGGTCCGCGCGGACCGCCGTCGCCGTCACCATGGACCGCGCCGCGTACAGCTCGGTCGCCATGTCGGCGAGCTTGTGCTGGATCGCCTGGAGGCCGAGCAGCGGCTGCCCGAAGGCGACGCGTTCCTTGGCGTACGCGACGGACAGGTCCCAGGCGCGGCGGGCGGCGCCGATCAGGGACGGGCAGTGCAGCAGCCGGTTGAGGGTGATGCGCCCGATGCCGATGCGCAGGCCCTGTCCGATCTCGCCGAGGAGGTTGGCGGCGGGCACCCGGCAGCCGTCGAGGACGATGTCGCCCTCCATGCGCTGCCCGGACATGGGCACTTCGCCGTCGAGGACGCGGCATCCGGGGCTGTCGAGGTCGACGAGGAACGCGCTGTAGGCCTCCTCGGTCCCGGCCATCCGCGCGACGACGATCGCGAAGTCCGCGAACGGCGCGGCGGACGAGAACACCTTGTGCCCGTCGAGGACGTACGCCTCCCCGTCCGGGGTCGGCGTCGCGGTGGTCGTCATCCGGCGCACGTCGGAGCCGGCGTCCTGCTCGGTGATCGAGAAGCAGCAGGCGCGCTCGCCGCGCACGACGGGCAGCAGGTACCGCTCCAGCTGTTCCGGGGTCGCGTACTTGACGATCGCCCCGACGCGCAGCGGCCCGCCCATGTCGCCGAGGACGGAGTGCGAGAGCGCGGCGCCGGAGGCGGTCAACTCCTCTTTGAGTGCGCAGAGTTCGGTGAGGCTGAGGCCTTGCCCGCCGAGTTCCGCGGGCAGGCTGACGCCGTAGAACCCGAGTTCCCGGCTGCGCTTCCACACCTTTTCGAGGGTGGCCCTCTCGAGCGGGCTCTCCGGGGTGATGCCGTGCTCCCGCTCGTACGGGACGAGCTCGTCGGCGAGGTACGCGCGGAGGCGTACGACCAGGTCCTGGAGGCGGGGGTTGTCGTCGTAGGAGGGTTCGAGGGTGTACGGCACGGGGTGTTCCTCTTCGGAGAAGGGCGAGGGAGGCGAAGGGCCCAGCGGGGGCGGGCGGTTCGCGCGAGGATGAGCGTTCAGTGGACTCGGCGGGCCGCGCCGGCCCAGTACGGTTCGCGGATCGCGCGGCGGTCGATCTTGCCGTTGGGGTTGTGCGGCAGGGCGTCGACGATGTCCACGGAGCGCGGCTTCTTGATGCGGGCGAGGCGTGCGGCGCAGAAGTCGACGACCTCGGCCGCGTCGAGCACGGCCCCCGCGCGCGGCACGACGACCGCTTTGACGGCCTCGCCCCACTGCTCGTCGGGGACGCCGACGACGGCGGCCTCGTACACGTCGGGGTGCTGGTGCAGGACGGACTCGACCTCGACGGCGTAGATGTTGAACCCGCCGGAGATGATCATGTCTTTCTTGCGGTCGACGATGAAGACGTAGCCGTCGGCCCGGCGCCGGGCCAGGTCCCCGGTGCGGAACCAGCCGTCGCGGAACGACTCGGCGGTCAGCTCGGGCGCGTCGAGGTAGCCGGGCACGACGTCGGGCCCGCGGACGGCGATCTCGCCGATCTCCCCGTCCGGTACGGGAGTTCCGGCGTCGTCGACGATCGCGACCTCGGCCTCGGCCTGGGCGCGGCCGCAGGAAAGGAGCAGTTCCTCGTCGTCGCCCTCGATGGCGCGGCGGTGGTCGTCGGTGGTGAGGAACAGGACGCCGGAGGTGGTCTCGCCGCAGCCGTAGCCCTGCGCGAGGACCGGCCCGAACAGTTCCCAGGCCTCGCGGATGCGCCGCGGTGACATGGGCGCGGCCCCGTAGACGAGCCGGCGCAGGCTGGACAGGTCGTAGGCGCGGGCGTCGGGCAGCGCGAGCACGGCGTTGACCATGGTGGGGACGACGAACGCGTGGGTGGCGCGCTCGCGTTGGACGGTGGCGAGGAACTCGGCGGCGTCCCAGCGGGGCATGACGATCGCGCAGCCGCCGGCGAAGAAGGTCCCCATGAGCGGCATGCCGGAGGCGTGCGTGACGGGCCCGGCGAGGATCTGCCGGTCGCCGCGGCCGACGCGGGCGTCGGCGCTCATCACGGTCTTCCGCATCAGGGCGAGGCGGTTGCCGTACGTCTGGGTCGCGGCCTTGAGTCGGCCGGTGGAGCCGGAGGTGAAGTGCAGGACGGCGATGTCGTCCTCGGAGCACTCCACATCGACCGGCTCCCGCTCGTTACGGGACAGTGTGTCCAGGTATCCGGGTCCGAGGTCACTCTCCCCGTCGTACCCGACGACGACCTTCACGCCGCTTCCCGGCACGGCTTCGCGGGCCGCGTCCAGGTGGGCGGCGTCGAGGAGGAGTGCGGTGGCGTCGGACTCGCGCAGCAGGTGGGCGACCTCGGCGGCGCCGAGCCGTGCGTTGATCGGCACCCGGGTCAACCCGGCCTTGTAGAGGGCGATTTCGGTGACGACGAGCTCGACCCGGTTGGCGGCCAGGGTGGCGACGCGGCCGCCGGGGCCGACGCCGAGTTCGCGCAGGGCGACGGCGAGCCGGTCGCTCTGCTCGTCGAGTTCGGCGTAGCTGAGCCTGCTCTCGCCGCAGACGACGGCTTCGGCTCCGGGCTGCTGGGTGGCGGTACGGCGCAGGAAACGCCCCAGGTTCATGAAATGGCTCCCCATCGAGTTACTGAACAGAATGTCTCGTATCTAGCTTGGCGTGTGGCAACGTAAGGCCGGCGTTAGGGTCGGGTCAACGGCCCGGAGCCGACGGCCGGCCGGCGAACCGGGCAGGGCCGGGCCGAGCCGGGCCGGAATCACCGCTCACCGAAGAGGAATCCACGTGCAGAAGAAGCGCGCAGCCGAAGCGGCGGCCGAACGCCCCGCGACCGGGACGGGCAAGCCGCTCGGCGACCGCCGCGTACGCAGGACCCGCGCCGCCCTGCGCACGGCCCTGGTCGAACTGGTCCTGGAGAAGGGGTTCCACGCGATCACGGTCGAGGAGATCACCGACCGCGCGGACATCGGCAGGGCCACGTTCTACGCGCACTACCGGGACAAGGAGGACCTGCTGATCGGCATCGTGCAGGACCTCGCGCAGGACCGCGAACGCCTGCTGCCCGCCGTCGAACAGGCCAGGGAGCAGGGCTTCACGGGCCTGCCGGTGCTGTACATCTTCCAGCACGCCGAACAGGAGCGCCCCGTCTACCGGGTGATCCTCCGCGGCGAGGGCGACGGCCGAGCGCTGCGCGAGTTCACCGACCTGATCCGCGCCAAGGCGGAGGCCCTCTTCCGGGAACGCACCGAGCAGCTCGGCGTGACGCCCCGCGTCCCCCTGGACGTGGTCGCCCGCGCCTGGACCGGCGAGTTGATCGCCCTGCTGTCCTGGTGGGTCGAGTCGGACACCGGCTACACGGCGGAACAGATCACGGCCCACCTGCGGGACCTGTCGGTGTACGGGCGGGTGTGGGCGACGGGGCTGACGCCGTTGGACGCGCCGGGGGCGGGGGATCCGGTCGGGGCGTGAGCATGGACGAACCCCGAAGGGAAAGTTAGGTTAGCCTTACCTCACCGAGGAGAGGGGTCGTCCGGGCTGCTCTGCGGCGACCCCTCTTCGGCCCCGACCTGCCCCGCCCCGCAAGGAGTTCACCGTGAGCGCCGCCGCAGACCCCGAACTGCCCGAGCAGACCGCCGCGGAGCGCGTACGCTCCCTCCTCGCCCAGGCCGTCTCCCTGTCCCTGACCACGGACGGGCAGGACTACGACCTCATCGGCATGCACTCGGTCGGCAGCAAGGGGCAGATCACCCTGCACCCACAGCCCGACACCCCGCTCGCCGCACAGATCGCCACGGCGCCCCGCGGCACGCTCGCCGCGCTCCTCGACTTCACCGACATCGCGCCGACCGCGCTCCGCGACCGCGTGCGGGCGCGCGTCACCATCTCCGGCTGGCTCACCCCGGCCGACGACGGCTCACTCCGGCTCGACCTGGCGCGCGTCACCCTGCGCACGCCGACCGGCACGCACGAGGTGGGCCTGGACGAGTACGCCCTCGCGGAGGCCGATCCGCTCGCCGTCGAGGAAGCGGCGATGCTGACCCATCTCGCCGACGCGCACGACGACATGGTGACCGACCTGCTCCTCCGCTCCGGCTCCCGCCTCCCGTACGGCGTCCGGCGGACCCTGCCCCTCGCCGTCGACCGGCACGGCATCACGCTGCGCTGCGAGTACCGCGAGGGCCACTGCGACCTCCGCCTCCTCTTCCCGGCCACGGCCCGCGACGCGGTGCACGCCGGCGAACAGGTCAGGCGGCTGCTCACGCTGCCCCCGCCGTCCCCGAACTGCGGCCATCGGCGCCGCGGTTGGTCGACCATCAAGGGCTGAGGCCGGCCGCGCACGCCCCTTGACGCCGCCCACAACCACACATGAAGCTTCCGTCTGCCGAAAATGGTATTCCATTTTTGGGTCCCGTTCCTGCTCGGAAGGACCACCATGGAAGCTCCCCCGGTGAGAAGCGCCCAGGACGTCAGTCCCCGCCATCGCCAACTGGA
This sequence comes from Streptomyces sp. Da 82-17, assembly GCF_046098215.1. Classification (NCBI taxonomy): domain Bacteria; kingdom Bacillati; phylum Actinomycetota; class Actinomycetes; order Kitasatosporales; family Streptomycetaceae; genus Streptomyces; species Streptomyces sp. Da 82-17. The sequence continues at coordinate 5,742 of NZ_JBJURH010000018.1, forward strand.
GGACACGCTCGACCGGATCGGCGTCACCGGTGCGCACAAGCAGATCGGCGCGATGGTGCTGCTCGGCGTGTTCTTCGACGCGCTGGAACAGAACGCGGTCGGGTTGGTCGGGCCCGTGCTGCAGGAGTCGTGGGGGACGTCGGCCGCCGAGCTCGGCTTCCTCAACACGATCACGTTCACCGCGGCCGCGCTCGGCCGGCTCACGACCGGCGTCATCGGCGACAAGATGGGCCGCCGCGCGATGCTGACGGTCAATCTGCTGCTGTTCTCGCTCGGCGCGCTGATCTGCGCGTTCGCCCCCGTCTACTGGGTGGTGGCGGTCGGCCGGTTCATCGTCGGTTTCGGCCTGGGCGGCGAGATCGCCATCGCCGTGACGATGATGTCCGAGTTCTTCGCGGCCCGGCACCGCGGCACCGCCGTCGGCATCATCAACGTCACGGCGGGCGGCCTCGGCAACATGCTCGCGCCCGGCTTCGGGGTCCTCGTCTTCACCGTGTTCACCGGGCCCGACCGCTGGCGCTGGCTGTTCGGACTGCTCGCCGTACCCGCGCTCCTGGTGCTCTTCTACCGGCGGTACGTGCCCGAGACCCCGCGCTATCTGCTCTCCCGCGGCCGGGTCGACGAGGCCAACCTCGTCCTCAACCGCCTCGCCTCCGGCCGGCTCCGCGGCGACCTCGGCGCACCCGAGCGGTTCATCGACGCGGTCGAGACCGGCGAACGTGTCGTACCCGAACGCAACCGCCTGCGCGACGTGTTCGCCGGGGCGCTGCGCCGCCGCACCCTGTCCCTCGGCGTCGCCGTCTGCATGTCGTACGGCGCGCAGATCTCCATCCTGTCGCTGATGCCGACGATCCTCGTGGCGCAGGGCCACAGCATCACCAAGTCCCTGGTGTTCACGCTCGTCATGCAGTCCGGCTCGCTGCTCGGCGCGCTGATCGCGTCCACCGCGGCCCGTTACGTACCGCGCAAGCTCGTCCTCACCATCACCGCCGGGCTCGGCTGCGCCGCCGCGTTCGCCTTCGGGTTCCTGGCGTCGAACGTCGCGCTCATCCTCACCCTGGGCGCGCTCGTCAACTGCTGCATCATCACGCTCAACACCACCATCTGGATCTTCGCGCCGGAGCAATTCCCCACCCGCGTACGGGCGTTCGGCACGTCGATCATCCTGGCCCTCGGCTCGCTCGCCGGCGGCCTCACCCCGATCTTCGCCGGCGCCGCGTTCGACGCATACGGCATGGCCGGGATGTTCACGCTGCTCGGCGTACTCTTCGTGGGCCTCGCCGTGTCGGTGCAGTTCCCGCCGGAGACGTACGGCAGGTCCATGGAGGAGTCGCCGGAGGCGCCGGAGGAACCGGAAGCAGCGGCGGACGCGACGGCGGAGAGCACCAAGTGACCGTTCCCCACGGGCTCGTGGCCCTGATCAACCCCAACACCTCGCAGGCCACCACGGCCATGATGACCGCCATCGCCCGCCGCACCCTGCGCCCCGACGACGGCTACGAGGTGCGCGGCCTCACCGTCGCCGACGGCCCCGCGATGCTCGTCACCGAGGACGCCCTCCGCGCCTCGGCGCCCCAGGTCGTACGAGCCGCGCAGCAGGCGCTCGCCGGGCCCGACGGCGCGCGGATCGGGGCGTTCGTGGTGAGCGCGTTCGGCGACCCGGGCGTGGAGGCGCTGCGCGCGCTCACCGACGTGCCGGTCGTCGGCATCGCCGAGGCCGCGATGGCCGAGGCCGCGACAGCCGGGGTTGCCACAGCGGGGGCCGGCACGGCGGGGGCCGCCACGTCCGGCCGCCGTTTCGGCATCGCGACGACGACCCCCGGTCTGACCGACGCGATCACGGCCCGCGTCGACATGCTCGGCTGGGCCGACCGGTTCACGGGCATCCGCCTCACGCCCGGCGACCCGCTCCGACTCGCCGCGTCGCCCGAGGAGATGACGGAGCGTCTGGCCGAGGCGGTCGAGGCCTGCGTCACCGAGGACGGCGCCGAAGCGGTGATCATCGGCGGCGGCCCCCTCGGCGAGTCCGCGGAGGCCCTGCGCGCCCGCTTCCCGGTCCCGGTGATCGGCCCGATCCCGTCGGCGTGCGCACGGGTGCGGGAGCTGCTGGCCTCCGCGTGAACCCCGACGGCCCGCCCCCACGCACGAGGGGCGGGCCGTCGGGGTTCCGCAGCTGCGCCTGTCCGCGTATGCGCAGCTCAGGCCGAGGCCGTGACCATGCGGTCGAGTTCGCCGGCCTTGGCCTGGGCCACCAGATCGGCGAACTGGTCCTCGCTCATCTGGACCTGCTGACCGAAGTCGTCGGTGATGCGCACGCGCTTGTCCGCGGGCGCCTCGGCGTCGACGAACAGCTGCGGGCAGCCGCAGTCGCATTTGCCGCAGAAGGTCGCGATCGGTTCCGGAGTCCTGTCGGGCATCAGTGCCACCTCGCCGTTTCGGGAATGTGGGCGTACCGCCACGTCAAGACTGCCCCGCAGCCGTTCCACGGCAAACGGTTCGTACGAGCCGACCGCAGCACACCGAAGCCCCGGCGGCGCACGCCGCGAACCGTGCGCCCGCCCGCGCGGCGCCCGAGCTGCCCGTGCACCAAGTCGCAAGGCGCACACGGCAGTTGACAGCAGCAAACCCGCCCGCAGAGTCCCCGCGTGAGACACACATCCGGGACGCCTACCCGCGCGGCGCGCCCCCCGTACGCACGCAGCGAGCCGACCGCCACGTATCCGGCACGTCGGGTCCGCACCAGTTCCTCTCGTACGCCCTGTTCATCCTTGAACCGGAACCGGGCCCTCACCCGCTGGGTCTGCCGCCCCCGTCGCCCGGCCCCGGCGGGCCCAGTTCGTCGCGTCCCATGTGCTCGCCCGGCGTCGCCAGCTCCTCGACCGTGTCCGCGCCGACCACCGCGCCCGTGGACTTCTTGCCGCGCCGCAGCCGCGCCTCCAGCCAGCTCGCGAACGAGGTGAGCGCGAAGTTCAGTACGACGAAGATGACCGCGACCACCGTGAAGCTGGCGATGGTGTTCGCCCCGTAGTTCGCGCTCATCGGCCGGACGGACGCGAGGAGTTCGGAGAAGCCGAGCAGCGCGCCGCCGAGCGCGGTGTCCTTCACGATGACGACCAGCTGGCTGACGATCGCGGGCAGCATCGCCGTCACCGACTGCGGCAGCAGCACATGCCGCATGACCTGGTTCTTGCGCATGCCGATCGCCTTGGCCGCGTCGGTCTGGCCGCGCGGCAGGGACAGGATCCCGGCCCGTACGATCTCCGCGAGCACCGAGGCGTTGTAGAGAACGAGCCCGGTGACCACGGCGTACAGCGGCCGGCTGTCGGGGCTGATGTCGGTGAACTCGGAGTACGCCGCGTTCGCGAACAGCATCAGGATCAGCACCGGGATGGCCCGGAAGAACTCCACGACCGCACCGGCCGGGCCGCGTACCCACCAGTGGTCGGAGAGCCGGGCGATGCCGAACAGCGCGCCGAGCGGCAGCGCGATCACCATGGCCAGCGCGGCGGCGACCAGCGTGTCCTTCAGGCCCGGCAGCAGATACGTGGTCCAGGCGCGGGCGTCCGTGAAGAAGGGCCGCCACTTGACCCACTCCAGCTGGTTCTTGTCGGCGAGGCTCTGCGCCACCCACCAGACCAGGACGCCGAGGGCGACCAGGAACAGCACGGTGTAGAGGACGTTGCGGCGCTTGGCACGCGGCCCCGGGACGTCGTACAGGACGTTCTGCGCTCTCATCGCCGCACCGACACCTTCTTGCTCACCCAGCCGAGGAACAGCCCGGTCGGGAGGGTGAGGCAGACGAATCCGAACGCGAAGATGGCGGAGATCAGGATGAGTTGGGCCTCGTTCTCGATCATCTCCCGCATCAGCAGCGCCGCCTCGGCGACCCCGATCGCCGCGGCCACGGTCGTGTTCTTGGTCAGCGCGATCAGTACGTTCGCGAGCGGGCCGACCACGGAACGGAAGGCCTGCGGCAGCACGATGAGCCGCAGCACCTGCGGAAAGCTCAGGCCGATGGCCCGCGCCGCCTCGGTCTGGCCGACGGGCACCGTGTTGATGCCGGACCGTAGCGCCTCGCAGACGAACGACGAGGTGTAGGCGATCAGGCCGAGCACGGCGAGCCGGAAGTTGATCGTCGTGAAGTCCTTCGCGCCGAGCGTCACACCGAGCGTCTGGAACAGCCCGAGCGAGGTGAACACGATGACGACGGTGAGCGGGATGTTCCGCACCACGTTGACGTACGCGGTGCCGAAGCCCCGCATCAGGGGCACGGGGCTGACGCGCATGGCGGCGAGGACCGTGCCCCAGATCAGGGAGCCGACCGCGGAGTACAGGGTGAGCTGCACGGTCACCCAGAAGGCGCCGAGGAGGTCGTACCCCTCCAGGAAGTCGAACACGTTCTCCCGACCTTCCACCTGAGGGAAGGGGCGACGCGCGCCGCCGTCAGGCGGGCGGCGCGCCGTGGCTCACCCGCTTCACTTGACGATGACGCCGATCTTCGGCGCGGGCTCGTTCTTGTAGTTCGCCGGGCCGAAGTTCTTCTTGACGGCGGCGTCCCAGGAGCCGTCCTCGACCATCTTCTGCAGGGCGGTGTTGATCTGCCCCTTGAGTTCGCTGCCCTTCTTGACGCCGATGCCGTAGTTCTCGTTGCTCAGCTTGAAGCCGCCGAGCCGGAACTTGCCCTTGTGCTCGGGCTGCGAGGCGTAACCGGCGAGGATCGAGTCGTCGGTGGTCAGGGCGTCGATGACCTTGTTCTCCAGGCCGGTCAGGCACTCCGAGTACCCGCCGTACTCCTGCAGTTGGGCCTTCGGCGCGATCTCCGCCTTGACGTTCTGCGCCGAGGTGGAGCCCGTGACCGAGCAGAGCTTCTTGTTGTTGAGGTCCTCGGGCTTCTTGATGGACTGGTCGTCCGCCCGGACCAGCACGTCCTGGTGCGCCAGGAGGTAGGGCCCGGCGAAGTCGACCTTCTTCTCCCGCTCCGGGTTGATCGAGTACGAGGCCGCGATGAAGTCGACGTCGCCGCGCTGCAGCAGCGTCTCGCGGTCGGCGCTCTTCGCCTCCTTCCACTCGATGTCCCCGGCGTCGTGCCCCAGCTCCTTCGCCACGTACGTCGCCACGTCCACGTCGAAGCCGGTGTACTTGCCGTCCGGGGTCTTCAGGCCGACGCCCGGCTGGTCGAACTTGATGCCGATGGTGATCTTGTCGCCGCCCGAGCCGGAGCCCGAGCCGCCGCCGTCATCGCCCCCGCCGCAGCCGGCGGCGGTCAGGGACAGCACGACTGCGGCGGCTGCCGCGACGGTGACCTTGTGAACGTTCATGGTGCTCTTCCCTAGTGCCGAAGGCCCCCCGGGATCAGTGGTGCTGCTCTGCCGTTCGTATCTGTGATGCTGGTGCCGTTCGTATCAGTGGTGCTGGTGCCGTTCGTATCAGTGGTGCTGGTGCCGTTCGTATCAGTGACGCTGGTCTGTCAATGGTGCAGGATCTTGGAGAGGAAGTCCTTGGCCCGCTCGCTGCTCGGGGCGGTGAAGAACTGGGCGGGTGTGGTCTCCTCCACGATGCGGCCGTCCGCCATGAACACCACGCGGTTGGCCGCGGACCGGGCGAAGCCCATCTCGTGGGTGACGACGACCATGGTCATGCCGTCCCGGGCGAGCTGCTGCATCACCTCGAGCACCTCGTTGATCATCTCGGGGTCGAGCGCGGAGGTCGGCTCGTCGAAAAGCATGATCTTCGGGTCCATGGCCAGCGCCCTGGCGATCGCGACGCGCTGCTGCTGGCCGCCGGAGAGCTGCGCCGGGTACTTGTCCGCCTGCGAGGCGACGCCCACCCGGTCGAGCAACTGCCGGGCCCGCTCCTCGGCGGCCTTCTTGTCCTTCCTGCGCACCCTGATCTGCCCGAGCGTCACGTTGTCGAGCACGGTCTTGTGCGCGAACAGGTTGAAGGACTGGAACACCATGCCCACGTCGGCCCGCAGCGCGGCCAGCTCACGGCCCTCGGCGGGCAGGGGCTTGCCGTCGATGACGATCTCGCCCGAGTCGATGGTCTCCAGGCGGTTGATGGCCCGGCACAACGTGGACTTCCCGCCCCCGGACGGCCCGATGACGACGACGACCTCGCCGCGCGCGATCGTCAGGCCGATGTCCTGGAGGACGTGCAGCGCACCGAAGTGCTTGTTGACGTCCCGCAGCACGACCAGATCGCCCGCGGCCGGAGTGAGAATCTCTTGGCTCACGGCTACTCCGCTCCTCGGGTTCATGGTCCGTCTTCCCGAAGAAAGCCGCACGCCGAGGAGGAGAGGCGCCGCTGCGCCTTGCCGCCGGGCTCCGCAGAGGAGCCCTACAGGGGCACTACTTCGCCTTGTCGGCAGGCTCCAGGATCGCCACGCACTCCAAGTGATGCGTCATCGGAAACAGGTCTGAAAATCGGATCATCTTAAAACACCAGGTCAGGCGGCACTTTCGGGCTCACCCAGCTGCCCGACACCCCTTTGAGTGTCAGACGAGCGTCAAGCGATGCCGCCTTGCCAGCACCTTAGGACCGGCCGACTACAGACCTCACTACCGATCTCGACAGGCACGGAGGGGTCACCGTTCCACCGGACAGCCGCCTGAGCACTGCACATAGTTTAGCGGGCGCCTGATAGCTGCTCGCGGGGCGACCACCCTCGCGTTCCACCACCGTGCGTGCCAGTCTCGGAACCTGACCGCGCTTCCCCTCGGATCCCGACGATCCCGGATGCACAGACTCGCCTCTCGCTCAACACCCCACTCACGGGCCTGCACCTTCAGCGGGAACGTCGCGGAGAAGCGTCGGCCCGCACGATCCCGGACCGTAGCCTGCCAATTGCCCGAACTCAGCCTCCGCAGATACAGATGCGCTCCTCAACTACCGGCTGCACCAGCTTCAGTTGGTGCAGCCCACCGTGAACCTTTCGCCAAGACCGATACGCCGGAGCCTGCCAGCTCAGGCGCCACGTCCCTCAGATGCCGCCTCAAACCACTCCGATCGGCACGGCAGTCAACTCGGCTGCTCCGCCAACTCATGGTTCGATTGCGCAACCACGTCGATCGCTCGCCACAGACGGTCGGCCTATCTGGCCCGTGGCCTGGGCACGCAGTTCGAAGATCAACCCGGCAGTCTAAGTCCGGGTACCACCGGGTCCCTCTGCTCGTCGGTACACGCGCCCGACCAGTCGCGCATCCTCGGTGCCGTGTTCCAGGGCGGGTTCGGAGGGAAGCGGGCAGACCTGGCAGGGTTCGGGCTAGTGACGCTCCAGGCGTGCGCGTCTCAGCCGTGTGGCCAAGTGGCCACACACGGGCCTCCTCGACACCTCATAGACCGCCGCACCGCAGAACTTCAAGTGCCTGAACGCGTTCTCGAGCAGCCTCGCCCGGGGCAACCTCACCTTGCTCGACGCCGTCGACGCGCTCACCGAGAAGGGCGGACGCCGAAGATTGATCAGGCGGATTTGTCTAAAAGGCCGCGCAGCGCAGGAAATGGGCACCGGCGGCACACCCTCTTGGCGCGCCGCCCCGAAAGCGCGGTATCCGGTTACGGGTCGTATTCCCTGCGGGCCGGTCATCGCCTCCATAGGGACCGCGCGATGTCGCCCTCGACCACATCGGTGACGTCCGCGTCCATGCCACCTACCGCACCGACCATCCCACTCACCGGGCACTCTGACTTGCCACGTATTGGCTGTGATGGCTGGTGGGCCGCCCGCAGGCCCTGCCCCGGCTCGTTGAGAATGCGTGCGTGAGCCTCACTCCCGTCACTCCCCAGGAAGCCACTCGCCGTATCGCGGCCCGCGCCCTGGCGCAGGTTCTCCAGCCGGGGCACAGTCGCGTCGCCGAGGACTACCGGCGGGTCGAGGGGTTCGGGGAGCTGCCGGAGGATCTGCGGACGGTCGAGGCGGAGGAGGGCAGCCGGATCGCGTTGGAGATGCTCCTGGGCCGGCTTGCCGGCCGGGCGGGGCGACGCGCCGGACTACCGACCGATTTCGCGAGCGGGCCGTGCAGCGAGCCGAGGAGGGGCCGCCGCTGGACGTGACGCTGCGCACGTACGTGGCGGCACCGCGGCGGCTGACCGGGTGCTGGTCCGGCGCACCCGGCCGGGCGATGGAGGACGGCCTCGTGCTGCTGCTCGACGAGCTGTTCCACGCTCTCGAGCAGACCCCTCGCACGCACTTCACCGATGCCTATCCGGGCGAGCACGAGGAGCTGCGGGCCGAGCGTCGTGCGGCCCAGCAGGCGCTGGCCCGCGCCCTGTTGGAGGCAGGTCGGTCGGCACGCTCGCCGGCCGGCTGGCCCTGCCACTCGCCCGCACCTACACCGTCTCGGAGGTGCGAGCCGACACGCCGCCCACCGGGCTGGGCGCGGTCGTGCGCCATGGCCACATTCGCCGACCCGCGGACGGCGAGACCGTCACGGAGAACGTCGAGGACCGCGCCTCACCGGACTGACGCGCGACGCCTGGCACCTCGCGAGGCAGGTCTGCGACCAGTACGGCAGGACACCGCCCACGCCGTCGAGATCACCCTGGGCTGGCCGGCCGTCGGCGACGGGCAGACCTTCCACGTGTCCGCGGTCGCCGAACGCCTCGACAAGCACCCGTCACCAGAAGGGCTCCTCCGCATGGAAGCGGGATCGCCGGAGGTACAGCCGTGGGCTCCGTCTCAGCCTGCAGTCGGCGGGTCGGCCGCTTCGGCCGCGCGGCGATATTCCGCGTTGATGCGCTGAGCTTCTTCGAGCTGGTCTTCCAGGACGATGATGCGGCAGGCCGCCTCGACGGGCGTGCCCTGGTCGACGAGTTCGCGTGCGCGGGCGGCGATGCGTAGCTGGTAGCGGGAGTAGCGGCGGTGGCCGCCCTCGGAGCGCAGCGGTGTGATCAGGCGGGCCTCGCCGATCGCGCGGAGGAACCCCTGCGTGGTGCCGAGCATCTCGGCGGCCCGGCCCATCGTGTAGGCGGGGTAGTCCTCGTCGTCGAGCCGGTCGTACGAGTCATCTGCTGTCATCTGCACCTCTCTCTGGAACGCGTCGAGGGGCCCTGGTGCCGTACGGCACCAGGGCCCCGAAGGAACTTTTACACCACGTGCCGACCCTGATACGACGTCGGCCCTCTGTATCCGCCTGCCCGACACACACACTGCCGGGAGTACGGGGATCGCGGTTGCTTGACCGGAGACCACCTCACTATCGATGTCCTGCGGTACCCGGACTTGAGACTTACGTCCGGGCGATCCTCATGGTGCTTCGTTCCTCCGTTCTTCCTCAGTGATCAACTTCCTACCAACGGGGTACTGCGCACCGCACTCGCAGGAACCGGATCCGCCATGTCATGACGGCGGTCCCGCTGCGGCGGCCCCTGATCACTGCGGGCCACCCGGTCCGGCCGTCAGCCCCGTCGCCGTCCTGCAACCAACCTGGCTTCGGAACTCCACCGCCGTACCGTCCTGCGCACTGCGACTTCAGGTACTGCCGCCCGGCAGTTCGTCTCTGCCGAGCCCTTCTGTCTGCCCTCTGGTTACGAGAGAAACCATAGCGACACCACAACCCAATGTCTACTGCGGCCAACATAGATTTTCGAGTATTCAGTCGCGAGGTAATCGACCTCGAACGGCGATGCGGGCGCCTGGCGGCGCGCACCCGTGGCATCGAAGTGTCTGTTCACACGGTCCCCAGCGCCCAGGCCCCGCACATGCGCACCCGACCTCGGCGCCGGAGGCCGCGCCAGCCTCGTCAATCGGCATGCCGCATCGAGCGCGGCACCCGGCGGCCCTCTGACGGGAGGCCGGTGCCTGCCGTTCTCGCTCGGTAACGGGGGCAGATTGAGGAGCGGAACGCCACGTGAATAGGATCCGCTTCCATGTCGAAGCCTGACGAACTGCTCGTTGACATCGCCACTTTGGTGGAGTCCGGGCAGAGCAACCAGATGTCCCTGACGGTGGTCACCGGTGGCGCTGTCATCACCGGGCGGCTGGCGTCCGAAGCGGTGTGGAGGCAGCGGGTGTCAGAGGTCCTGGCGGACTCCGCCCGCCTGGGCGAGTTCTCCCCCGTCTTCACCGCTACGGCGCGCGACGGCGGGCCGCCCGCCTACCTGCACTTCCACATGGCGCGGATCCTTCAGGGCACGGTGGGGATCCCGGAGACCGGCGGGATGTACCGCGTCGCGATCGCCGACGTCAGCGCCTGGAGCATGGGCGACTTCAGCTACTCCGATCACTGACTCCGCGCCCTCGCCCTCAGGCGTAACCAACCCACCGATACGCGAGAGGCCCGAACGGCGTGTGCCGTTCGGGCCTCTCGGCTGTTGGGGCGTCAGATCACGTCCGCCCTCAGGCGAGGGTCAGACGGCCGCCGGGCGTCGGCCGGCACGAAGTCACGCCGGATCGAATCGGGCCCGCCGACGGGCCCGTTGGCCCGACCTGGTCGACCTGCCCGTCGGGATGGGTGCGGCGGCCGATCGAACACGGACGCATGGCGGTCTCCTCGGCTTTGACGCCCTTCATGGAGCTCAGGATGCCGCTCTTGGTGAAGCCGAAGCGCGCGATCACACAGCGCCTCATGCCCGACAGCGAGAGGAAGGGGATGACCAGCCGCGGTGAGACGGTTCACGCAAGCACGGGATTGCGCATGGGGGCGCCCGTGGTGCCGTCCTGCTCTCCCACGACGGACGACGCGACGACGCGGACGGGCAGTACGGCATGTCCGGTCGCCATGGCGGTGGCCGAGGTGAACGGCCCGTCATCGTGGGAGAGGTCGCGCAGCCGGAGCCGGTCGGTGTAGGCGGGGCTGTCGCGGACGGTGACGAGCTGCGCCCGGGTGACGAGGCCGATGCGCAGGTCGTCGCCATCGCAGACGAGCAGGTGTTCGGTGCGGGCCCCGACCATGACCGAGAGGGCTACCTCGACCGTCATGTCATCGGTGACCTGCGGTCCGGCCGCGCCCATGGCGTCGGCAGCCGTCGGGTGCGCAGGAACGGGGTGCGTCGGGCGGGGCTGCATCTGGACCAGCGTCACGACATGCCTCCTGAGGAGATGGGTCAGCTTCCGGATCACGTAGCGCTCAGGCCGCCGCGCCGACGACCGAACGCCGCGCGTCGGAGCGCCGGGCGGTCGCTGCGGGCCCGCGTCGGCCGCGGCCGGTCGCGCCGCGCTTGCGCTGCTCGGTGATGGTCACGGGGGTACCGGAGGGCGTTCGGGCGCCGGTGATCCGTGCGAGCGCCTCCTCGCCGGGGCGGACCGGGGTGGTCTGGGGCGTGATGCCGGCAGTGGTCATGAGACGGGTCATGCCTCGGCGCTGCTGAGGGGTGACGAGGGTGACGACGCTGCCGGACTCGCCGGCGCGCGCGGTACGGCCGCCACGGTGGAGGTAGTCCTTGTGGTCGGTCGGCGGGTCCACGTTGACGACGAGGTCGAGGTGGTCGACGTGGATGCCGCGCGCCGCGACGTTCGTCGCGACCAGGACGGTGACGTGCCCAGTCTTGAACCAGGTGAGGGTGCGGGTGCGCTGCGCCTGGGTCTTACCGCCGTGCAGGGCCGCAGCCCTGACGCCGGAGCCGAGCAGGGCCTCGGTGAGGCGGTCCACGGCGTGCTTGGTGTCGAGGAACATGATCACCCGGCCGTCGCGTGCCGCGATCTGCGTCGTCAGACGGTGCTTGTCGGCGCCGTGGACGTGCAGGACGTGGTGCTCCATCGTGGTGACCGCGCCCTGAGAGGGGTCCACGGAGTGGACGACGGGGTCGGTGAGGTAGCGCCGGACCAGAAGGTCGACGTTGCGGTCCAGGGTCGCGGAGAACAGCATGCGCTGACCCTCGGGGCGGACTTGGTCCAGGAGCTGGGTGACCTGGGGCATGAAGCCCATGTCGGCCATCTGGTCTGCCTCGTCGAGGACGGTGATCGCGACGTGGTTCAGTCGGCAGTGGCCTCGGTCGACGAGGTCCTGGAGACGGCCCGGGGTGGCCACCACGACCTCGGCGCCGCTGCGCAGCGCGTTCGCCTGCCGACCGATCGGCATCCCGCCGACGACAGTGGCCAGGCGCAGTTTCACGGCGCGGGCGTAGGAGGTGAGGGCATCGGTGACCTGCTGGGCGAGTTCCCGGGTGGGGACGAGGACCAGGGCCAGCGGCTGACGGGGCTCGGCGCTCTGTCCGGCTGTCCGGGCCAGCAGAGCGAGGCCGAAGGCGAGGGTCTTGCCGGAGCCGGTGCGTCCGCGGCCGAGGACGTCACGGCCGGCCAGAGAGTTCGGCAGCGTGGCTCCCTGGATCGGGAACGGGACGGACAGGCCCTGGGCCGTGAGCGCGGCCATGAGGCCCTTGGGCATGCCGAGGTCGGCGAACGCCTCCACCGCCGGGAGCGCCGGAGTGATCGTCTTCGGGGGTGCGAACTCTCCCTGCACCGCGGCAGACCGACGGCCGTAGCCGCCCGGGCGGCTCGGTGCGGACGAGGCGAAGCGGCTGCTCCGGGGCGAACTCCCGGTGGCACGGTACGCGTGACCGCCGTTTCTGCGCGTTTGGGAGGAACGACTGTTCGTGCGTGTGGGGTTCATTCAGAACCTTCCTTGATACGGCGCACATCGAGGAATTCCCGCAGCAAATTAGCAGAATAAGGAATCACAGACACGAGCCGAGCAAAAGATGGAAGCCGGCGACCTGTTTCAGAAAGGTGAATTACCGGCGCAAGCGGCATGCAAAAGAAGTTCGGATGAGGCAGTCTCCGGTGCAATACCTGCGAAAATGCATGCAGCTGGGGCCCGCACCCCGAGGGATGCGGGCCCCAGCTACGTGTTACGCGTCAACCTCAGGCGGAGACGATGTTCTCGGCCGTCGGGCCCTTCTGGCCCTGCGCGATGTCGAAGGTGACCCGCTGGCCCTCCTGGAGCTCGCGGAATCCCTGAGCGGCGATGTTCGAGAAGTGGGCGAACACGTCAGCGCCGCCGCCGTCCTGCTCGATGAAGCCGAAACCCTTTTCCGCGTTGAACCACTTCACGGTGCCAGCAGCCATGTCTTTTCTCCTTAGGGCAGTACGACGGATCCGTACCGTACGGATGCCGTGTCGCCGCGATGATGCCCTGCCCGGAAAAAACAACCGGCAATACAAAGTACTTCCGTGCGGCATGCTGCCTGCAGGAGGTTCAAAGCTTCGGGTACCAAAACTGCAACTGAGATCGACAGTAGCACGCGGCGAGGCTTGCCTGCGTCGAAATTCCACCTGCCATGCGCCACCGACAAAAAAGCTCTTTCCGTGATGGGCGTAAATTCTCAGATCGCGAGCACAGGTATTCACGTACACCGACTGCCGCGCGCACCTGGACGAGACCACCGAGTCCTCCCGGGATCGCCGCGGGGTGAAGCGCGGTGCGTCGACGAGAAGGTTGCCCGCGGCGCGCTGCACGAGGAAGGCGTTGTCGCCTGCGGTCTTGGGTGAGTTGGAGCCCGTCCGCCAGATGGCGGACGGGCTCCAGGGGGTGGTGCCGACGCCACGTCACGCCGGATGCGGTGCCGATCGACCGGGACGGGCACACCTCGGCCGCGGTGGCCGGCTGGCGGGTCATGACGAATTGTCTGCCGTCGGCGGCCGGCCCGAACAGCCTCGGCGCGAGCGAGAAGGAGCCTCCGCAACCGTCCGAAAAATCAATAAAGCACCGGCACCGGTCGCCCAGTTGAGCTCCATGGACTAGATCAGGCAGCGCAAGTTCGCTCCACGCAATGCACCCGCCCAAGCACCGAAAACAGGTCAAACAAGCTCACCGGACTATTAAAATGGCAGGTCAGATACCCTTCGCCACTGGCTCTAGAACAGCAACACACTCGACATGAGAGGTCATCGGAAACAGATCGAACGCCCGAAGCATCCGCACCCGGTACCCCGTCTCCCCGAAGTACCCCAGGTCCCGGGCGAGGGCGGCCGGGTCGCAGGCTACGTAGGCGATGCGGCGGGCGCCGAGGCCCGCGAGGTGGCGGACGGTCTGCTTGCCGGCGCCCGCGCGGGGCGGGTCGAGGACGATCAGGTCGACGTCCGTGATGCCCGTGCGTGGCAGCACCGACTCGACCTTGCCCTGCTCGATGCGGACCCGGTCGAAGGACTCCAGGTTGTGCCGCGCGTCCTCGACGGCCCGCTTGCTGGACTCGATGCCGAGGACCGCGCCCTGTTCGCCGACCCGGTCGGCGATCGCCCCGGCGAACAGGCCGACGCCGCAGTACAGGTCGAGGGCCGTCTCGCCCTTGCGCGGGAGCAGGCCCTGCATGACGGCGAGGACGAGGGTGTCGGCGGCCTTCGGGTGGACCTGCCAGAAGCCGCCGTTGCCGACGCGGTACGTACGGCCGTCGGCGCGCTCGCGGACGAAGGGGCGGCCGTGTACGCGGTGGACGCCGCCGTCCTTCTCGCCGACCCGCATCACGGAGACGGGACGGTCGAGTTCGACGATCGGGAGCCGCATGCCGGGGCGCGGGGTGAGGATCACCTGCCGGTCCTGGGAGCCGGTCGCGGCGATCGCGTCGACCGAAGCCATGCCCGACCAGTCGCGCTGCTCGATGCCGAGCTCGGAGACGCCCTCGGCGGCGATCATGCAGTGCTCGATGGGCTCGACCTCGTGCGAACGGTGGCGGCGCAGACCGGCCTTGCCGGTGTCCGGGTCGACCGCGTACTGCACGCGCGTGCGCCACTGCGGGACCTCGCCGGCGGGCAGCTTGTCGCCCTCGGCGGGCATGACCGTGCCGTCCCAGCCGACCTCTTCGGGGGTGAGACCGGCGAGGCGCTGCAGCTGCTCGGCGAGGACCTCGCCCTTGAGGCGGCGCTGCGCGCCCGGCTTCACGTGCTGCCAGTCGCAGCCGCCGCACCGGCCGGGCCCGGCGTACGGGCAGGGCGCCTCGATGCGGTCCTTGGCCGGCTCCAGGATCTCGACCGCGTCGGCGCGCAGGAACCGGGAGTCCTCCTCGCCCTCGGTGACGCGGGCGACGACCCGCTCGCCGGGCAGCGTGTGCCGGACGAAGAGCACCCGGCCCTCGGAAGTACGGGCGATGCAGTGGCCGCCGTGGGCGACGGGGCCGACCTCGACCTCGTACTCCTCCCCCACCAGTGAGTTCTTCGGTTCTGCCTGCATGGCGGGGTGGCTCCAGATGCGAAAGAGGGAACGGCCGGACAACAGCCCACCAGTCTACGTGGACGTCGCCCGGCCGCTCACCACACCGGCGTACTGGATGACTCGCGCTACTTCTCGGCCTTGCCCTTCGCCGAGTCGCCCGCGCCGTTGGCCGCCTTCGGCCTGCGCTGCTCGACGGGGCCGCGGCGGACCGCGCCGGGCGCGTTCCACTCCTGGCGCTTGCGGGCGCGCTGCTTGGCGGCCTCGGAGGACTCCAGCTGGTACGGCACGGAGGTGACCATCACGCCGGGCGTGAAGAGCAGGCGCCCCTTGAGCCGCAGCGCGCTCTGGTTGTGCAGCAGGTGCTCGTACCAGTGGCCCACCACGTACTCGGGGATGATCACGCTGACCGCGTCCCGCGGGGACTCCCGGCGCAGGTTCTTCACGTACTCGATGATCGGCCGGGTGATCTCGCGGTACGGGGAGTCGAGGATCTTCAGCGGTACGGAGATGCCGCGCCGTTCCCACTCGTCCTTGAGGGCCTTGGTCTCGGCGGGGTCGACGTTGATGCTGACCGCTTCGAGGGTGTCGGAGCGCATCAGCTTGGCGTAGGCGACGGCGCGCAGGGTGGGCCGGTGGACCTTGGAGACCAGCACGATGGAGTGCACGCGGGAGGGGCGCACGCTGTCGTCGGTGGGCTCCTCGGGGGCGGCGATCTCCTCGGCGACGCGGTCGTAGTGGCGGCGGATCGCGCTCATCGTGGCGTAGAAGATCACCATGCCGAGCAGCGCGACCCAGGCGCCGTGGGTGAACTTGGTGACCAGGACGACGACCAGGACGAGCCCGGTGAAGAACGCGCCGAAGGCGTTGATGGCGCGGGAGCGGATCATGTGGCGCCGCTTGCCCGTGTCCTTCTCGGTCTGCAGATGCCGGTTCCAGTGCCGGACCATGCCGATCTGGCTGAGCGTGAAGGAGACGAAGACGCCGACGATGTAGAGCTGGATCAGCCGGGTCGAGTCCGCGCCGTAGATGACGACGAGCAGCGCGGCGGCGCCGGCGAGCAGCACGATGCCGTTGGAGAACGCGAGCCGGTCGCCGCGGGTGTGCAGCTGCCGCGGCAGGTAGCGGTCCTGCGCGAGGATCGAGCCGAGCAGCGGGAAGCCGTTGTACGCGGTGTTGGCCGCGAGGAAGAGGACGAGCGCGGTGGCCGCGGCGAGGATCATGAAGAGGACCGAGCCGTGTCCGAAGACGGCCTCCGCGACCTGCGAGATCACCGGGTTCTGCACATAGTCCGCGCCGACCGGGGCGCCGTCGCGGAACAGGTCGTGCGCGGGGTTCTCCGCCATCCGTACGTCGGTGGCCATGGCGAGGCCGATGATGCCGCAGAACATGGTGACGGCCAGGGCGCCCATCATGGCGAGCGTCGTGGCGGCGTTCTTCGACTTGGGCTTGCGGAACGCGGGCACGCCGTTGCTGATCGCCTCGACGCCGGTGAGCGCGGCACAGCCGGAGGAGAAGGCGCGCAGCAGCAGGAAGACGAGCGCGAACCCGGCGAGGCCCTGGTGCTCGGGCTTGATGACGAGGTCGGCGGTGGGCGCCTTCATGTCGTCGCCGAGGACGACGCCGCGGAACGCGCCCCACACGATCATCAGGAAGACGCCGGTCACGAAGACGTACGTGGGGATCGCGAAGAGCTTGCCCGACTCCTTGACGCCGCGCAGGTTCATCAGCGTGAGGAGCACGATCACGGCGACCGCGCAGAGCACCTTGTGCTCGACGACGAACGGGATCGCGGAGCCCAGGTTCTCGATGCCGGAGGAGATCGACACGGCCACGGTCAGGACGTAGTCGACGAGCAGCGCGCTCGCGACGGTCAGTCCGGCCTTCGGCCCGAGGTTGGTGTTGGCGACCTCGTAGTCACCGCCGCCGCTCGGGTAGGCGTGCACGTTCTGCCGGTACGACGCGACGACGGTGAACATCAGCACGACGACGGCGACGGCGATCCACGGGCTGAAGTGATACGCGGAGAGCCCCGCGATCGAGAGCACGAGGAGCACTTCGCCCGGTGCGTACGCCACCGACGACAGCGGGTCGGAGGCGAAGACGGGAAGTGCGATGCGCTTCGGGAGGAGCGTTTCTCCCAGCCGGTCGCTGCGCAGTGCGCGCCCGATGAGAATCCGTTTGGGCACGTCGGTCAGTTTGGACACGCAGAGGATCGTAAGCGTTCGAAAGGGGGGCCGCCCACCCGCCTCACGGCGGCTGTGTAGCTTGTGCGTCTGTCTGCGACCCTGTTAATCCTGAGCCAACAGGACATCAGGGGCTCAGCAGGACTCAGCAGCCTACGAGTTGCTAACGCGTTACTAACGCATTCCTAATGCAGTACATACGCCAGCCGGAAGGACGGTCGTGCACATCGTCATCATGGGCTGCGGACGAGTGGGCGCCGCACTCGCGCAGACCCTGGAGCAGCAGGGGCATACGGTCGCGGTGGTCGACCAGGACCCCACGGCCTTCCGCCGGCTCGGTTCCGGCTTCGGGGGACGCCGCGTCACCGGCGTCGGTTTCGACCAGGACACCCTCCGCGAGGCGGGTATCGAGGACGCCGGCGCCTTCGCCGCCGTGAGCAGCGGCGACAACTCCAACATCATCGCGGCCCGGGTGGCGCGCGAGATGTTCGGCATCGAGAACGTCGCGGCCCGTATCTACGACCCGCGCCGCGCCGAGGTGTACCAGCGCCTCGGTATCCCGACGGTCGCGACGGTCCGCTGGACCGCCGACCAGATGCTGCGACGGCTGCTGCCGTCCGGCGCCGAGCCGCTGTGGCGTGACCCCACGGGCGGCGTCCAGCTCGCCGAGGTGCACACGTCCAGCTCCTGGGTCGGGCACAAGATCAGCAAGCTGCAGGAGGAGACCGGCGTCCGCGTCGCGTTCCTCACCCGCCTGGGCGAGGCGATCCTGCCGACCTCGCAGACGGTGTTGCAGGAGGGCGACCTGGTGCACGTGATGATGCGCACCGACGAGGTCGCGAAGACCGAGGCGGCGTTCGCCGAGGGCCCCGAGGAGGGCGGTCACTGATGCGCGTCGCCATTGCCGGAGCAGGCGCGGTGGGTCGTTCCATCGCGGGCGAGCTCCTGGAGAACGGGCACGAGGTGCTCCTGATCGACAAGGCCCCGACCGCCATCTCGGTGGAGCGGGTGCCGCAGGCCGAGTGGCTGCTGGCCGACGCCTGCGAGATCACGTCCCTGGACGAGGCGGCCCTGCAGCGCTGCAACGTCGTGATCGCCGCGACCGGTGACGACAAGGTCAACCTGGTCGTCTCGCTGCTCGCGAAGACCGAGTACGGCGTGCCCCGCGTCGTCGCCCGCGTGAACAACCCGAAGAACGAGTGGCTGTTCAACGAGTCCTGGGGCGTCGACGTCGCGGTGTCCACGCCGCGCCTGATGTCGGCGCTGGTCGAGGAGGCGGTGAGCGTCGGCGACCTGGTGCGGCTGCTCCGCTTCAGCCACGGCGACGCCAACCTGGTCGAGCTGACGCTGCCGCCGGAGTCCGCGCTCGCGGGCACCACGATCGGCGACATCGAGTGGCCGCAGGACACGTCTCTGGTGACGATCATCCGCGGCGCCCGCGTCCTCGCCCCGACCGCGGAGGACTCCCTGGAGGCGGGCGACGAGCTCCTGTTCGTCGCGGCCCAGGCCCGCGAGGAGCAGCTGGAGGACCTGCTTTCGGTCCGCAAGGAGAGCTGACGCTCGTACGTCGTACGACGAAAGGGGCCCGGAACCAACAAGGTTCCGGGCCCCGGTGGGCTGGACCACACGGCAAGGTCAGGACGACGTACGCTCCCGCTCGGCCTGCGCCTTCTCCTCGGCTTCCATCTCCGCGAACACGTCGATCGGAGCCGGCGCCTTCGCGAGGAAGACCCAGGTCAGCCAGACGGCGAGCAGGAACGGCGGGATCTTCAGGGCGACCAGGACCCAGCCGAGCTGGGTGGTGTCCGCCCACCAGTAGAGCGGGAAGAGGATGGCGCACTTGGCGAGCAGGATGAAGCCCCAGGCGTAACTGGCCTTCGCGTAGGCCTTCTTGCGGCCGGGGTTGCGGGTGCGCCAGGAGAGGTTCTCCTTGAACACCGGGCCGAGGATCAGTCCGATCAGCGGGACCCCGGCGAGCGTCGTCACGATGTACGCGAGGGCCAGGCCGAGGGTGTAGAGCATGCCCGGCAGGTAGAAGTCCTTGGCGTTGCCGGTCATCATCGCGAAGACCACACCGAAGCCGACTCCGAAGACGCCGCTGAAGGCGTGCTTGACGGTGTCCCGCATGGCGAGGCGGACCACGACGAGCAGCAGGGAGACCCCGAGCGCGGCGATCGCCGACATCTTCAGGTCTTTGTTCACCGTGTAGATGGTGACGAAGAGCAGCCCGGGCAGGACCGTCTCGATCATGCCGCGCAGACCGCCGAACGCCTCGAAGAGGGCGGCCTCGGTCACGGCCTTCGAGCTGCTGTCGGGGTCGGCCTGACCCGCGGTGGTGTGGTCGGTCGGCTTGTCGACAGACGTCACCGGCTACTCCCGTCCGAGCGGTCTGAGTTCGTACTTCGGGTTGAAGAGCACCCGGCGGCCCCGGCTCATCGAGATCCGCCCTGATGCGATGAGTCTGCGTCCCGGCTCGATGCCCACGATGGAGCGTCGGCCGAGCCACACCACGTCCAGGGCGGCGGAGCCGTCGAACAGCTCGGCCTCCAGGGCGGGGACGCCGGCCCGGGGGCGCAGCGTGACCGTGCGCAACGTACCAGTAACCGTGACTATCTCGCGGTCCTGGCAGTCACCGATGCGGGTACAACCGGTCGTCTCCGAGTCCTCGCGGAGCTCCTCCGAATCCAGCTCCTCCTGGGACGAGGACAGCCGGTCCAGCATCCGGCGGAACCGGCCTGCCGGCTTTTCTGAACGAGGAACAGCACTCATACAGGAAGCGTACCGGGGTGCGGCGACACCGGTTCAAGGCCGGTCGCGGGCGGGGATCACGGCCCGCCCGCCGTGTCACCGTTCGAACCGATATCCCATTCCGGGTTCGGTGATGAAGTGCTTCGGGTGCGAGGGGTCGGCCTCCAGTTTCCGGCGCAGCTGGGCCATGTAGACCCGCAGATAGTTGGTCTCGGTGCCGTACGAGGGGCCCCACACCTCCTGCAGCAGCTGCTTCTGGCTGACGAGCCGGCCCGTGTTGTGCACGAGCACCTCCAGGAGGTGCCACTCGGTGGGCGTGAGGCGTACGTCGCGATCGCCGCGGTGCACCTTCTTCGCGGCCAGGTCGACCGTGAAGTCCCCGGCCTCCACGATCGCCGCGTCCGTGCCGTTGTCGTCGGCGGCCGGTTCGGCCCGGCGTACGGCGGCCCGCAGCCGGGCGAGGAGTTCGTCCATGCCGAAGGGCTTGGTGACGTAGTCGTCGGCGCCCGCGTCGAGGGCCTGGACCTTCTCGTCGGAGCTGTGCCGGGCGGAGAGCACCAGGATCGGCACCCTGGTCCAGCCGCGCAGCCCCTTGATCACGTCGACGCCGTCCATGTCGGGCAGGCCGAGGTCGAGGACGACCACGTCGGGGTGGCGGTCGGCGGCGAGCTGGAGGGCGGTGGCGCCGTCGTGGGCCGAGTCGACCTCGTACTTGCGGGCCTTCAGGTTGATCACGAGCGCGCGTACGATCTGCGGCTCGTCGTCGACCACGAGCACCCGGGTCATCTGGTCCTGCCTTTCTGCGCTGTCCGCGGTGGTGCGGCTGCTGCGGTGGTGCGGCGCTCGCCGCGGGTGTCGGTGCGCGCGGTCATGTGCCCACCTGCGCGCGGAGAGCGGTCATGTGCCGACCTGCGCGGGGAGATCGGGTTCGGCGCCCTCGTGGGCCGGGGCGGCGCGCAGGGTGAGCACCATGCTGAGGCCGCCGCCCGGGGTGTCCTCGGCGTTCAGGGTGCCGCCCATCGCCTCGACGAAGCCGCGGGCGACGGCCAGGCCGAGGCCGACGCCGGCGCCGCGCGGGGCGTCCCCGTACCGCTGGAACGGTTCGAAGATGCGGTCCTTGGCGTCGTCCGGGACGCCGGGGCCGCGGTCCACGACGCGTACCTCAACCCGGTCGCCGAGCGCGCTGCCGGAGACGGTGACGCGGGAGCCCTCGGGGCTGTACTTGACGGCGTTCTCGACGATGTTGGCGACGGCCCGCTCCAGGAGTCCCTTGTCGACCTCGACGATCGGCAGGGTCTCGGGGATGTCCAGGTCGACGCTGCCCTCGGGCACGCCGCCGAGCGCCATCGGCACGACCTCGTCCAGGTCGACGGCGCGGATCAGCGGCATCACGGTGCCGGTCTGCAGGCGTGACATGTCGAGCAGGTTGCCGACGAGGTGGTCGAGCCGGTCGGCGCCGTCCTCGATGCCTTCGAGCAGCTCGGCCCGGTCGGCCTCGGACCACTCGACGTCGTCGGACCGCAGCGAGGTCACGGACGCCTTGATGCCCGCGAGCGGGGTACGCAGGTCGTGGCTGACGGCGGCGAGCAGCGCGGTACGGATGCGGTTGCCCTCGGCGAGCGCGCGGGCCCGGTCGGCCTCGTCCTGCAACCGCTGCCGGTCGAGGACGACGGCGGCCTGGGCGGCGAACGCGGCGAGGACGCGGCGGTCCTCGGCGGGCAGCACGCGGCCGGAGAGCGCGAGCGCCATGTGGTCGCCGACGGGCATGTCCACGTCGGCGTCGTCGGGCCGGTCGAGGGCGGTGGGGCCGACGCTGCCGGCGCAGGTCCACGGGTCGCGGTCGCTCGCGCGTTCCAGGAGGGCGACGGACTCCATGTTGAACGTCTCGCGGACCCGTTCGAGCAGCGCGTCCAGGCTGGTCTCGCCGCGCAGGACGCTGCCCGCGAGGAACGACAGGATCTCCGACTCGGCCCGCAGCCGCGCCGCCTGGTGGGTACGCCGGGCCGCGAGGTCGACCACCGACGCGACCGACACCGCGACGCCGACGAACACGACGATCGCCACGATGTTCCGGTTGTCGGCGACGGTCCACAGGTGCAGCGGCGGCGTGAAGTAGTAGTTCAGGAGCAGCGAGCCGAACGCCGCCGAGGCCAGCGCGGGCAGCAGTCCGCCGAGCAGCGCCGCGGCCACGGTGAGCGCCAGGAACAGCAGCATGTTGTTGGCGAGGCCGAGGTGCCCGTCGAGGTTGCGCAGCAGCAGCGTCATCAGGACGGGCCCGACCACCCCGACCAGCCAGCCGGACACGAGCCGCGACCGGCCGAGCCGCGCGCCCCTGGCCACCGGCAGGCCCCGGCCCTTGGCGACCTCGTCGTGGGTGACGATGTGCACGTCCAGGTCGGGCCCCGAGTCCCGGGCCACGGTCGCGCCGACCCCCGGACCGAACACGTACTGCCAGGTCTTGCGGCGGCTGGAGCCGAGGACGATCTGGGTGGCGTTGACGCCGCGCGCGAACTCCAGGAGCGAGCCGGGCACGTCGTCGCCGATGACGTGGTGGAAGGTGCCGCCGAGGTCCTCGACGAGGGTGCGCTGGACGGCGAGTTCCTTCGGGGATGCGGAGGTCAGGCCGTCGCTGCGGGCGATGTAGACGGCGAGGATCTCGCTGCCGGAGCCCTTGGCGGCCATGCGGGCGGCGCGGCGGATCAGGGTGCGGCCCTCGGGCCCGCCGGTGAGGCCGACGACGATGCGCTCGCGGGCCTGCCAGGTGGAGCGGATGTTGTGCTCGCCGCGGTACTGCTGGAGGTACTCGTCGACCCGGTCGGCGGTCCACAGCAGCGCCAACTCCCGCAGGGCGGTGAGGTTTCCGGGCCGGAAGTAGTTGGCGAGGGAGGCGTCGATGCGGTCCGGCTTGTAGATGTTGCCGTGTGCCATGCGCCGCCGCAGCGCCTCGGGCGACATGTCGACCAGCTCGATCTGGTCGGCCCTGCGCACCACTTCGTCGGGCAGCGTCTCGTGCTGTCGTACACCGGTTATCGACTCGACGACATCGCCGAGTGACTCCAGGTCCTTGATGTTGACGGTGGAGATCACGTCGATGCCGGCGGCCAGGAGTTCCTCGACGTCCTGCCAGCGTTTGGCGTTGCGGCAGCCGGGGGCGTTGGTGTGCGCGAGCTCGTCGACGAGGGCGACGGCGGGGCGGCGGGCGAGCACCGCGTCGACGTCCATCTCGGTGCGGACCTGGCCGTCGTCCTCCAGGCTGCGGCGCTCCACCTGTTCCAGACCGCGCAGGACGGCCTCGGTACGGGGACGGTCGTGGTGCTCGACGCAGGCGACCACGCAGTCCGTGCCGCGCTCCACGCGACGGTGGGCCTCGGACAGCATGGCGTAGGTCTTGCCCACGCCCGGTGCCGCACCGAGGTATATCCGAAGCTTGCCGCGTCCCATGGCCTCATTGTCTTCCGAAATCCACTGCCCACGCCGCGTCGACCTTACGGCCAGGATTTCCGGACAACCGCCCCGAGGTGGACGTACGCCCTGCATTTGACGCGATTCTGACGCGCGGGGACAGCGCGAGAGGCGCGCAGGGACGAGGCCAGTGGCGACCAGGCACGGCAGAGGGCCGCACCCCCGCGTACGTCTCGGGGATGCGGCCCTCGCCGCTGTGCCGGAACCGGGCCTTAACGGACCTCGGTGATCTCGGGGCCGCGGGCCAGCTGGCCCATGCCGCCGGAGAACCGGGACTCCGCCTGGTTCTCCTCCTTCACGCCGCCCTCGGCCACCATCTGGGCGTCCTCCGGCAGCTTCAGGACGATCGGGTCGCGGGGCGCCATCGGGCCGTCGCCGCGCACGACCACGGTGTCCCGGACGATCTGCTCGAGCAGGCCCGCGGCCTCGGGCTGCACCGCGCCCTGGCCGGAGATCACGCCGCGCAGGAACCAGCGCGGGCCGTCGACGCCGACGAAGCGGACGACCTGCACGCCGCCCGTGCCGTCCGGCAGCTGGACCGGGACCTGCGCGCGCAGCTCCCAGCCGAGGGGGCCCTCGACCTCGTCGATGACGCCGCCCTGCTGTGTGATGCCGGCGGCGATCTCCTCGCGGACCTCGCCCCAGATGCCCTCGCGCTTGGGGGCGGCGAAGGCCTGCAGCTGTACGGCGCTGTCGCGCAGCACCACGGTGGCCGCGACGATCGCGTCGCCCGCGACCTCCACGCGCAGCTCCATGCCGTCGACGCCGGGGACGAAGATGCCGCCCAGGTCGACGCGGCCCTCGCCGGGCTCGCGCACCTCGGAGATGTCCCAGGGTCCGTCGGGACGCGGGGCGGGCGGCAGGTTGGTCCGCCGCGGCTCGTCCTGCGCCGTCTCGCCCCCGTGGTTCACGCCCTCGGCGACCTGCTCGGCCTCGCCGGCCGCGCCGTCGGCGGCGTCACTCTTCTTGCGACGTCCGAACACGTCACTGTCCTTCCCGGTCGGATACGACCGAAGCGTATCGATTCCCGCCCTGTTGCCCACCCGCGCTGCCGTCGACCGCGGCATGCCCCCCGGTGGACCCGAAGCCCCCCTCGGCCCGCGCCGATCCGGGAAGCTCCGCGACCTCGTGGAAGCGGACCTTCTCGACCTGCTGGACGACGAGTTGAGCAATCCGGTCGAAGCGCTCGAACCGCACGGGCTCGCGCGGATCGAGGTTCACGACGATCACCTTGATCTCCCCACGGTACCCGGCATCCACCGTCCCCGGGGCATTCACCAGAGCGACACCGCAGCGGGCGGCGAGGCCCGATCGCGGGTGCACGAACGCCGCGTACCCCTCGGGCAGCGCGATCGACACCCCGGTGGGCAGCACCGCCCGCTCCCCCGGGGCGAGTTCGGCGGCCTGCGTGGTGCACAGATCGGCCCCGGCGTCCCCGGGCTGCGCATAGCTCGGAAGCGGTACGTCCGGGTCCAGGCGCTTGAGCTGTACGTCGACGGGAGCGCGGCCCACGCCCGGCGCGGGGGCGGCGCTCACGGGTTCACCTCGAAGGCGCGGGCCCGCCGGACCTGGTCCGGGTCGTCCATGGCGGCCTTGATCTCCTCGGGCCGCCCGTTCTCGATGAAGTGGTCGACCTTCACCTCGATGAACAGCGCGTCCGCGCGGACCGCGACCGGCCCGTCGGGTCCGCCGATCCGCCCGGTGGCCGTCGAGTAGATCTTCCGCCCGGCGACGGCGGTGACCTCGGCCTCGAGGTGCAGCACGGTGTCCACCGGCACGGGCCGTACGAAGTCGGTCTCCAGCCGGCCGGTCACGGCGATCACCCGCAGCAGCCAGTTCAGGGAGCCGAGGGTCTCGTCGAGGGCGGTGGCGAGGACACCGCCGTGCGCGAGCCCGGGCGCGCCCTGGTGCTCGGGCTTGACCGTGAACTCCGCGGTGATCGCCACGGCGTCCGGGTCGCTGCCGGCCCGCGCCTCCAGGTGCAGCCCGTGCGGCTGGCCGTGCCCGCAGCCGAAGCAGTGCTCGTAGTGCGCGCCGAGCAGCTCGCCGGGCGCCGGGGCATCGGGGTGCCGCACCGGCCGGGTGGCGTCGTCCGGCGGCGTCAACGAAGGTGTACGTCCACTCACAGGCGCAGACCTTACCCGCGCGGCCTGGGAACCCGGGCACCGTGCCAAGCTTGGCGCTATGCAGCTCTCCGCCGAAATCTACGACGAACGCCTCACCGCACCCCGTTCCTGGTGGGTCATCACCGCGCTGATCGGGGTCTCGGGCGGGCTGATCCTGCTGCCCCTCGGCCCGCTGCCGATGCTCGGCGGCCTGATCGGCGCGGCGGCGCTGGCGGCGGTGGGGGTCTCCTCGTACGGGTCGGCGCGGATCCGGGTCGTGGCGGGCTCGCTGGTCGCGGGTGAGGCCCGGCTGCCGCTGTCGGCGCTCGGCGCCCCGGAGGTCCTGGACCGGGAGGAGGCCCGCGCCTGGCGCACGCACAAGGCCGACCCCCGTGCGTTCATGCTGCTCCGCAGCTATGTGCCGACGGCGGTACGCATCCCCGTCACGGACGAGCAGGACCCGACCCCGTACCTCTACCTGTCGACCCGCGACCCGGAGGGCCTGGCGAGGGCACTGGCGCCGGAGAAGTCGGCGGGCTGAACGGCCCTTGCCGGAGGGATCTCCCCACCACACGGACTGGCCGCACGGACTCCCGGCTAGAAGAGTTCCTTGGGCTGCTGCGGCTTCGGCGGCAGCTCCAGCGGGGGAAGTTCCTCGAGGGCGTCCCACGGGACCTGCTTGGCGCGGAGATCCTTGCGGATCTTCTCGGCGAGCTTGCTGGTCTCGCGGCGGTTCATGACCGCGCCGACGGCGGCGCCCACCATGAACGGCATCAGGTTGGGAAGGTTCTTGACCATCCGCTTGGTGATCTGCTGGCGCAGCTCCCGTTTGAGCTGCCCGCCGAGCGCCGCGTTGATCGACATCGGTTTGGCCACGTCGATCCCGCGCTCGTCCGACCAGGAGTGCAGATAGGCGGCGGTGCGGTCCTTGAGGTTGCCCGGCGGGCGCTGCCCGTAGACCTCGTGCAGCTCGGCGACGAGCTTCAGCTCGATCGCGGCCACACCGGTGATCTCGGCGGCCAGTTCGGCGGGCATCGCGGGCGGTACGGGCAGCATTGCGGCCGCGCCGACTCCCGCTCCGACGGTGGAGGTGGCGTTGCGGGCGCCCGCCACCAGCTTGTCGGCGATCTGCTCGGGCCCGAGGCCCGGGAACTGCTTGCGCAGCGTCGCCAGATCGCGCACCGGGACCCGTGGTGCGGTCTCGATGATCCGGTCTGCGAGGTAGCCGACGGCGGCCTTGGCGCCCTGGCCGCTCTTGAGTACGCCGGACCTGGCGCTCTGGCCGCCCTTGCGCACTCCGTTGCGCAGGGAGGTGAGGCGGCCGGCGTTCGCCGGGGGTGCGCCCTCGGGCGCTCGCTCGACGGAGGCGCCGTCGCCTGCGCTCCCGCCGCTCGCTCCGTCGGCGTCCGTTCCGGCTGTGTCCGCTGCTTCGAGCGAGGCCTGGGGGCCTCGCTCGTCGTCACGTGCGCGGTCGAGCGGGCTGCCGCCGGTGGCCGGGCCACCGGTTGCCGTCCGCTTCCGGAAGAACCGCTTCCGGGGCGGGGTCGAGCCTGTCACGGCCGACCCCCGCCTCAGTCGCAGTCGCGGCAGATCGGCTGGCCGTTCTTCTCGCGGGCCAGCTGGCTGCGGTGGTGCACGAGGAAGCAGCTCATGCAGGTGAACTCGTCCTGCTGCTTGGGCAGCACGCGAACGGCGAGCTCCTCGTTGGAAAGGTCCGCGCCGGGCAGTTCCATGCCCTCCGCGGCCTCGAACTCGTCTACGTCGACGGCCGAGGTCGACTTGTCGTTCCGGCGGGCCTTCAGTTCTTCAAGGCTGTCCGAGTCGACGTCGTCGTCGGTCTTGCGTGGGGTGTCGTAATCCGTTGCCATGTCGCTCTCCCCCTCTGGGTGTCTGCGGTGTCTCCAGCGCACGTAACGCGTGAGAGGCCGGACTTGTGCCCGACCCGAGGCGGAGATTTTGCCTCACATCAAGGTCTGTTACTCAATCGACACCCAACCGCACCCCTGAAGGGGCGACCGGCTTGGATGGCGATCGGGACCGTACACGGTCCTTTTGTCGCACAACACGGGCGCCACCCCGTGTACTTCCCGTCATCCGGACCCTCGAAAACCCGGATTTTCCAGGCTTTCCGGTGGTCAGAGCGATCACGGAGAGTAGATGGCCGGGGATTCGCCTCTGTGATCGATTCCACACGGAGATCCGGGGTCCAGGTCCCGAAAATTCCGCTCAAAGCGAACGTCGGCGTATCCGAAGCAGCATCTCAGACGGGCAGGGTGACTCGCATCACGAGACCACCCCCCTCGCGCGGCTCGGCGATGATACGGCCTCCGTGCGCCCGGGCCACCGAGCGCGCGATGGACAGGCCGAGGCCCACCCCCTTGTCGCTCCCGGTCCGCTCCGTGCGCAGGCGGCGGAAGGGCTCGAAGAGGTTGTCGATCTCGTACGCCGGGACGACGGGGCCAGTGTTCGAGACGACGAGGACCGCCTGACCGTCCCTGATCTCGGTTCTCACCTCGACCCAGCCGCCTTCCTCCACGTTGTACCGAACGGCGTTCTGGACCAGGTTGAGGGCGATCCGCTCGAGCAGGACGCCGTTGCCCTGCACGACCGCGAGGCCGCGCTCGCCGCGGATCTCCACGCCCTTCTCCTCGGCCTCCGCCCGCACCTGGTCGATGGCGCGGGAGGCGACCTCGGCGATGTCGACCGGCTTGCGCTCGACGATCTGGTTGTCGCTGCGGGCGAGCAGCAGCAGGCCCTCGACCAGCTGCTCGCTGCGCTCGTTGGTGGAGAGCAGCGTCTTGCCGAGCTGCTGCAGCTCGGGGGGCGCACCCGGGTCGGACAGGTGCACCTCCAGGAGCGTGCGGTTGATCGCCAGGGGCGTGCGGAGCTCGTGCGAGGCGTTGGCGACGAAGCGCTGCTGGGCCGTGAAGGCGCGCTCCAGGCGGTCCAGCATCTCGTCGAACGTGTCGGCGAGCTCCTTCAACTCGTCGTCCGGGCCGTCGAGTTCGATCCGCCGGGACAGGTCCGAGCCGGCCACACGGCGGGCGGTACGGGTGATCCGGCCGAGCGGCGAGAGCACCCGGCCCGCCATCGCGTACCCGAAGGCGAAGGCGATGACGCTGAGGCCGAGCAGGGCGAGCAGGGACCGGCTGAGCAGGTCGTCGAGGGCCTTTTGGCGCTGGTGGTTGAGGCAGGCGTTGAGCGCGGCGTTGAACTGGTCCTGGCTGCCGGTGGCGGTGGCCAGGTTGGGACAGACCTCGCTGTAGACCTTGACCTCGCTGCCTTCCATGATCTTGAACGGCAGCTCGTTCCCCACATGGACGGCCTGGGCCGCGAGCAGGTAGATGATCGAGAGCAGCAGGATGCCGGCGATCAGGAACATGCCGCCGTACAGCAGCGTGAGCCTTATCCGGATCGTGGGGCGCAGCCACGGGAAGGGCGGCTCCGGCCGGTCCGGGGCATAGGTCGGTTTCGGAGGCGCCGTCGGCGGCGCCGGGGTCGCGGCCATGGGTGGATCAGATCCGGTATCCGGAGCCGGGCACGGTGACGATGACGGCGGGCTCGCCGAGCTTGCGGCGCAGGGTCATCACGGTCACGCGCACCACGTTTGTGAACGGGTCGGTGTTCTCGTCCCAGGCCTTCTCCAGGAGCTGCTCGGCCGAGACGACGGCCCCCTCGCTGCGCATGAGCACCTCCAGGACCGCGAACTCCTTCGGCGCGAGCTGGATCTCCTTGCCGTCGCGGAAGACCTCGCGGCGGTTGGGGTCCAGCTTGATGCCGGAGCGTTCGAGGACGGGCGGGAGCGCCACCGTCGTACGCCGGCCGAGGGCGCGGACGCGGGCGGTGAGCTCGGTGAAGGCGAAGGGCTTGGGCAGGTAGTCGTCCGCGCCCAGCTCCAGGCCCTCCACACGGTCGCTGACGTCGCCGGAGGCGGTCAGCATCAGGACGCGGGTCGGCATGCCGAGCTCGACGATCTTCCGGCAGACGTCGTCGCCGTGCACCAGCGGGAGGTCGCGGTCGAGCACCACGACGTCGTAGTCGTTGACGCCGATGCGTTCGAGGGCGGCCGAGCCGTCGTACACGACGTCGACCGCCATGGCCTCCCGGCGCAGTCCGGTGGCCACCGCATCGGCGAGCAGCTGCTCGTCCTCGACGACGAGTACGCGCACGTCTTCTGTCCTTCCGCTTGAAGTCCGTGCCAGGCGGGCCTGGTCACACGAGTGGTGAGTCCCTCCATCCTGCCTCTTTCGGCCATAAACCGGCTGTAAGGCGGTCGCCCGCGGTCACTCGACGGTGGAATTCCGGGATTCGGGGGCGAGTTGAGGTTTCTGTGGATCCGCCCCTGGGGAGGACGACTCCACACCCGCGATCACTCTTTGCATGTGGCACGCCACGAGGCAGCACCCGCACGGCTGCGACAGACGTGATCGCCCCTTCCCGAGGGCACACCCCGTGCCACCGACCACGACCCACGACGAGGGGGCGCAACCATGGACGCATTCACCGCAGGGCTCCTGCACCGTATAAAGACCACCGAGTCCGACCTTTCGCAGGCTCGCGAGGACGGCGACGACTTCCTCGTGGAGGTCGAGGAGGCCGAGCTCGACGACCTGCGCCGCCTCGCCGCCGAGCACGGCGTGCAGGTCGCCTGAGGCCTCCCTCAGGCCGTTCCACCCGTTCCTTACGCGAAGAGCCCCGGCACTTTCCAGGTGCCGGGGCTCTCGTGTGCGCGGGGCGCGGGTGCTCAGTCGTGCCAGGCGCCGAGTTCGTCGAGCTTGCCCTGCAGGGTCTCGAAGAGTCCGGGCGGCGCGGCCACCGTGAGCTCGGTGGACAGCTCCTCGCCGGGCCGGCCGCCGACGAGGGCGCCGGCCTCGCGCGCGATGAGCTCTCCGGCGGCGTAGTCCCAGGGGTTGAGGCCGCGCTCGTAGTACGCGTCGAGGCGGCCGCAGGCCACGTCGCACAGGTCGATGGCCGCGGAGCCGCCGCGGCGGATGTCGCGGACCTGCGGGATCAGCTGCCGGACCACCTCGGCCTGGCGGATCCGGCGCTCCTCGCGGTAGCCGAAGCCGGTGCCGAGGAGGGCCTGGCCGAACTCCGGCGCGGCCCCGACCTGCAGCTCCTGCTCTCCGACGTACGCACCCCGGCCCAGGGCGGCGCGGAAGGTCTCGCCCTGCATGGGCACGTGCACGACGCCGACGACCGTCTCGCCGTCCTTGCGGGCGGCGATGGACACGGCCCAGGCAGGCCGGCCGTACAGGTAGTTGACCGTGCCGTCGATGGGGTCGATGACCCACTGGACGCCGCTGCTGCCCTCGACGCTCGCGCCCTCCTCGCCCAGGAAGCCGTCGTCGGGCCTGCGGTCGCCGAGGAAGCCGGTGATCAGCTTCTCGGAGGCGATGTCCATCTCGGTGACGACGTCGACGGCGCTGGTCTTGGTGGCGGCCACGCCCAGGTCGGCGGGGCGGCCGTCGCGCAGGAACGCGCCTGCGTGCTGGGCGGCTTCGACGGCCAGTTCGAGGAGTTCGGCCTGCAATGCCTGCAACTGCTGGGTCACGATGGGGAGTTCCTTACGCGTAGGGGCTGTCGGCGCCGGCCGCCGCGGGCTTCGGCGTCCGGGCCGGGCAGCAGCCGACGGGGCACAGGTCGTGGCTCGGGCCGAGCGCGCCTAGGGCGCAGGGGCGGACGTCGTCGTCCCCGCGCTCGGTGCGGGCGCGCTCCACGACGAGGTCGCGGATGGCGGCGGCGAAGCGCGGGTCGGCCCCGACCGTCGCGGAGCGGGCCACGGGCAGGCCGAGCTCGGCGGCCTTGGCGGTGGCCTCGGTGTCGAGGTCGTACAGGACCTCCATGTGGTCGGAGACGAAGCCGATGGGGACCATCACGACGGCGGGGGCCCCTGCCTCGTGCCGCTCCTCCAGGTGGTCGCAGATGTCCGGTTCCAGCCACGGGATGTGCGGGGCGCCGGAGCGGGACTGGTAGACGAGCTGCCAGGGCCGGTCGAGCACGCCGGTCTCGTCGGCCACCGCGTCGGCGATGACGCGGGCCACGTCCAGGTGCTGCTTGACGTACGCGCCGCCCTCGCCGTGCTCCTCGACCGTGCCCGAGGTGTCGGCGGCGGCGGTCGGGATGGAGTGCGTGGTGAAGGCGAGGTGCGCGGAGTCCCGTACGTCCTCGGGGAGTTGGGCCAGCGACTGCAGGACGCCGTCGATCATGGGGCGGACGAAGCCGGGGTGGTTGAAGTAGTGCCGGAGCTTGTCGATCCGCGGCAGCTCCAGGCCCTCGGCCTCCAGGGCGGCGAGCGAGTCCGCGAGGTTCTCGCGGTACTGGCGGCAGCCGGAGTACGAGGCGTAGGCGCTGGTGGCCAGGACCAGGATGCGGCGGTGGCCGTCGCGGACCATCTCGCGCAGGGTGTCCGTGAGGTACGGGGCCCAGTTGCGGTTGCCCCAGTAGACCGGCAGGTCCAGGCCGTGGTCGGCGAAGTCCTTGCGGAGGGCGTCGAGCAGCGCGCGGTTCTGGTCGTTGATCGGGCTGACCCCGCCGAACAGGAAGTAGTGCTGCCCCACCTCCTTGAGCCGCTCCTTCGGGATGCCGCGGCCCTTCGTCACGTTCTCCAGGAACGGCACCACGTCGTCGGGTCCCTCGGGGCCGCCGAAGGAGAGCAGCAGCAGGGCGTCATAAGGGGTGGAGTCAAGCGCTTCTGGCATGGTTCCGATCCTGCCACCCCGGTCGGGCGCCGGAAAACGCGGTGCGTGCCGGGAACGCCCGGCCGTAAGCTGTATGAGCCATCTATACGCCTTACGGAACGCCGCCCGCGGAGCCCTCCTTGCCCAGCCCCTATCGCGCCATCTTCGACGCCCCCGGCACCCGGGCGTTCTCCGCCGCAGGCTTCATCGGCCGGCTGCCGCTGGCCATGATGGGCATCGGCATCGTCACGATGATCTCCCAGCTCACGGGGCGGTACGGCCTCGCGGGCGCGCTGTCGGCGACCGTGGCCCTGTCCGCTGCGGTGATCGGCCCGCAGATCTCCCGGCTCGTCGACCGGCACGGTCAGCGCCGGGTGCTGCGGCCGGCGACGCTGGTGGCGCTGCTCGCGGTCGCCGGGCTGCTGGTCGCGGCGAAGCTGGGCCTGGCCGACTGGACGCTGTTCGTGTGCGCGGCCGGGGTGGGCTGTGTGCCGAGCCTCGGGTCGATGATCCGGTCGCGCTGGGTGTGGGTCTACCAGGCGGAGCCGCGCAAGCTGCACACCGCGTACTCCTTCGAGTCCGTGGTGGACGAGATCTGCTTCATCTTCGGGCCGATCGTGTCCATCGGCCTGTCCACGGCCTGGTTCCCGGAGGCGGGGCCGCTGCTCGCCGGGCTGTTCCTCGCGGTCGGCACGTTCTGGCTGACGGCGCAGCGCGGCACCGAGCCCGTGCCGCACCCGCGCGAGCAGCACGCCAAGGGCTCGGCCCTGAAGTCGCCCGGCCTGCAGGTCCTGGTGCTGACCTTCGTGGCGACGGGCGCGATCTTCGGTGCGGTGGACGTGGTGACGGTCGCGTTCGCGGAGGCCGAGGGCCACAAGTCGGCGGCCAGCCTGGTGCTCGCGGTGTACGCGCTCGGCTCCTGCCTGGCCGGGGTGGTGTTCGGGCTCGTGCAGCTGACGGGGCCGGCCGCCCGCCGGTGGCTGCTGGGTGTCTGTGCGATGGCCGTGAGTATGATCCCGCTTCAACTGGTCGGGAACCTTCCGTTTCTGGCCGTGGCGCTGTTCGCCGCGGGCCTCTCCATCGCGCCGACGATGGTGACCACCATGGCCCTCGTCGAGCAGCACGTACCACGCGCGAAACTGACCGAGGGCATGACCTGGACGTCCACCGGGCTCGCGGTCGGCATCGCGCTCGGCTCGTCGGCCTCGGGCTGGGTGATCGACGAGGCGGGTGCGCGCGCGGGGTACGCGGTGCCGGGAGTCGCGGGCGCCGTCGCGGTCGTGGTCGCGTTCCTCGGCTATCGCCGGCTGAAGCGGCCGGTGCCGCAGCGGGGAGGGGCCGATGAGCACACAGCGCAAGGCGTACGAGGCGGGCACGGCGGGACTTCCGGCGAGGAGCGGCCCGAGCAGGCCGCGGACCCCGTGGCGTAACTGGGCGGGCAACGTCGTCTCGCGGGCGGCCCGGGAGGTGTCCCCCGCCTCCGTCGACGAGCTGGCCGCGGCCCTGCGTACGGCGGCGGAGCGGGGCGAGCGCGTGAAGCCGGTCGGCTCCGGCCACTCGTTCACGGCGGCCGCGGCGACGGACGGCGTCCTGATCCGGCCCGACCTGCTCACCGGCATCCGGAAGCTGGACCGGGAGGCGGGCACCGTCACCGTGGAGGCGGGCACTCCGCTGAAGCGCCTGAACGTGGCGCTGGCCCGGGAGGGCCTGTCGCTCACGAACATGGGCGACATCATGGAGCAGACCGTCGCGGGCGCCACCAGCACCGGGACGCACGGCACCGGCCGCGACTCGGGCTCGATATCCGCCCAGATCACGGCACTTGAGCTGGTCACCGCCGACGGGCGGGTCATGCAGTGTTCCGAGAAGGAGAACCCCGAGGTCTTCGCGGCCGCCCGGATCGGGATCGGCGCGCTCGGCGTGATCACCGCGATCACGTTCGCCGTGGAGCCGGTGTTCCTGCTCACGGCCCGCGAGGAGCCGATGAGCTTCGACCGGGTCACCGACGAGTTCGATCAACTCTTCGCGGAGAACGAGCACTTCGAGTTCTACTGGTTCCCGCACACCGGCAACTGCAGCACCAAGCGCAACAACCGCAGCGCGGGCCCGGAGAACCCGGTGGGCGCGCTGAGCGGCTGGTTCGAGGACGAGTTCCTCTCCAACGGCCTGTTCCAGGCGGTCAATTCGCTGGGCCGGGCCTTCCCGGCGACGATCCCGTCGGTCGCGAAGATCTCCAGCAAGGCCCTCTCCGCCCGCACCTACACCGACATCCCGTACAAGGTCTTCACATCTCCGCGCCGGGTGCGCTTCCTGGAGATGGAGTACGCGGTGCCGCGCGAGGCCCTCGTGCCCGCGCTGCGCGAGCTGAAGGCCATGGTCGACCGCTCGCCGCTGCGGATCAGCTTCCCGGTCGAGGTGCGGACGGCGCCGGCCGACGACATCGCCCTGTCGACGGCGTCGGGCCGGGACAGCGCGTACATCGCGGTGCACATGTACAAGGGCACGCCGCACCAGGCGTACTTCACGGCCGCGGAGCGGATCTTCACCGAGCATGCGGGGCGCCCGCACTGGGGCAAGATCCACACGCGGGACGCGGCGTACTTCGCGTCGGTCTATCCGCGGTTCGGCGAGTTCACCGCGCTCCGCGACCGCCTGGACCCGGACCGGATGTTCGGCAACGACTACCTGCGCCGGGTCCTCGGCGACTGAGCCTCACTCGGCGGGCGAGGCGTCCTGGCCCTCGGGGGTGTCCGTGGCGCCGTCGGTGGGCTGCGGCGTCGTCGGCTCGGGGGTCGGGTCGGCGTCGGTCCGCGAGGGGCTCGGCTCGGGCGTCGGATCGCCGCCGTCGGGCTGCGTGGTGCTGGGCGCGGGGGCGGGCGCGGTGCCCCGGGAGTCGCCGCCCGGCGTGGTCGCGGGGCCGGTGGCCGGGGCCTGCTCGCCGCTGCCGGTGCTCCCGCCGTCGCCGGGCGTGGACTCGGC
This sequence comes from Streptomyces sp. Da 82-17, assembly GCF_046098215.1. Taxonomy (NCBI): domain Bacteria; kingdom Bacillati; phylum Actinomycetota; class Actinomycetes; order Kitasatosporales; family Streptomycetaceae; genus Streptomyces; species Streptomyces sp. Da 82-17. The sequence goes on from NZ_JBJURH010000018.1 coordinate 40,979, forward strand.
GGGCCGCTCGTCCGGAGTGCTCTCCTCCGTGCCGTCGGCCGACGAGCCGCCCCACGAACTGGGCCGCAGCACTTGCGAGTCGTTGCCGCTGAAGCTGTTCCCGGAGACGAGTTCGTACGTGGAGATGCCCGCCATGGTGACGCCGAAGATCAGCGCGGCGCCGAGCAGCGGGCGCTTCCAGCTCTTGATGCGTCGGCCCTGGACGGGGACGGGGTCGAGGTCGGAGACGGGTGCGGGTGCGGTGTCGAGGAGTCGGGTCTCATCGTCGGGGGCGGCGGGGGCGTCGGCGGCCGGGGCGTTCGCGCGCAGCAGCATCGTCGCGTCGGCCCGCGGCAGCAGCGTGGTCGCCTCGGCGTCCGGACGGCGTACGGGCGTGAGGAGTTGAGTGCCCTCCGGGTCGGCCTCGGTCAGGAGCTGCGTGCGGTCGGCGTCGGCGGCGCCCACGGGGGCGAGGAGTCGGGTGCGGTCCGCGCCGGCGGGGCTCACCGACGTGAGGAGTCGGGTGCGGTCCGCGTCCGCGTCGGCCGTGGCGGGCAGGACCGTCGTCGCGTCGGCCTCGGGCGTCACGACCCCGGGGCGCCAACTCGTCGTCACCGGACCGGTGGTGGCGCCCGTCACACCCGGGCCGGCGGGAGGCGCCGCCGCGCGGAACGTGGCCGGCACCGGGCGGCCGTCCGCGGTGACCGGCACCTGGCGGGCCCGCGGCTTGGCCTTCTCGGCGACCTCGCGCACCTGCTCGCCCGTACGCGAGAAGAAGTGCTGGAAGACGGAGCCGCCGCAGGTCGCGATCACGCTGACCAGACCCGCGCCGAGGATCGTGCCGTAGACGCCGAAGCTGGAGGCGAGCTTGGCCGCGACGACCGCGGCGACGGCGCTGCCCGCGACCTGTGGAACGTTCAGGTCGATCTTCTTGCGCTTCGACTTGTCCTCGTTCGCCCCGGACTTCCCGGTATCGGCCTTGTCTTCCATCCCCGTCCCTTGATCGCCGTTCTCTCCTGACTGCACTCTCAAGTGACATTTGGGCGAAGCGAATAGTTCCGTTTTTGCAGATTCTGTGAAGCAGGACACCTCTGTAAGCAGGGGGTTTGTGATCCACAACTCCCAACTGCCTTGCCCTGTGAGAAGTTCCGCGGCGCGGCGGTCCACCCGAGTGGCCCGAATGGAGTACTGTTGCGAGCCCTGGGTCCGGTCTCCAACCTGGGTGCCCGGGAGCGGTTTCAGCATCTCCGGGAGGGGGCTCGCTGCACAGAGTGACGATCAGTCACTTAGCGTTGCGAAAAAGGTAACCGTGCCATAACGGCGATCCAGGGCCCATGCCCGACACGCCGGGCAACTCGGCAAGGTTGTGGCAGGCTGCACCCGGGCAGGCCACACTCGACTAGCGGAAGCAGCGTTACGCACGTGACGTCGGCAGGCACCACCCGGGAGGTCCCCATGCCCGAACTGCGTGTCGTGGCCGTCAGCAACGACGGCACACGGCTGGTGCTGAAGGCTGCGGACTCGACGGAGTACACGCTTCCGATCGATGAACGGCTGCGCGCGGCAGTGCGCGGCGATCGCCCACGCCTCGGCCAGATCGAAATCGAGGTGGAGAGCCATCTCCGCCCCCGCGACATCCAGGCCCGCATACGGGCCGGCGCCTCCGCCGAGGAGGTCGCCCAGCTCGCCGGCATCCCCGTCGACCGCGTCCGCCGCTTCGAGGGCCCCGTCCTCGCCGAGCGCGCGTTCATGGCTGAGCGGGCCCGCAAGACGCCGGTGCGCAGGCCGGGCGAGAACACCGGACCGCAGCTCGGCGAGGCCGTGCAGGAACGGCTGTTGATCCGCGGCGCCGACAAGGACTCCGTGCAGTGGGACTCCTGGCGCCGGGACGACGGCACGTGGGAAGTGCTGCTCGCCTACCGCGTCGCGACCGAGGCCCACACCGCGAGCTGGACGTACGACCCGCCCCGGCGGCTCGTCCAGGCCGTGGACGACGAGGCGCGCTCGCTCATCGGCGAGTCCGACGACATCGCGCCGCCCGAGCCGAGCTTCCCGTTCGTGCCGCGGATCGCCAGGCTGCCCAGGGACCGGCCGCTCGACCGCGCCCTGGACCGGCAGTTGGAGCGTCCGAGCATCCCCTCGCCCACCCCCGAGCCGGCCGAGGAGAGCGAGGACGAGCGGGACTCGCTGACCAGCCTCCTGGAGGCGGTGCCCAGCTTCCGGGGCGACCTGGTCGTGCCCGAGCGGCCCGCGCCGCCCGCGCCCGCCACCGGACCGTCCGCCGCCCCCGCGGCGAGCGCCAACTCCACCTCCACGACGGAGCGACCCGCCGTCGAGGAGCCCGAGCAGGAGCCCGAGGCCGAGGAACCCCCGGCCCCGGCCGCCTCCGCGGGATCGGCGTACGCGGACGTGCTGATGCCGCGCGCCGTCGCCGGACACCGGGACCGGCTCGTCGGCACCACCGACCGGCAGGCCGAGGCCGACGGCGTCCGCCCCGGCCGCCGCGCCGCGGTGCCCAGCTGGGACGAGATCGTCTTCGGCACCCGGCGCAAGAAGCAGGACTGAGCGCCCGCACGCCCGTAAGGGAGGGGCCCGAGCCGGAACGTCGGCTCGGGCCTTTCCCGTACGTGCTCAGCTCCCGTGCGTGCTCAGCTCCCGTACGTGCTCAGTTGCGGGCCGTCACTGCGGGTCCGGGCCCGTCGCGACCGGGCGGGACTCGTCCGCGGACCACTCCGACCAGGAGCCCGGGTAGAGGACGGCCGGGATGCCCGCGACCGCCAGGGCGAGGATCTCGTGGGCGCCGGAGACGCCCGAGCCGCAGTAGACGCCGACCTGCGTGCCCTCGGCGGCCCCAAGTGCCCTGAAGCGGGCGGCCAGTTGCTCGCGCGGCAGGAAGCGGCCGTCCGCGCCGACGTTGTCGTTCGTCGGGGCCGAGACCGCGCCCGGGATGTGGCCGCCGACCCGGTCGATGGGCTCGACGTCGCCGCGGTAGCGCTCCGCGGCGCGGGCGTCCAGGAGCAGCCCGGAGCGGGCGAGGGCGGCGGCGCCGTCCGCGTCCACGACCCCCGTCCCGCCGCTCGCACCCGCCGCACCGGCCGCACCGGCGGTGTCCGGCTTCGGGACGAAGTCGCCGGGCGCCGGGTCCGGCGTACGCGTGGACAGCTCGCCGTCCCAGGCCGCGAGGCCGCCGTCGAGGACGCGGACCGAGGGGTGGCCCGTCCAGCGCAGCAGCCACCAGGCGCGCGCGGCCGCCCAGCCCTGGCCGCCGTCGTACACGACCACGTCGCGGTCCGCGGAGACGCCGGCCGCACGCATCGCGGCGCCGAAGGCGTCCAGGTCCGGCAGCGGGTGGCGGCCGCCGGCGCCGGGCGGGCCGGCCAGCTCGGCGTCCAGGTCGACGAAGACGGCCCCCGGCAGATGCCCGGCCGCGTACTCGGCGCGGCCGTCGAATTCCGGCTCACCGGCCGCCTTGGCCACGCTGAGTTGCCAGCGGACGTCGAGGAGTACGGGCGGGTTCTCGCCCGCCAGGTCGCTCGCGAGTTCGGATCCAGAGATGATGGCTGTCATGGGGCACATCCTTGCGCAAGGACTGGCCGCCCCGCCGAGGGGCGACTAACCTGCACCGCCGGCTGTTCCGGAGATCGACACCCGAAGGAAACGGCACGGAAACGGATGAGCAGCGGTAAACCGGGCATCCTCCCCGAGACCCCGTGGACCGCGGCGCGGCCGGAGCGCAGAGTGTGCAGATGAGGCGCCGCAGCCGTGCGGTGCCCGGTGGATCACCCTGACGGCCCGAGGAGACGAGTCACGATGACCGAGTCCGCGAAAACTCGGCACACGCCTGGCACGCCTTGCTGGGTGAGTCTGATGGTGCACGGCCTGGCCGCCACCCAGGAGTTCTACGCGGCCCTGTTCGGCTGGGAGTTCCGGCCCGGGCCACAGCATCTGGGCCCGTACGTACGCGCCGTGCTCGGCGAGCACGAGGTGGCGGGGATCGGGCAGCTGCCCGCCGACCGGCACCTGCCCGTCGCGTGGACGCCGTACCTGGCGACGGACGACGCGGACGCCACGTCGGAGAACATCCGGTACTGCGGCGGCACGGTCGGCGTGGGGCCGCTCGACGCCGGGGACGCGGGCCGGCTCGTGATCGCCTGCGACTCCGTCGGCGCGGTCTTCGGCGTGTGGCAGGCCGCCGAGCACCTCGGCACGTCCGGGGCGGGCCTGCCGGGCACCCCGGTGTGGAACGAGCTGATCACCCGCGAGACCGCGTCCGTCGGCAAGTTCTACTCGTGCCTCTTCGACTACCGCGAGGAGCCCGTCGTCTCCGCGGACTTCGACTACGTGACCCTGCAGCTGGACGGCCGCGCGGTGGCCGGCATCCACGGCGTCGGGGACGTCATGCCGCGCGACCACGGGCCGCACTGGATGACGTACTTCGAGGTCGCGGACGTGGACGCGGCGGTCGTACGGATCGTCGAACTCGGCGGGCACGTGCTGCGCGCCCCGCGCGACAGCGCACACGGCCGCCTGGCCACGGTGGCGGACCCCGAGGGCGCCGTGTTCAGCATTGTGCATTCGGTGAGTTGAGCCCTCCCGGGGCGGGTGGGCCGGGGCTACTCGGCCTTCTCCGCCGGCGGCGTACCCTCACGCTCCTTCTCCACCTGGTCGACCAGGTCTCGCAGCTCGTCGGCGGTCAGGGCCCGGGAGTCGAGGACCGTTTCGGCGCCCCGGTCGACGGAGGCCCGGCCACCGTCGGCCCGCACCGCTTCGGCGTACGCGGCGCCCGCCTCCGGGGCGGAGCAGCTCAGGGCGCCGGAGAAGCTGTAGCCGTCGGTGCGGGGGAAGGTTCTGGTGGGACTGGTGCAGCTGCCTGCTTCCTGGCCGTCGATGAGGAAGGTCGCGGTGAGAGCGGCGGAGAGACGCTTCGCTGCGGGGTCGGGATCGGTCTCGGGTTCCTCGCCTGGTTCGGTGCCGGGTTCGGTGCCGGGTTCGGCTGCGGGGTCGGCCGTGAAGGGCTGTACGGCTGTGCAGCTCGCCGGGGTGCAGTCGACCCGAGGCGGGCCGGACGGGGTGAGGGTGACGCGGCCGTCGACGGCTTCGCCCAGGCCGAGGGTCCGCTGCGCCAGGTCGTCGTACATCGCGTCGGCCGCCTTCCCGGTGAGCGGCGTCAACTCCCGCCCTGCGAGCCGCAGTACGCGGTGCGGCCGCTGCTCGGTGACCAGCAACTCGCCCGCCGACGTGCCGAGTCGGAGCACCGGCGTGCCGTGCAGGCGGCGGAGCTGCGGGCCGCCCTCGTCCGACGCGGCCAGGGCCTTCGACAGCACGCGGGCCAGCTCGCGGGGAGGCGGGGTGCGGGTCAGCACGTCGGGGCCCTCGTCCCGGCCGACCGCCACCCAGGGCCCGGGCCCGCCCGACCGCACCTCGCCGTGAGGCCCCAACTCGGCGTCCGGGCCTGCCTGTTGGCCGTACAGCGTGCGCGTGAACGTTCTGCCGTCGATCTGCAGCACGCCCTGGCCGCCACCATCGCCGTCGCTGTCGCCTTCGCCGCCGCTGTCGCCGTCGCCGTCGCCGTCGCCGTCGTCCGACGCTGAGCCCGAGGCCGAGGCCGATGTCGTACCGAACCGGGTCCCGGCGGCCGTGACCGTGATCCGGTACGGGCCGCCCTCCTCCCCCGCCTCCTCGTACTGGACGCCGCGCGCGCGGGCCAGGGCGTCGACCGCCTCGCGGAACGGTTCGAGGCCCGGCCCCGCGGCGGCGGGCGGCGGGTCGGCGTGGCCGCCCTCGACAGCCTCGCCGCCCCGGCTCCCCCAGAACGCCAGGCCCGCGGCCAGCAGCAGGACCGCCGCGGCGATGCCGCCGACCAGCAGGATGTGCCGATGCACGGCGGACGGTGGCGGGTCGGTCGTCGACAACGGGCTTACAGGGGGCGGGAGTCGAGGGCGTGACGGCGGCGTGCGGGGCCGGGGCGGTGGTGCGTACGACGTGGGCGGCGGTTCGTACGGGGTCGCGGGGAGTGTCGCCGTCCGGGGCTGCGGGCCCGGCGGGCGCACAGGTGGCGGGGAATTCTTGATCTTCGCCTCCGGAGAAGGCGGTTTTCCCAGTGGTGGCGGGACCGCGCGCGGAGTCCCCCGCCACAACGGCAAGGGCGGATTCTTGGATTCCGTATTTCGATTTCGGTCGCCCACCAGATCCCCCGAGTTACTTCCGCCCGTCCACGCCCTCTGGGAAGATACGACGGCCGCGACAAACACTCCTAGGGGTGCGCACAGTCGCGAACAAGCCAATATCGAACGGCACGGAAACGGGGGAGTCGAATCCGTATGGCCGAGACGAGGGGTGTGCTGCTGCCCGCGTATGTGCTGGCAGACGAGTCGGGCTCGATGGCCCCGTACCAGCAGGATCTGTCCCATGGCCTGATATCGCTCTGCGAGGGGCTGCGCGCCGAGCCGATGGTCGCGGCGAAATTGCGGCTGGCCGTACTGGGTTTCTCCGACGACGTGGAAGTGCGTCTCGCGGTGGCCGATATGCGCTCCGAAACGAGCCTTCCGCAGGTGCGGATTCGCGGACTCACCAATTACGGGGCCGTGTTCGAAGATCTTCTTTCCCGGATTCCGGCCGACGTGCAGTGGCTGCGCGGCGAGGGGTACAAGGTGCACCGGCCCGTGGTGTTCTTCCTCAGCGACGGCGTGCCCACCGACGGCGACGCCTGGCGGCAGCCGCACGCCCGCCTCACCGACCGCACGCAGACCCCGACGGCGCCCAACATCATCGCGTGCGGGATCGGCGACGCGCAGGCCGCGACCATGGTCGAGGTCGCCACCCGCCGGGAGTTCGCCTTCGTCGCCAAGCCCGGGACGGACATCGGGCGGGCCGTCGCCGAGTTCTTCCACGCGCTCACCGCGAGCCTCGTCGCCTCCGGGCAGGCCCTCGGCGGCAGCAACCCGCAGCTCGTGGTGAACCGGCCGGACCAGTTCAGCATGGCGATCGACGAGGTCGGGCAGTGACCGTACCCGCCGGGCGGCGCCCCGCCGGGACACCCGCGCGGGCCGCCCGCGCCGAGGCCGCCGCGGCAGCCGCGCCCTGGCCGCGGATCGAACTGGGCACGCCCGGGCCGGAGTTCGAGCCGCGCCCGCCCGGGCAGTACGGCTTCGACTTCCCCGACACCGAGTGCGACGGCTGGTCCACCGCCGGGCCCGCCGGGCTCAGCCTGCGCTTCGCGTCCGTACGCGGGGCCAAGCACCGGTACTACGGCCAGCCGAGGCAGGACGCCGCCCGCGCGTCCGTGCACACGGACAGCGGCTGCGTCGTGTTCGCCGTCGCCGACGGGGTGTCCAGCGCCGCCAGCTCCGAACTGGGCGCGGTCGAGGCCTGCCGGGCCGCCGTGGAGCGCATGCTGCACCTGCTGTCCGAGGGCGGCCGGGCCGAGGCGGAGAGCAGTGCTCACGGAGCGGTGGGCGAGGGGCGCTGGGAGAGCACTGCTCACGGAGTCGGCGGGCCACGCCGGGAGAGCACTGCTCACGGAACCGGCGCGCCTCACCGGGAGAGCACTGCTCACACAGAGAGCACCGCTCTCGACTTCCGGGACGTCGCCCGGCATGCCGCCGAGCGGCTGCGTCAGCTCGCCCAGTGGCGGCTGAGCCGCAAGCAGCCCGACGTACGCGAAGTGGCCGGCCTGTACGCGACGACCCTCGTGGCCGGATGCGTGCGCCCCGAACCCGGCGGCGCGGTGGCCGAGTTGTTCCGCGTCGGCGACTCCGGGGCGTGGGTCCTGGACACGGCCACGGGCCGGTACCGGGAGCTGTTCGGCTCGAAGACCGACCCGGACACGCTGCTCGTGTCGAACGACGTGACGCCCCTGCCGCACGTGCCGGACCCGCTGGAGCAGCGCACCGTCCGCCTCGGCGCACCGCACGTCCTGCTCGCCGGCACCGACGGGTTCGCGGACCCGCTGGGCGACGGGGACGGCCAGGTCGGCGCGCTCTTCGCCCGGCACCTGGCCGCGCCGCCCGCCCCGCCCTGGCTCGCGCACCTCCTGGACTTCTCCCGGGAGACCTTCGACGACGACCGGACGCTGCTGGCGCTCTGGCCGTACGCGCCGGGCGGTTCGCGATGACGTCCGGGCAGGCGTCCGTCGTCGAGTACGACACGCTCACCCTCGGCCGGCGGCTCGGCCAGGGCGGGCAGGGCACCGTCCACGAGGTCACCAACAAGAAGATCAACAAGGCCTCGGGCGACGGCTGGGACGTGGCGTACAAGGAGTACGCGCCGTCCGTGCTGCCCCAACTCGACGCCGCCGCACTGGAGTCGCAGGTCGCCCTCGTCGGCGGGCTCGACGCGGCCGAGGGGCGGTGGCTGTGCGAGAAGACCGCCTGGCCCGCGGCCGTCGTACGGAAGGGCGGGCAGGCCGCCGGGTTCCTGATGCGGGCCGTGCCCGACCGGTTCCGCTTCACGTTCCGCAGCCTCACCGCCTCCACGGGCGGCACGTCGGGCAGTACCACTTCGGGCACGCGCCGCCTGGCGAACCTGGAGTTCCTCCTCAACGACGATGCGTACGTCGCCGGCATCGGCCTCAGCATCAGCGAGCGCGACCGGCTGCTGATCCTCGCCGACGTGGCGGCCACGCTCGCCGAGCTGCACCGCATGGGCATCACCGTCGGCGACCTCTCCCCCAAGAACCTGCTGTTCACCACCGACCCGCGGCCCGAGTGCTTCCTCATCGACTGCGACGCCATGCGCCTGCACGGCGCGACCGTGCTGCCGCAGGCCGAGACGCCGGACTGGCAGATACCCGCGGGCGAGGAGAAGGCGACCCGCGCCAGCGACGTCTACAAGCTGTCCCTGCTCGCCGTTCGGCTCTTCGCCCGCGACCAGACCGCCACCGACCCCGGCGTCCTCACCTCCCTCAGCCCCGCCCTCGCCGACCTCGCGCGCGCCGGGCTCTCCGACCCCGCGGGCCGGCCCGCGCCCGCGAAGTGGGCGGAGATGCTCACCGCAGCGAGCCGTACGGCCTCCACCGCACCGGCCGCGGCCCCGCCCACCGCCCCGCAGTCGCTCCGCCGCGCCATCGCCCTGTCCCCACGTCCCGGGGGCGGGGGCGGGGGCGCAGGCGCGGGCTCCGCCCAGGCGAAGAAGGCGCGGCAGACGTTCGGCCTGGTCGCCGCCGCGATCGCGTTCGTCGGCGCGCTCGTCCTCATCGACGCCAACAGCTCGCCGGACTCGGACTCCGCCAACTCGGCGGGCCCGACGGCCACTTCGACGTACACATCCGATCCGACGTACGACTCGGACCCCACGTACGAGTCCGACCCCACGTACGAATCGGATCCGACGTACGAGGACACCTACGACCCGGACCCGACCTACGAGGAGACCGAGGACCCGTACACCCCCGACCCCGAGCCGACCACCGAGGAGGAGGTCGCTCCGCCACCGCCGCCCGACGAGTGGGGCGCGATCGCGCTGCGCCGGACCGACGGGGAGACCAGCGAGTCCTGGAACTACGACTCCCGGAGCGAGGCGGAGCAGGCCGCGATGAACAACTGCTACGGCGACTGCCGGCTCATGGTGACGTTCGTCAACGGCTGTGGCGCCGTCGCCTACAACGCGTCCACCCGCCTCTACTGGGGCGCCAGCGGCGACACCCGCGACGAGGCCAAGCGGAACGCCATCTCCCGTGCGGGTGGCGGGGGTTGGATCACCTCGGCGTGCACCAGCTGACCAGGCGACCGGGTGCGGCTCAGCAGTGGTCGGCCGGGCAGAACGCCTTGAGTGCCGCGGTCTCGTGCTCGTGCTGCACCGGCCAGTCCGACTCGGGGCCCGCCACCAGGATCGCGTACTGCACACCGTCCGCGCCGGTGAAGGCGACGTCGATGACGCGGCGGCGCCCGAACTCGTCGTGGTCGTAGGCGTAGTCGAGCTGGGCCGCGTCGCCTTCCAGGCGGTCGAGGGCGATGCGCTGGTAGCCGGGGTTCTGCGAGACCTGCCGTTCGGTGGCGGTCAGCGACTCGTACGGGGTGGTCTCCGGGCCTTCGAGGACGAAGATCTGCAGCAGGGACGCGCCGTCGGACGACTTGTAGAAGATCCCGTCGGACTGCTCGGAGCGCTGCCAGCCCTCGGGCACGTCGATCCGGAATCCAGCCGGGTCGTCGACGCGTTCGTACCCGGCGGGGGCGGTGCCCGTGTCGGGGTCGCCGCCCGTACCGGCGTCGGTGCCCGTGTCCGTGTCGGTGTCGGAGGTGTCCGGGTCCGGTTCGCTGGGCGCCGTCGGGAAGTCGGAGGCGCCGCCCGACGCCGTGCCCGTGGTGCCGCCGGAGGCGTAGCCGTCCGACGGCAACGTGGCCGGGCCCGTGGGGACTTGGGGCGACTGGCCCGCGCCGTCCAGGGGGCCGCCGTCCTTCACCAGGGCCCACGCGCCGAACCCGACGCCGCCCACCAGGACCACCGCCAGCGCCGCCCCGACGGCGAGCTGCCGCCTGCGGGCGACGGCTCCGCCGCCACCGCCACCGCTCTGCGTCGGGCCGGGCAGCCATCGCTGCTGGTCCGCGTCCCACCTGCTCACCCGTCACCGTCCCCGTTGCTCGTCCCGCCAGGCCGGACCCGGACCCGGGCCCGGGCCACGCCCGTGGCCGCGCCCGTGGCCGCGCGCACGACCGTGGTCATGCCCGTGCCCAACTCGTGCCCGTGACCCCGCCTGTCACGATCCCGGCCGGGCCCAAGTCCCGTTGTTCGTCGTGTTCTTGGCGGAGGCGTTGTCGCCCTTCGCGAACGCGCCGCCGCTCATGTGGCCGATGAACACGCCGTCCCCGCTGACCTGCACGATCTGCTGCTCGAACTCGTCGGTCTCGTAGCCCTTGCTGCGCAGCGCCTCGCGGACGCCGCTCGCGATCCGGTCCTGCACCGTCTTCACGTACCGGCTGACGTCCATCTCCTGCATCAGCGACACCTCGCCCACGCTCGCCAACTCCCGTACGGACGCGGCCGGTCCGTCCGGGGTGCCGTGCTCGGGGTCGGTCAGCCAGGTGCGGAACACGGTGATCGCCGTACGGATCATCGACACCCCGGCCGCCACCGAGGCGACGGGGCTGGTCAGCACCGCCCGCACGCCGTCGCGCGCCCAGTCGTCCACGCCGCGCGCCGCGATCACGTCGACCGCCGCGAACTCCGGCCGGATCGGCTTCAGTACGTGCGGCACGACCTCCAGGACCAGCATCCCGCCCTGCGTGTGCACCCGGACCAGGACCGATACGACGACCTGCTCGTCCCAGGCGCCGACGCGGATGCGCAGGAAGTACCGGCGGGCCTCGCCGCCCTCGTCCACGGACTCCCGCAGATGCGTCGCGACGGTCGGCGCCGCGTACGACACCTGACCGCGCTCGGGGCCGACCGGCAGGTACACGTACTCGTCGATCTCCAGGCCGCGCAGCCGGTCCCTGCTGGTCGCGGCGGCCGACTGGCGCAGCTTCTCCAGACGCGGCCGGACCAGGTCGATGACCTCACGGCTGGTGAGCGGCGCCTGGGACGGGGACTGCGACGGGACTTGGGCTTGTGCCTGGGCGTCGAACGTCGACCCTCCGGACAGCGCCCCCGACGAGCCCGCCGCCGAACTCCCGCCCGCGGAGGGCTTCTTGCGCCGCAGTTCGAGCGCGAACGACCACGGCCCGTACGGGTCGCCGACGCCGAGGAACGGCCGGAACGGGTCGTAGATCGTCAGCGCGGCGTGCTGCTCGCGGTCGATGGCGGCGGCGATCCGCTGGTAGCGCCGCTGCGCGGGCGGCGGCGTACGCGGCTGCTGCTGGAACGCGTCCTGGCTCAACTGCTCCCGCATCACGCCCGCGACGTACGTACGGTGCATCCACACCGGCACCACCATGAGCAGCGGGAAGACCACCGCGGGCCAGACCGCGCCCTCGGTGACGAACAGCATGACGATCGCCAGGAGCCAGTAGGCGGCGGCGAGGAACGGCACCACGCGCGGCAGCAGCGCGGTCAGCCGGCCGGTCTTGCCGATCAGCGCCTTGCGGAGGGTGAGCCGGTCCAGGGTGTAGACGGCGACGCTCCGGCCGGCGCCGGCCCGGCCGACCCAGAGCGCGAAGCAGACCACCGCGTACGCGATGGACCACGGCATCGCGGGGAACAGCGGGAACCCGCCGCCCACGGTGACGCGGCTCAGGTCGACCCAGATGAACGCCACCCAGAGCAGCAGCAGTACGAGCCCGACGCCCGTTTCGCGTCGCCGTACGCGCAGCGCGTGCGCGAGCACCGGTACGACGTCCACGCCGAGCGACGGCGCGACGGGCCGCTCCTCCCGCTCGACGAGCTCCTCGATCACCCGTCCCCGGAACTCGGCGTCGAAGTACACCCCGGCGCAGAGGAGCCGGGTGGCGTCGGTCCGGTAGGGGATGGGGTTGCCGGGGCCGGTGCTTGTGCCCGCGCCGGTGCCGGTGCCGGTGCCGGTGCCTGTGTTTGTGCTGGGACTCTGGTTGTTCTGGTTGCCCTGGTTCTGGCTCCAGGTCGAGCCTGAGGGTCCTGTGGTGGTCACGTTCCCGCGCCTCCCTCGAACTCCCTTGCGCCGCAAGGGAATTGGTGTCACGAACACCCATGTCGAGTATGCGTGGGGCGGGCGCGCTTTTACAGCGTTCTCGGTTCCGTGGGGGCGCGAGTTTCAGCCGTTTCCGGGAGCTCCAGTGGGCCGGGGTCGAGCCCGGTCGCGGTTCAGGCTTCGGCGGCCGGGAGCACGTCGGGCGAGAGGGCGGCCGCGTGGGCGGAGGCGCTCGTCATGCGGCGCCGGTGATGGCGTCGGCAGAGCACCTCGTACCCGATCTCCTCGCTCGGCCGGTCCACATCGCCGACGACGACCTGCTCGCCCTCGACGACCATCGCGCCGCCGACCGTACGGGCGTTGTGCGTGGCCCGCGCGCCGCACCAGCACATCGCCTCGACCTGCAACGTCTCTATGCGGTCGGCGAGTTCGATGAGCCGCTGCGAGCCGGGGAAGAGCTTGGTGCGGAAGTCCGTGGTGATGCCGAACGCGAAGACGTCCATCTCCAGGTCGTCCACGACCCGCGCCAGCTGGTCGATCTGCTCGGGCGCGAGGAACTGGGCCTCGTCCACGATCACGTAGTCCACCCGGTCGCCCTGCGACATCCGCTCCACCAGGTACCCGTACAGGTCGAGCCCCGGCGCCGCCTCCACCGCGTCCGTGACCAGGCCGAGCCGGGAGGACAGCTTGCCCTCGCCCGCCCGGTCGTCCCGCGTGAAGATCACGCCCTGCAGTCCCCGCGCCGACCGGTTGTGACCGATCTGGAGGGCAAGGGTGCTCTTGCCGCAGTCCATGGTTCCGGAGAAGAACACCAGCTCGGGCATGGGGAGTTGAGGACCTTTCGGTACGTACGTGGGGGGGGCGGGGCGGGCGCGCGCGTGCTCCGGCGGTGCGGGCCGAGGGGCAGCCTACGCGCGGGGCGGGGCAGGGCGGGGCAGGGCGGGTCGGCTCAGGTGCGGACTTCGAGGAGCGGGACGAGTTGCTCGACGGCCGTCATGGAGCCGTGGTTGCCGACCATCGCGGACTCGTTGGGCTCCCGCTCCGAGGCGATGATCAGGACGTCGTCGCGTGCGGCGGCGATCACGTCGCCGAGCCGCCCGTACACCCGCTCGTCGCAGGCGCCCGGCGGGCCGAACCAGCCCGCGGCGATGGCCTCCTCGCGGCTCGCCACCCAGAACTGCTCGCCGAGGACCTCGCGCCAGCAGGTCAGCACGTCGTTCTCGGCGCCGGGCACCGCGTACACATGCCGGGCGCGGCCCTCCCCGCCGAGCAGGGCGACGCCCGCGCGCAGCTCCCAGTCCTCGTCGAAGTCGATGCGGTGCTGCTCGTCGAAGGGGATGTCGATCATGCCGTGGTCGGCGGTGACGTACAGCGCCGAGCGGGGCGGGAGCTGCTCGGCGAGCCGCTGCACCAGCCGGTCGACGTACATCAGCTGCCCGCGCCAGGCGTCCGAGTCCACCCCGAAGCGGTGGCCCTTGCCGTCCACTTCCGAGTAGTACGTGTAGACCAACGAGCGGTCGCCCGCGCCGAGTTGCTCGGCCGCGAGATCCATCCGCTCCTCGCCGGAGAGCCTGCCGTGGAAGGTGCCGCCGCTGAGGGCGACCTTGGTGAGCGGGGTCTGCGCGAACGCCGGCGACGACACCTGCGCGGTGTGCACCCCGGCCTCGTCGGCGATCTGGAAGACCGTCGGGTACGGCTGCCAGATGTGCGGCGGCGTCCACGGGTTCCAGCGCAGCTGGTTCATCAGCGCGTCGGTCTCCGGGTTGCGCACCGTGTAGCCGGGCAGTCCGTGCGCGGCGGGCGGCAGTCCGGTGCCGACCGAGGCGAGCGACGTCGCCGTCGTCGCCGGGAAGCCGACGGTGATCGGACGCCCGGTGCCGCCGCGCGAGCTGCCGATCAGGGAGGTCAGATACGGGGCCTCGTCGGGGTGCGCGAGCAGCTGCTCCCAGCCGAGCCCGTCGATCAGGAAGACGCAGTTCCGGTCGGCGGCGGCGAGCTCCGGGATCTCCGCGTGCGCCCCGGGCACCTGCACGCCCATGCCCGCCACCAGGGTCGGCAGCAGATCGGCGAGCGAGCCCGTGCCGTAGGCGGGCACGGGGGCGGAGTCGACGGAGAGGAACTCCACGGGGTCGTCCGGCCAGTACGGCTCGGCCATCAGCGGGCGCCGGCCGCGGTCGTCGCCGTGGCCTCGGAGAGCGCCTGCGCGAAGGCCAGCGTCTGCCGCACGGTGTCCGGTCCGTCACCGGCCTCGCTGACGCGGAGGCTCAGGTCGTCGGCCGTGGAGTTGCCCGTGTATCCGTGGTCCGCCTCGCAGTTGGGGTCGCCGCAGGCCGCGGGCTCCAGGTCGATCCGGGAGACGGCGCCCCAGCCGATGGTGAGCAGCACCTCACGGGGCAGGCTGCCCGGCTGGTACTTCTCCGGGTTCGCCACGACCCGGCTGACCACGACCGAGGAGATCCGGCCGAGCTTCACGGACTCGGTGGACGTCGTCGCGTACGGCGTCGGGGACGTGGAGTCCGCCGCCTGCTCGTCGGTGTGGCTGACGATGAAGCGGGTGCCGGTGAGGACGAGGACCGTGACGTGCCGCCGGACCTCGTTCGCGTCGAACGTGGTCTCCTGGTGCACCAGGTACGACGCGATCGGCTCCCTGCCGACGGCGGCCTCCACCGCCTCGGCCACGAGAGCCGGGTAGTAGCCGCTGCGCTCGATCGCCGCGCGCAGCCCCTGGGTCGTCGTACCGGTCTTCGCCATGCAGCCCATCCTACGGGGGCCCGAGGACCGCCGCGGCACCCGCGGCCCGCCCGCCGACGGCCCCACGACGGGCGTGACCGACCGTGCGCGGAGGGTCGGTACGGGGGGGTGCGGGAAGGAGCGGGGAGGGCGGTACGGCGGAGGGCGGTACGGCGGGCGGGTCAGTAGGCGGGCAGGGCGCGGGGGCCGAGGTCGTCCCGGGCCGGGGGCGGTGCGAGGCGGACGGCGGCACTGAGGACGGCGGCTCCGCGCTGCCCGACGACCACGGGTTCGAGCGCCACGGAGATCACCTCCGGGTGGTCGTCGACCAGGCGGGAGACTCTCAGCAGCACGTCCTCCAGCGCGGCGGTGTCCACCGGGGACGAGCCGCGCCAGCCGAAGAGGAGGGGCGCGGTCCTGATCGATCTGATGAGCCCGGCCGCGTCTCTGTCCGTGACCGGAACCAGTCGGTGCGCGGTGTCCCCGAGCAGTTCGGAGGGCGCTCCGGCGAGACCGAAGGACAGCACCGCCCCGGCCGCCGGGTCGATCGTGGCCCGTACAACGGTGTCCACGCCGCGCGGCACCATCGCCTGCACCACCGGACGCAGCTCCTCCGGCTTGCCGAGCGCCTCGGTCAACTCGGCGTACGCGGCGCGCAGTTGGTCCTCGCCCGCGAGGTCGAGCCGGACGCCGCCGAGGTCGGCGCGGTGGCGCAGGTGGGGCGCGGTGGTCTTGAGGGCGACCGGGTAGCCGAGCACACGGGCGGCGTGCACGGCGGCGTCCGCGTCGGGCGCGGGCAGGGTGCGGTGGACCTGGATGCCGTATCTGCGGAGCAGTTCGTGGGCGTCGTCCGGCGCGAGGTCGAAGCCGCGGTCGGTGTCGGCGGCGGCGAGCAGCGCGTCGATCCGCTCGGCGGCCCCGCGCTCGTCGATGTCGTCGTACTCCGGCACGCGGCCCGGGTGAGCGGCGTTCTCCCGCCGCCACTGCGCGTACTTCACGGCCTCCCCGAGCGCCCGCGCGGCCCGCTCGGCGGCGGGGTAGGCGGGGATGCGGGTGCCGGAGGTGCCTTCGGTGGGTCCGGGGTCGGCCCCGGGGGCAGCCCCGGCTGGGGCGGCGGCTGTGGCGTCGGAGGTGGTCGGGGGCTGGTCGGCGGAGGCAGTCGGGGCCGGGGCTCCGGGGGCCGGGGCTCCCGGGGCAGTCGGGGCAACGCCCACAGGGCCGACTCCCGCCCCGTCAGGGGAAGTTGAGGCCGCAGCAGGCTCACCGGCCGAAGGTCCATCGGCGGTGGACGCATCCCCCTGGGACGTCCGACCCCCCGCACGCTCAGCCGTGCCCTGCCCGCCCGCGCCCTCCGCCGGAGGCGCCGTGCGGGAGGCTGCCGAGAGGGCCTCGGCCAGTTGGCCCAGCTCGACCACGACCACCACCACCGGCTTCGCCGGGCCCGCCGCCACCGCCTCCCGCAGCGCTGCCGCAAGGGCCGACGGGGACTGCGGGGCGGAGTCGCCGACCCAGGGGATGGCCGTGACCACCACCGCGTCGCAGCCGTCGTCCGCGAGCGCCGCGCCCAGCGCCGCGCGGAAGTCCTCGGGGGTGGCCTCGGTGGTGAGGTCGAGCGGCCGCTGCGGCCTGAGCCCCTCCGCGAGGCAGGCGTCGTACGTGAGAACGCCCACCGACTCGGAGTTACCGAGGATCGCCACGCGCGGACCCGCGGGCAGCGGCTGCCCGGCGAGGAGCAGGCCCGCGTCGACCAGTTCGGTGACCGTGTCCACCCGGATCACACCGGCCTGCCGGAGCAGCGCGGAGACCGTCTCGTGCGGGATGCGGGTCGCCGGAACGGCATGTCCGATGGGGGCGCCGGAGTGCCGTGCGCCCTTGACCACGACGACCGGCTTCACGGCGGCCGTACGCCGGGCGAGACGCGTGAACTTCCTCGGATTGCCGATGGATTCGAGGTACATGAGGGCGACGTCGGTGTGCGGGTCGTCGTACCAGTACTGCAGGACGTCGTTGCCCGAGACGTCCGCCCGGTTGCCCGCGCTCACGAACGTGGACAGGCCCGTGCCGCGACGGTGGAGTCCGGCGAGCAGGGCGATGCCGATCGCGCCGGACTGCGTGAACAGGCCGACCCGTCCTGCGGCGGGCAGCGTCGGCGCGAGCGAGGCGTTGAGCCGGATCTCCGGGGCGGTGTTGATGACGCCGAAGGCGTTGGGCCCGATGATCCGCATCCCGTACGACCGGGCCTGGCGCACCAACTCCCGCTGCCGGGCGAGCCCTTCGGGGCCCGACTCGGCGTACCCGGCGGAGAGCACCACCAGTCCGCGCACTCCCCGCTCGCCGCACTCGGCGACCACCTCGGGCACGCGCTCGGCGGGCACGGCGACGACGGCGAGGTCGACCGGCTCGTCGATGTCCCGCACGGAGCGGTGCGCGGGCACGCCGTCGATCTCCTTCTGGTCCGGGGCGAAGGCGCTGTTCACCGCGTACGCCCGGCCGGTGAAGCCGGATTCGACCAGGCTGTGCAGGACCGTGCGGCCGATGCCGCCGGGGCGGCGCCCGGTGCCGATGACGGCGACCGAGCCGGGGGTGAGCAGCCGCTGCACGGAGTGGGCCTCGGCGCGCTGCTCGCGGGCGCGCTGCACGGCGAGCGAGGCCTCGGTGGGTTCGAGGTCGAACTCCAGGCGGACGACGCCGTCTTCGAAGCTGCGCTTCTGCTCGTACCCGGCGTCCCGGAAGACTTTGATCATCTTGTTGTTGGCGGGCAGCACCTCGGCGGCGAAGCGGCGGATGCCGCGCTCGCGGGCGACCGCCGCGATGTGTTCGAGGAGCGTGGAGGCGACGCCGCGGCCCTGGTGGGCGTCCTGCACGAGGAAGGCGACCTCGGCCTCGTCCGCGGGGGCCGACGCGGGACGTCCCTGGGCGTCGATCCGGTCGTACCGGACCGTCGCGATGAACTCGCCGCCGATGGTGACGGCGAGGCCGACCCGGTCCACGTAGTCGTGGTGGGTGAAGCGGTGGACGTCCTTGGCGGACAGGCGGGGGTACGGAGCGAAGAAGCGGTAGTACTTCGACTCGTCCGAGACTTGTTCGTAGAAGCTGACCAGGCGGTCGGCGTCTTCGGTGGTGATGGGCCTGATCCGTGCCGTGCCGCCGTCGCGCAGCACCACGTCCGCCTCCCAGTGGGCGGGGTAGGCGGCGTCCGTGGAGTCCGCGTGCTCGACCGGCGTCATGCGGCCCAGAGTACGGCGAACCGGCCTTTCGGTCAGGGCCTGTGGACAGCCCGGTACGACCTTCGGCCCGGGCCTGTGGAAAACCCGCGCCCGCCCCCCCTCCTGGAGCCGTCCCCGGAGCCGCCTCCCGACCCGCCCTCGGGCCCGTCTCACCCACTGAGTACGGGTCGCGGTGCCGCCCCGTGCGATGCAAGGTAGGAAGGCCGGACGGCGGCCGGGGTTCAGGACGTACGGCCTCTCGGAGCATCCGCCGCGGTATGAGACAGTGGTCTAGACAAGTGCTTGAGCGACACCTGAAGGGCAGCATCACATGGCTGAGCGCCGCGTCAACGTCGGCTGGGCCGAGGGCCTCCACGCCCGTCCCGCCTCCATCTTCGTCCGCGCGGCCACGGCCGCCGGCGTCCCCGTGACGATCGCCAAGGCCGACGGGAACCCGGTCAACGCCGCTTCCATGCTCGCGGTGCTCGGCCTGGGCGCGCAGGGCGGCGAGGAGATCGTGCTCGCCTCCGACGCCGAGGGTGCGGACGTCGCCCTGGACCGTCTGGCGAAGCTGGTCTCCGAGGGTCTCGAGGAGCTCCCCGAGACCGTCTGAGCGTCCGAGCCCGGCTCGGACGCACGGGGCTCCGGCCCCGGCCTGACCCGTTCAGGCGCACCACTGCCGCGGAAGCCCCGCAGACCGACGAGGTCTGCGGGGCTTCCGTGTTTTTCGCGGCCGGTATTGCGGCACGCACCAAAAGGCACTGCCGACAGCCGTACGAGATAAACGGACCAGACGGGGCCGCAGAGAAATGGGCAGCCCGCAACGGGGCGCAACAATTCCCGGCCCGTACACCCTATTCGTATACGGCTTTCGTTAATTCCGGCCGCTCGCCATGTTTACGGAATGTTGCGAAGTCCTCACCGCAGCGACCCTGCCGACCCGCGCCCCGCCGTCCGCGAAACGCAGCCGGTGCGCGGCCTTGGAGCGTTCGGTGTGCTGGGCGGTGAGGGCGCGGGCGCGTTCCGCGTCGCGCCGGGCCACCGCGTCGACGATCGCGCCGTGCTCCGCCCAGGACTCGGTCGGCTTGGCGGGCGGCTCGACCGCGTACATCCACGCGATCTTCTGGCGCAGCTGCGTGAGCAGGGCGGTCAGGCCCGCGCTGCCGGAGGCCTGGGCGAGGGTCTCGTGGAACCAGCCGTCCAGAGAGCGCAGGTCGTCGCTGTGCCCGGCGCGGGCGCGCTCCTGGCCGAGCCGTACGAGGCCGCGCAGCACCTTGAGGTGGGCCTCGGTGCGGCGCTGCGCCGCGCGGGCCGCGCCGAGCGGTTCGAGGAGCTGTCTGGCCTCGAGCAGGTCGGCGGCGTCCTGCGCGGTGGGCTCGGCGACGCACGCGCCCGCGTGCCTGCGCGTGCTGACGAACCCCTCCGCTTCCAGGGTGCGCAGCGCCTCGCGGACCGGGACGCGGGAGACGCCGTACCGCCGCGCGAGGACCTCTTCGGTGAGCCGGCCGCCGCGTTCGAAGACTCCCGCGACGATGTCGTCGCGAATCGCCGTGCATACCGAGTGCGCCGGAATGCGCATGACCGGACCTCCACCTGTGAATCACCCGTTCTGCGACTCTATTCCAGCACACCTGAATTTCCGACGACTCACCGGAATTCATGGAAGTCTTTTGGCCTGCGCCCGGCCGAAAACCGGCCGAATCGGATCGGCCGGTGGAGCGAGGAGCAATGTCCGGGAACGCCGAAGGCCCCGGCAGCGGATGCCGGGGCCTTCGGTGCGGGGTGCGTGCGGTGGCGTCAGACGTTCACGCCGTGCGAGCGCAGGTACGCGACCGGGTCGATGTCCGAGCCGTATTCGGGCGACGTGCGGGCCTCGAAGTGCAGGTGCGGGCCCGTGGAGTTGCCGGTCGAGCCGGAGAGGCCGATCTGCTGGCCGGGGGTGACGGTCTGGCCGACCGAGACGCCGATGGACGAGAGGTGGCCGTACTGGGTGTACGTGCCGTCGTTCATCTTGATCACGATGTTGTTGCCGTACGCCCCGCCCCAGCCGGCCTCGACGACGGTGCCGGAGCCGACGGCGACGACGGAGGTGCCGGAGCCGGCGTGGAAGTCGACGCCGCTGTGGCTGCCGGAGGACCAGAGGGCGCCGCCGGTCTGGTAGCCGGTGGAGATGTACGAGCCGGCGACCGGGGCGGTGTAGCTGTTGAGGCGCTTGCGCTCGGCCTCGCGGGCGGCGCGCTCCTTGGCCTCGCGCTCCTTCTTGGCCTTCTCCGCGGCCTTGCGCTTGGCCTCGGCCTTGCGGGCGGCCTCGGCGTGCTCCTCGGCCTTCTTCTTGGCGGCGGCCTTGGCGGCTGCCTTCTCCTGGGCGGCGGCCTGGGCGTCTATCTGCTCGGCGAGCGAATCGCCCACGGAGACGGCCTGGTTGATGCCGGTGTCGTCGAGGGCCGCGGAGCTCTCGGCGGCCATCGCGGGGGCGGAGAGGCCGCCGACGACGCCCGAGGTGGTCAGGGCGGCGACACCGGCGATGGTGGCGCTCTTGCGGGTCAGGCGGCTGGGACGGCGGTGCTTCCCGGTGGCACGGGCGAAGGCCATGGGGTGGCGGTGTCCTTTCCTTCCTTCTCGCCTACCGGGTTAGCTGACGGGTTCGGAGCAGGAAGGTCTCCTACGGGCCCCCTCCGCGCGGGAGGGCGTCCGATTCACCCCAGGGACTGCGTGTGGGTCCCCGGCTCCCCTGGCTCGCGCCGTACGGGGACTCGGCGATGACTGTCCGGTGCCGCGGGCGCGGCGCATAGCTGGCGAACAGCCGGACCGACGCTAAACGGGACATCTTTCAATCAACAAACGGATCACGCCTTTTGTAGTGCACGCCACAGGGCAGATCCCCAACCACTCTGAAATTTCAGCCCTAATCGGACATTGCATGACGAGGTGCTCGAACGGTGGGGGCCCCGGTGGCGCGGGTGCGCCACCGGGGCCCCTGAGCCCGTCACCGCGTCGCCGCGGCGGCCCGACTAGCCCGTGACAACGGTCACTTCACCGATGCCGAGCGCCTTCACGGGCTCGGCGATCTGGTCGGCGTCGCCCACCAGGACCGTGACGAGACGGTCCTCGGGGAACGCGCTGACGACGGCCGCGGTGGCCTCCACCGTGCCCGTCTCGGCGAGACGGCGGTACAGCTCCGCCTGGAAGTCGTCCGGCAGCTGCTGCTCGACCTGGTCCGCGAGCGTGCCGGCGACGGCCGCCGCCGTCTCGTACCGCAGCGGCGCCACACCCACCAGGTTCTGCACCGCGACGTCCCGCTCCGGGTCCGTCAGACCCTCGGCCGCGAGGGTCCGCAGCACCTTCCACAGGTCGTCAAGTGCCGGGCCGGTGTTGGGGGTGTCCACCGAACCGCTGATCGCGAGCATCGCCGCACCGCTGCCGTCCGCGGCCGACCGCAGCACCTGCGCGAACGCCCGCACACCGTAGGTGTAGCCCTTTTCCTCGCGCAGCACCCGGTCCAGACGGGACGTCAGAGTCCCGCCCAGGCAGTACGTGCCGAGCACCTGCGCCGGCCACACCTGGTCGTGCCGGTCCGCGCCGATACGGCCGATCAGGAGCTGCGTCTGCACGGCGCCGGGACGGTCCACGATGAAGACCCGGCCGGTGTCGTCCGCGGTGATGGGCGCCGCGGGGCGCTGCTCCGCGGTGTTCCCCGTCCACTCCCCCAGCGTCTCGGCGAGCATCGCGTCCAGGTCGGCGCCCTCCAGGTCACCGACGACGACGACGGTCGCGGTGGCCGGGCGGATGTGCGCGTCGTAGAACTTGCGGACCGCGGCCGCGTCGATGCGGGCGACGGTCTCCTCGGTGCCCTGCCGCGGCCGCGACATCCGCGCCTCGGCCGGGAACAGCTGCTTGTACAGCTCCTTGGCCGCGCGCCGCGCCGGGTTGGCCGTCTCGTGCGGGATCTCGTCCAGGCGGTTGCGTACGAGGCGCTTGATCTCGCTGTCCTCGAAGGCGGGGGCGCGCAGCGCGTCGGCGAGCAGCGCGAGGCCCTTCGGCAGCCGGGAGACCGGCACTTCGAGGGAGATGCGCAGGCCGGGGTGGTCCGCGTGCGCGTCGAGCGTGGCGCCGCAGCGCTCCAGCTCGGCGGCGAACTCCTCGGCGGAGTGCTTGTCGGTGCCCTCGGTGAAGGCCCGCGCCATGATCGTCGAGACGCCGTCGAGGCCCTCGGGCTCGGTGTCCAGCGGGGCGTCGAGGACGACGTCCACGGCGACGATCTGCTGGCCGGGGCGGTGGCAGCGCAGCACCGTCAGGCCGTTGGACAGCGTGCCGCGCTCCGGGGCGGGGAACGCCCAGGGCTTGGCGGCGCCCGGCTGCGGCTGCGGGTGGAACTCCATGGTGGCGAGCTGCTCGGTCACTTCGCCGCCTCCTCTTCCTGAACCTCGATCTCGGCGGCGTCGTTCACATCGGTGCCCGGGGCGTCGGGCGCCTGGTCCGGGGCGAGCGGCTCGTACACGAGCACCGCGCGGTTGTCGGGCCGCAGCCGTGCCTGCGCGACCTCCTTCACCTCGTCCGCGGTGACCGACAGGACGCGGCCGACGGCGGTGAGGGCGAGCTGCGGGTCGCCGAACAGCACCGCGTACTTGCAGAGTTCGTCCGCACGGCCCGCGACCGTGCCGAGGCGGTCCAGCCACTCGCGCTCCAACTGGGCCTGGGCGCGCTCCATTTCCTCGTCCGTGGGGCCCTCCTCGGCGAACCGGGCCAGCTCCTCGTCGACGGCCGCCTCGATGTCGGACACGACCGCCTCGTGCGAGGTCTTGACGTCCAGCCAGCCGACCGACGGGGCGCCGGAGAGGCGCAGCATGCCGAACCCGGCCGTCACCGCCGTACGGTCGCGGCGCACCAGGCGGTTGTAGAGCCGCGAGGACTCGCCGCCGCCCAGGATGGTCAGCGCGACGTCGGCCGCGTCGCACGCGCGCGTGCCGTCGTGCGGCAGGCGGTACGCGGCCATCAGCGCGCGCGAGGGCACCTCGGCCTCGACGAGCTGCCGCTTCTCCTCGCCGATGATGTCGGGCAGCGTGCCGTCACGCGGGGGACGCTTGCCGTCGTGCGCCGGGATGGAGCCGAAGTACTTCTCGATCCAGGCGAGCGTCTGCTCCGGGTCGATGTCACCGACGACGGAGATGACCGCGTTGTTCGGCGCGTAGTACGTCCGGAAGAACTCGCGGGCGTCCTCCAGGGTGGCGGCGTCGAGGTCCGCCATGGAGCCGATCGGCGTGTGGTGGTACGGGTGGCCCTCCGGGTAGGCCAGCGCGAAGAGCTTCTCGAAGGCCGTGCCGTAAGGGACGTTGTCGTACCGCTGGCGGCGCTCGTTCTTGACGACGCTGCGCTGGTTTTCCATCGACTCGTCGTCGAGGACCGTGAGGAGCGAGCCCATGCGGTCGGCCTCCAGCCAGAGCGCGAGCTCCAGCTGGTGCGCCGGCATGGTCTCGAAGTAGTTGGTCCGCTCGAAGCTGGTCGTGCCGTTGAGGGAGCCGCCCGCGCCCTGCACCAGCTCGAAGTGGCCGTTGTCCTTGACCTGCGCGGAGCCCTGGAACATCAGGTGCTCGAAGAGGTGGGCCAGGCCGGTGCGGCCCGCGACCTCGTGGCGCGAGCCGACGTCGTACCAGAGGCAGACCGCCGCGACCGGGGTCAGGTGGTCCTCGGAGAGCACCACGCGCAGGCCGTTGGCGAGGCGGTGCTCGGTCGCTGTCAGGCCGCCGGAGCCGGCCTCGGCCGTGGCCGTGTGACCCATGGGCATGTAGATCCCTTCGATCGCGAGATGTCGTCCTTGACTGACCTGTCGACGGCGGGCGGTGGCGGGCCGGATGACGGTCGTCCACGCGGTCGCCGGGGCAAGTGCTGTCACTGTATGCAAGCGTGCGGACATCTGGCGAAGTTCCCGTTCCGGCTCTGCTCTCAGCGATCTCCCGTGACCCCGCCGCGGTCTGATGAACGTGCCGGGAACGGGGATTGGACGGGTCGCGGTCCGCGTTGTCAGTGGCGCGGTCCACAATGGTCGGCGTCAGAACTGGAGATTGCCCCGCACAGGAACGTGAAGGAGCCGCAGCAGCGATGGCCCGCCGCAGCACGAAGACCCCGCCGCCCGACGACGCGTACGAGGAGAAGATCCTCGACATCGACGTCGTCGACGAGATGCAGGGCTCCTTCCTCGAGTACGCGTATTCGGTCATCTACTCCCGCGCCCTGCCGGACGCCAGGGACGGACTGAAGCCGGTGCAGCGCCGCATCGTCTACCAGATGAACGAGATGGGCCTGCGCCCCGACCGCGGCTTCGTGAAGTGCGCCCGCGTCGTCGGCGAGGTCATGGGTAAGTTGCACCCCCACGGCGACGCGTCGATCTACGACGCGATGGTCCGCATGGCGCAGCCCTTCTCCATGCGCGTCCCGCTGGTCGACGGCCACGGCAACTTCGGCTCCCTCGGCAACGACGACCCGCCCGCCGCGATGCGGTACACCGAGGCGCGGATGGCCACGGCCACGTCCCTGATGACGGAGTCGATCGACGAGGACACGGTCGACTTCTCGCCGAACTACGACGGCCAGGAGCACGAGCCGGTCGCCCTCCCCGCGGCGTACCCGAACCTGCTGGTCAACGGCTCGTCCGGCATCGCCGTCGGCATGGCCACGAACATGCCGCCGCACAACCTGGGCGAGGTCATCGCCGCCGCCCGGCACCTGATCAAACACCCGGGCGCCGACCTCGAGACGCTGATGAAGCACATCCCGGGCCCCGACCTGCCGACGGGCGGCCGCATCGTCGGCCTCTCCGGCATCCGGGACGCGTACGAGACGGGCCGCGGCAGCTTCAAGATCCGCGCGACGGCCACCGTGGAGAACGTGACGCCGCGCCGCAAGGGCCTCGTCGTCACCGAACTGCCCTTCACCGTCGGCCCCGAGAAGGTCATCTCCAAGATCAAGGACCTGGTCGGCAGCAAGAAGCTGCAGGGCATCGCCGACGTCAAGGACCTCACCGACCGCAACCACGGCCTGCGCCTGGTCATCGAGATCAAGAACGGCTTCATCCCGGAGGCCGTCCTGGAGCAGCTCTACAAGCTGACGCCGATGGAGGAGTCCTTCGGCATCAACAACGTGGCCCTGGTGGACGGTCAGCCGCTCACGCTCGGCCTGAAGGAGCTCCTGGAGGTCTATCTCGACCACCGCTTCAACGTGGTGCGCCGCCGCAGCGAGTTCCGCCGCGGCAAGAAGCGCGACCGCCTGCACCTGGTCGAGGGCCTGCTCGTCGCGCTGCTCGACATCGACGAGGTGATCCGCCTCATCCGCTCCAGCGAGAACTCCGCGCAGGCCAAGGAGCGCCTGATGGAGCGCTTCTCGCTGAGCGACGTCCAGACGCAGTACATCCTGGACACCCCGCTGCGCCGCCTCACCAAGTACGACCGCATCGAGCTGGAGTCGGAGCGGGACAAGCTGAACGCCGAGATCGAGGAGCTGACCCGCATCCTCGAGTCGGACGCGGAGCTGCGCAAGCTGGTCTCGTCCGAACTGGCCGCGGTGGCCAAGAAGTTCGGCACCGACCGGCGCACGGTCCTGCTCGAGTCCTCCGGCGCCCCGGCCACGGCGGTCCCGCTGGAGGTCGCCGACGACCCGTGCCGGGTGCTCCTGTCGTCGACCGGTCTCCTCGCGCGTACGGCGACCGGGGAGGTCGCGTTCGACACCGAGGCCAAGCGCGCCAAGCACGACGTGATCGTCTCCGCGGTGCCGGCCACGCAGCGCGGCGAGGTCGGCGCGGTGCTGTCGTCGGGCCGGCTGCTGCGGCTCAGCGTGATCGACCTGCCGCAGCTCCCGGAGACGGCCGCCGCGCCCAACCTCGCGGGCGGGGCTCCGGTTTCGGAGTTCCTGAACCTGGAGGCGGGCGAGGAGCTGGTCTGCCTGATGACGCTGGACGAGTCGTCGCCGGGCCTCGCGCTCGGCACGGAGCAGGGCGTCGTGAAGAGAGTGGTGCCCGACTACCCGTCCCACAAGGAGGAGTTGGAGGTCATCACCCTCAAGGACGGCGACCGGATCGTCGGCGCGGCCGAGCTGCGCACCGGCGAGGAGGACCTGGTCTTCATCACGGACGACGCCCAACTCCTGCGGTACCAGGCGTCGCAGGTCCGCCCGCAGGGCCGGCCCGCGGGCGGCATGGCGGGCATCAAGCTGGCGCAGGGCGCGAAGGTGATCTCGTTCACCGCTGTCGATCCGGCCGCGGACGCGATGGTGTTCACGGTCGCGGGCTCGCGCGGCACGCTCGACGACTCGGTGCAGACCACGGCGAAGATCACGCCGTTCGACCAGTACCCACGCAAGGGCCGGGCCACCGGCGGCGTGCGCTGCCAGCGGTTCCTGAAGGGCGAGGACTGCCTGTCGTTCGCCTGGGCGGGCCCGGTTCCCGCGTACGCGGCGCAGCGCAACGGCTCCCCGGCGGAGCTGCCGGAGGTCGACCCGCGCAGGGACGGCTCGGGCGTCTCGCTGGCGAAGCCGGTCGCGGCGGTCGCGGGGCCGGTGTAGGGCAGGTCCGGCGCGGGACAGGTCCGGCGCCGGGCTACTCCGCGAGCTCGGGTTCGAGGTCAGGCCCTGCCTGGGCCTCGGGCTCGGACTCGGGGTCGGGCTCGGGCTCGCGTTCGTCCACGTACCGCAGGACGCCCCACATGACCTCTTCGAGGCCCGCGTCCTGCGGTTCGTCGTCCCGGCAGCGCTCCAGGGCGGTGTGCAGGGCGGAACCGTCGACGCCGGAGCCGATGAGGACGAGCTGCGTGCCGCGTTCGGCGTCGCCGGGCCAGGGCTCGGGGTAGAAGCGCAGGAAGCGGCCGACGGCGTGCAGGGTGTAGCGGTTGCGCGGATCGTGGGCGCCGAAGTCGACGAACCCCTTGATCCGGTAGAGCCCTTCGGGCCGCTCGTCGAGGAAGTCGAGCAGGCGGCGCGGGTGCAGGGCGACGTCGGAGGTGAAGGAGACGCTGTCGTAGGCGGCGTGCAGGTGGGCGTGGTGCGCGTGGTGCGCGTGGTGCGCGTGGGGGTCCTCGCCCTCCCCGTCCTCGTGCAGGTCCTCGTCCGGCAGGTCGTCGAAGGACAGCTGGCCGAAGCGCTCGCCCTTCGGCTTGCCGTCGAAGAGCAGCTCCGGGTCGATCCGCCCGTACGTCGACTCGACGATCGCCGCGCCGTCCGCGAAGCCCTCCACGCTCGCGCGCAGCCTCGGCAGGGCCTCCGGCTCGACCCGGTCGGTCTTGTTGAGGACGACGAGGTCGGCGAGGGCGAGATGCCGCTCGATCTCCGGGTGCTTGTCCCGGGTGGCGTCGAACTCGGCGCCGTCGACGACCTCGACGAGCCCGCCGTACACGATGTTCGGGTTGTCGCTCGCGAGCAGCATCCGTACGAGTTCCTGCGGCTCGGCGAGGCCGCTCGCCTCGATGACGATCACGTCGAGGCCGACGGAGGGGCGGGTCAACTTCTCCAGGTACGCGTCGAGTTCACTGCCGTCGACGGCACAGCACAGGCAGCCGTTGCCGAGCGAGACGGTCGAGCCCACCTGGCCGGCCACGGACATGGCGTCGATCTCGATCGCCCCGAAGTCGTTGACGACGACGCCGATGCGGTTGCCGCCGCTGTGCCGCAGGAGCTGGTTGAGGAGAGTCGTCTTCCCGGACCCCAGAAACCCCGCGAGGACGACGACGGGGATCTGCCGCTTGCTCACACTGCACCTCTCGTACGGAACCACTCCTGGCCGGCCTGCCACCTGCCTGCCGACTCGCTTGCGCGCCGGGCTGCCGACCCGGGCCTCGGCCTCGGCCAGGATAAATGCGCCCCGAGTACGCCCCTCCATGCGCCTCCGAGGGGCCGTCGCGCCACGGCCCGACCGCCGACGGGTGCGATGTGAACGATTGTTAGCGGCGTGCGCGGGGCACACATGGGGAACGGCGCCCGGTTGTCAGGACATTCGCACGCCTCCGTGCGCCGCCCTCACTCCGCTCCGCCTCCAGCCGATCAGCGCCGCTCGGCACCCCGGGAGGCGGCCAGCGCACCGCCCACCGCTCGCCGGTCCCGCTCCTCCGTCACCCGCACCCGACGGCCGGCGGACGGTCGCCCGACTCGGGGGTTGACATGGCCACACAAATTCCCGCACCACGCAGCCTCGCCACCACGGCCGTACGCACACTCGCCTGCGCGATGGGGGCACTGGCGCTGCTCGGCCTGCGGGCGCGGCGGAACGCCGAGTCCCAACTGCGGCTCGAACGACGGGATCCGGTCGATCACGAGCCGCACGACGCGGACCGCACGAGCGAAGAGCAACTGTGGTTCGACCTGTTCGCGGCCGCCCTGAGCGATCCGGAAGCCGACGCGGCCGGGAACCCGGCCACCGGCACGCCGACAACGACTTGTCGCCACCACCTGTTCGCCGACGCTCTGTACCGAAACGCCCTGCACGCCCACAGCCTCGGCGCCGTCAGCCTCGATGAGCTCCACGGTCACCTTCGGGTGCTCTGCCAGAACAGCATCTTCCGCGACTACTGGAGGACGATGCGCGAGCAGCGCGCAAGCCTTGAGAGTTCCTCCGGCGAGATCGAGGTTGAGGTTGAGATCGAGGTTGAGATCGCGCGGATGGTGGACGAGCTGATCCACGACATGGAGGAGGCCGAGACGGACGAGTGGTGGGTGGTCGGGGATCCGCCGGTCGACTAGGCATCCACCTGTCGACCAGTCGACAGTGTGTGCACTTCGGCGCAGCGGGAAAAGCAGAGGAAGACTCGACGCGGGGGGGGCGTCCATGGCACAGCGACAGCCCGTAGCAGGTCACAGCTGGTTCAAAGCCATCGCGTGGCTACTGGCTTCGCTCGTCGGGATCCTTCTGGTCGGGGCCGTATCCGTCGTCGTCGGCGGCTGGCTGCTCGACGGCGTGGAGAGCATGAACGGCGACCGCCAGGACGCCGCCGAACGCAGCGCATTGGGCGACTACTTCGGCGGCGTGAGCGCGGTCTTCTCAGGGCTGGCCCTGCTGCTGCTCGTGGTGCCCCTGCTGTTCCAGCAGCGTGAGCTGCAACTGCAACGCCAGGAACTCGCAGCCCAGCGAAGCGAGTTGGCGGCGTCGCGCGACGAACTGCGCCGCAGCGCCGCCGCGGATCTCCGCGCCCTGCATGTGCAGCTGACACAGATGCAACTGGACGACCCGGTGCTGGCCGAGGTGTGGAACGACTACGCGGGGGAGCCGCCCGAGGTCGTCCGGCAGAACCTGTTCGCCAACCTCACGTACAGCCATTTCCTCCTGGCCTCCCAGTGGGGCGAGTACTCCGACGAGGAGCTCCTGACACACGCCCGTGGCCTGGTGCGCAGCCCGGTGTTCCGTCGCTACTGGGCGGCCTCTCGCGAGCGGAAGGCGCTGCTCTCCCCCGACTCCCACGAGGCCCGCATGTTCCGCATCTTCGACCGCGCCGTGTCGGAGGCCGCGCCGGACGGTCAGCGGCCGGCCTCGCCACCGGCCTAAGCCCGCCGGCCCCGTTCCGCGTCCCCGTCCCCGCCCGGTCCCCACCCCGTCCCCGCCCCAAAGCCGACTCCCCCGCCTCAGGCTAGGCTCACCTACGTGAGTACGTGCGCCACCGCCTCGCGGGAACTGGACGAGCCTGTCGCCGGCACCGCTGCCACCGCGAGGACCTGGTTGCTCCTCGAGCAGCCCGGGCCGTGGGGTGCCAAGGCGCTGACGTCCAGCCATCTCGACCCGGAACTCGGCCGTGCCCTCGAAACCGCCGCCGAGGGGACGGGCGTACGCGTCGCGCTGATCCGACGGCCCGGCCGGCACGCGGACTGCCATACGACGCCCCGCCGCCATGTGTTCGCCGCACATGTCGACCCCCGCTCCCCCCGCACCTGGCTGCACACTGCCGTCATCGACGACCCGGCGCGGCTGCTCCAGCTCGACTTCGCCTCCCTCGGCAAGGGCGACCACCACAGCTTCGACCAGGTCCTGGGCGCCGCCCCGCACACCGGTGCGCCCCTCGCCCTCGTCTGCACCAACGGCAAGCGGGACCGCTGCTGCGCCCTGCTCGGCCGCCCGCTCGCCGCCGAGCTGTCCGCCGCGGGCGAGCCCGGCGTCTGGGAGGTCACGCACCTCGGCGGCCACCGCTTCTCGCCGACGCTGCTCGTCCTGCCGCACGGATACGCGTACGGCCGTGTCGGCACCGACGAGGTGCGGCGGGTGCTCGCGGCGGCGGGCGAGGGGCGGGTCGTGCTCGACGGCTGCCGAGGCAGCTCCGCCTGGGAGCGGCCGGGGCAGGCCGCGGAGCTCGCGGTGCGCCGGTCCAGCGGTGAGGAGCGGGCCGGGGAGCTGTCGGTGGTGCGTACCGAGGACGTCGTCCGTACGCCGGGGGCCGCGCCGCGCTGGGACGTGGTCGTGGCGCACACGGACGGCCGCCGCTGGCGCGTCACCGTCGCCCAGGGCGCCTCGCAGCCGCCCCGCCCGGAGAGCTGCGGCGCCGCGCTCGGCACGCCGGGCCGCATGGACGTCACCGCCGTACGCCCCGAGCAGGCCACACCCCATGCCCAGGGCCAGGAACAGGACCAGGACCAAGTCGCCGGAGGCCCCCGCGTCCGTGACGTGGACCGGCTTTGACCGGTGACCGGGAACAAGCCGTACCGTTTCTGCATGAACGCAGCACTCCGACCGGGCGGCCCCGCACTGCCCCCGGGCCCGGGCGGCCGGAAGGCGCCGACGCCGTGAGCGGTGGGCGCAGGATGCGCATCGGGCTGCCCCGACGGGTCTTCCAGCAGGTGCTGCTGATGCAGCTGGCGATCGCGGCCGGGGTCGTGGTGCTCGCCACCGGCCTGTTCCTCGCCCCGCTGAGCGACCAGCTCGACGACCAGGCGATGCGCCGCGCCCTCGCCATCGCGCAGACGACGGCCGCCCAGCCGCAGGTCGTGGAGGACCTGACCGGTACGCGGCCGACCCCGGGCGGCCCGGTGCAGGCGGAGGCGGAGCGGATCCGGAAGGCGACCGGCGCCGAGTACGTCGTGATCATGGACGAGCGCGGCATCCGCTGGTCGCACGCCAACCCCGCCGAGATCGGCAAGCTCGTCTCCACCGACCCCAGCGACGCGCTCGCCGGGCGCGAGGTCATGGAGATCGACGACGGCACCCTCGGCCGCTCGGCCCGCGGCAAGGTCCCGCTGCACGACCGGGGCGGGGAGATCGTCGGGGCGGTCTCGGTCGGCATCGAGTACGACAGCGTCCGCGACCGCCTCATCCACTCCATCCCCGGCCTCTTCGCGTACGCGGGCGGGGCCCTGGCCGTCGGCGCGCTCGCCGCGTATCTGATCTCCCGGCGGGTCCAGAAGCAGACCCGTGACCTGGCGTTCTCCGATATCTCCGCGCTGCTCGCGGAGCGCGAGGCGATGCTGCACGGCATCCGCGAGGGCGTCGTCGCGCTCGACCGGAACGGCCGCATCCGGCTGCTCAACGACGAAGCCCAACGGCTGCTCACCCTCGGCCCTGAGGCCATCGGCAAGCCCCTGGACGAGGCGCTCGGCGCGGGCCGTACCACCGATGTGCTCGCCGGCCGTGTCACCGGCACCGATCTGCTGACCGTGCGCGGCCAGCGCGTCCTGGTCGCCAACCGGATGCCGACCGACGACGGCGGCGCCGTCGCCACCCTCCGCGACCGCACCGAGCTGGAGCGCCTCGGCCGCGAGCTGGACTCGACGCGTGGCCTGATCGACGCCCTGCGCGCCAAGGACCACGAGCACGCCAACCACCTCCACACCCTCCTCGGCCTGCTCGAACTCGAGATGTACGAGGACGCCGTGGATTTCGTCGGCGAGACGGTCGGCTCGCACCGTGCCACCGCCGAGCAGGTCACGGAGAAGCTGCACGACCCGCTGCTCGCTGCGCTGCTCGTCGGCAAGGTCGCGGTCGCCGCCGAGCGCGGCGTCTCGCTGCGAGTCTCCGACGACACACGGCTCCCTGACCGGCTGATCGACCCGCAGGGCCTGGTGACGATCGCCGGGAACCTCGTCGACAACGCCGTCGACGCGGCCGTCGGCAGCCGCGACCCGCGCGTGGAGGTCGTCCTGCGCGCCGAGGGGCGTGCGGTGGAGCTGCGGGTACGGGACTCGGGGCCCGGAGTGGCCGCGGAACAGCGGGAGTTGATCTTCACCGAGGGCTGGTCGACCAAGGAGCCGCCCGCCCACGGCAAGCGCGGCATCGGCCTCGCCCTGGTGCGCAGGCTCGCCGAGCGTCAGGGCGGCAGCGCGTACGTGGGCGAGGCCCCGGGCGGCGGCGCGGAGTTCACCGTCGTCCTGCCCGAGGCCCTCACCGAAGCCGGCTTCACGGAACCAGAGGCCACCGGCTCCGGCCTCGCGCACGCGGAGGAGCGCCCATGAGCGGGAGTGGCAGCACTGGCAGTGGCAGCGTCGGCAGGGGCAGCACTGGCACTGGCATCAATGTGCTGGTCGTCGACGACGACGTACGCGTGGCCGGAGTGAACGCCGCGTACGTCGCGAAGGTCCCCGGCTTCCACGTCGCGGGCCAGGCGCACACCGGGGCCGAGGCGCTGCGCCTGGTCGAGGAGTCGGCCTCCGGCGGCACGGCGGTCGACCTGGTGCTGCTCGACCACTATCTGCCGGACCGCACGGGCCTCGACGTCGTACGCGTACTGCGCGAGCGCGGCCACCAGACCGACGTGATCATGGTGACGGCGGCGCGGGACGTGGCCACCGTGCAGTCGGCGATGCGGCACGGCGCGCTGCAGTACCTGGTCAAGCCGTTCACCTTCGCCGGACTGCGCGCGAAGCTGGAGGCGTACGCGGCGCTGCGGCGCACCCTCGACAGCGGTGGCGAGGCCGAACAGGCCGAGGTGGACCGGATCTTCGGCGCGCTCTCCGCGACGCCCGAGCCCGAGCTGCCGAAGGGACACTCACCGGGCACGGCCGAGCTGGTGCGGCGCGCGATGATGGCCGCCGAAGGGCCGCTCTCCGCCCAGGAGTTGGCCGACCGCACGGGTCTGAGCCGCCAGACCGCCCAGCGCTACCTCAAACTCCTGGAACGCTCGGGCCGCGTCCGCCTCTCCCTCAAGTACGGGGACACGGGCCGCCCCGAACACCGGTACGCGTGGGCGAGGTCGGGCTCGGCGGCGGACTGAAGCCGGGGGTGAACGGAGGGGTTGAACGGGCAGTTGAACAGGGCGGTTGAACTGGGCAGTTGAGCAGGGCGGTTGAACAGGACGGTTGAACAGGACGGTTGACCGGGCCGGTTCACACCGCGCCCGCCCCCGTGAGGGACCGCACCTCCGTCTCGGCGTGCTTGGCCTCGTCCGCGTCCTCGCCCGAGGTCACCGTGCCGATCCAGCCCGCGAGGAAGCCGAGCGGAATGGAGACCAGGCCGGGGTTCTGCAGCGGGAACACCTGGAAGTCGACGCCGGGGAAGATCGATTCGGGGCTGCCGGAGACCACCGGCGACAGCACGACCAGGACCAGCGCGGGCACCAGGCCGCCGTACACCGACCAGACCGCGCCGCGGGTCGTGAAGCCGCGCCAGAACAGCGAGTACAGCAGCACCGGCAGGTTCGCCGACGCGGCCACGGCGAAGGCGAGGCCGACCAGGAACGCCACGTTCAGGTCGCGGGCGAGCAGGCCGAGCGCGATGGCGACCGCGCCGATCCCCACGGCCGCGACCCGCGCCACGGCGACCTCGCTGCGCGGCTTCATCGGCTTGCGGCGGCTGCGCAGGGACGCGTACAGGTCGTGCGCGACGGACGCCGACGAGGCGAGCGTGATGCCCGCGACGACGGCCAGGATCGTGGCGAACGCGACGGCGGCGACGACCGCGAACAGGATCGTCCCGCCGGTGGAGTCCGCGCCTCCGCCGAGGTCGAGCGAGAGCAGCGAAACCGCCGTGTTCCCCGCCGGGTTGGAGCGCCGCACCTCCGCCGAGCCGACGATCGCGGCGGCTCCGAAGCCGAGCACGACCGTCATCAGGTAGAAGCCGCCGATCAGGCCGATCGACCAGACCACCGAGCGGCGCGCGGCCCGTGCGGTGGGCACGGTGTAGAACCGCGACAGGATGTGCGGCAGCCCCGCGGTGCCGAGGACGAGCGCGAGCCCGAGGCTGATGAAGTCGAACCTGGCCGTCCAACTCCCCCCGTACTTCAGGCCTGGGCCGAGGAACCGCTCACCGTGGCCGCTGCGCTCGGCGGCCGTGCTGAGCAGCTGGTTGAAGTCGCCGTGGAAGCGCACCAGGACGAGGACGGTGAGCGCGATCGCCCCGCCCATCAGCAGCACTGCCTTGACGATCTGGATCCAGGTGGTGGCCCGCATTCCTCCCAGCGACACATAGACGACCATGAGCGCGCCGACGCCGACGACCGTCCAGTTCTGCGCCGCGCCGCTCGTCCCGCCGAGCAGCAGCGCGACCAGGCTGCCCGCCCCGACCATCTGCGCCACCAGATAGAGAACGGACACGGTCACCGAGGAAGTTCCCGCCGCGATCCGTACGGGACGTTCCTTCATCCGCGCCGCGACGACGTCGGCGAGCGTGAACCGGCCGCAGTTGCGCACGAGTTCGGCCACCAGGAACAGCACGACGAGCCAGGCGACGAGGAAGCCCACGGAGTACAGCAGTCCGTCATAGCCGTACAGCGCGATCAGTCCCGCGATGCCGAGGAAAGAGGCCGCCGACATGTAGTCGCCGGCGATGGCGAAACCGTTCTCCATCGGCGTGAAGAGCCGTCCGCCCGCGTAGAACTCCTCGGCCGTGCCGTGCCGTTTACGGCTCGCCCAGGTGGTGATCGCCAGCGTCACGGCGACGAACACGCTGAACAGGACGAGCGCCAGGGTCTGGTGGTCACCGCTCACCGCTCGAACCCCCTGGTCAACTCCTGGGTGTCCCAGCGCAGTTCGAGCGCGGCCCGGTCCCGGCGCAGCCGCGCGTGCCGGGCGTACGCCCAGGTCAGCAGGAACGTGGACAGGAACTGCCCGAGGCCCGCGACCATCGCCACGTTCACCGAACCGGCGACGGGGCGCGCCATCAGACCGGGCGCGGTGGTCGCCGCCACGACGTACGCCACGTACCAGAGCAGGAACGCGACGCAGGCCGGGATCACGAACCGCCGGTACCTGCGCCGGACTTCCTGGAATGCGGGGCTCCGCTGCACTTCGAGGTAGACGTCGGCCGCGCTGACGGTGGGCCTGCCCTGCGCGTCCTGTGCCGCCCCGCGGGCGTGCGGCACGGACGACGTCGGCTCCCCGGCCGCCTCCGACTCACCCCAGCCGGAGGCGAGTGCGTCCTGCCAGGGATCGTCGAGCTCACCGGGATCGCTGAGCCGGACCCTCCCGGCGTCGCGATCTTCGTGCTTGTCCACCGAACTCTCCTCGTCCGCGGCCCACTTCGGCCACGCGCCCAAGGATGGGCAGAACGTGAAGATCCCGACACTTCCTTCATGCCGCTTCACTCCATCAGGTGATGGCGGGTTGCCGGGGAGGAAAAGCCGGGGCCCGCCCCTCCGGTGTGGAGAGGCGGGCCCGAAAAGCCCTGCCGGGCCGCGCGCCGGCCCTCAGGCGTCGATGCGCGAGCGGTCCAGCGTGGCCGCGGAGCTGGTGATGAACTCCTTGCGCGGCGCCACCTCGTTGCCCATCAGCAGGTCGAAGACCTTCTCGGAGGACTCCAGGTCGCTGATGTTGATCCGGCGCAGCGTGCGGTGCCGCGGGTCCATGGTGGTCTCCGCGAGCTGGTCCGCGTCCATCTCGCCGAGGCCCTTGTACCGCTGGATCGAGTCCTTGTAGCGCACGCCCTTCCGCTCGAACTCCAGGAGCGTGGCCCGCAGTTCGTTGTCCGAGTAGGTGTACACGTACTTGTCCTGGCCCTTCTTGGGCTGGACCAGCTCGATGCGGTGCAGCGGCGGCACGGCGGCGAAGACGCGGCCCGCCTCGACCATCGGCCGCATGTACCGCTGGAAGAGCGTGAGCAGCAGGATGCGGATGTGCGCGCCGTCCACATCGGCGTCGACAAGCAGGATGATCTTGCCGTAGCGCGCGGCGTCGATGTCGAAGGTCCGGCCGGACCCGGCTCCTATGACCTGGATGATCGCACCGCACTCGGCGTTCTTCAGCATGTCCGAGACGGACGCCTTCTGAACGTTGAGGATCTTGCCGCGGATCGGCAGCAGCGCCTGGAACTCGGAGTTCCGGGCGAGCTTGGCCGTGCCGAGCGCGGAGTCGCCCTCGACGATGAACAGTTCGCTGCGGTCCACGTCGTCGCTGCGGCAGTCGGCGAGCTTCGCGGGCAGCGAGGACGACTCGAGCGCGGTCTTCCGGCGCTGCGCCTCCTTGTGCTGCCGGGCGGCGATCCGCGTACGCGCGGCGGCGACGGCCTTCTCCAGGACGGCCCGCGCCTGCGCCTTGGCATCCCGCTTGGTGGAGGTCAGGAAGGTCTTGAGCTCCTTGGCGACGACGTTGGCCACGATCCGGTTGGCCGCCGACGTGCCGAGCACCTCCTTGGTCTGGCCCTCGAACTGCGGCTCGGCGAGGCGCACGGTGACGACCGCGGTGAGGCCTTCGAGCGCGTCGTCCTTGACGATGTCGTCCTCGGCGACGCGGAGCAGCTTCTGCGTGCGCAGCACCTCGTTGAGGGTCTTCGTCACGGAGCGTTCGAAACCGGTCACATGCGTGCCGCCCTTGGGCGTCGCGATGATGTTCACGAACGACTTGATCATCGTGTCGTACCCCGTGCCCCAGCGCAGCGCGATGTCCACGCCGAGTTCGCGGGTGACTTCGGTGGGTGTCATGTGGCCGAGGTCGTCGAGGACCGGCACGGTCTCCTTGAACGTGCCCTGCCCGGAGAGGCGGACGACGTCGCAGATCGGCTTGTCCGTGGCGAGGAACTCGCAGAACTCGCTGATGCCGCCGTCGAAGCGGAAGGTCTCCTCGCTCTTGCCGATGCCGTCGAGGTCCCGCTCGTCGCGCACGACGATGGTGAGGCCCGGCACGAGGAACGCGGTCTGGCGGGCCCGCTGGTGCAGCGTCTCCAGGGAGAGCTTGGCGTCCTTGAGGAAGATCTGGGCGTCCGACCAGTACCGAATGCGGGTGCCCGTACGCCCCTTGGGGACGCGCTTACCCTTGGTGAGACCCGCGCCCGGCGTGAACTCGGCGTCGGGGCCCTCGCCCGCGAAGGAGCCCGGGACACCGCGCCGGAAGCTGATGGAGTGCACCGTCTTGCGGTCGACCTCGACGTCGAGCCGGGCCGACAGGGCGTTGACCACGGAGGCGCCCACACCGTGCAGACCGCCGGAGGCCGCGTACGAGCCGCCGCCGAACTTGCCGCCGGCGTGCAGCTTGGTCATGACGACCTCGACGCCGGAGAGGCCGGTCTTGGGCTCGACGTCCACGGGGATGCCGCGGCCGTTGTCCTGCACCTCCACCGAACCGTCCTCGTGGAGGATCACCTCGATGTGGTCGCAGTGGCCGCCCAGGGCCTCGTCGACGGAGTTGTCGATGATCTCCCAGAGGCAGTGCATCAGACCGCGGCTGTCGGTCGATCCGATGTACATGCCCGGACGTTTGCGAACCGCTTCGAGCCCCTCGAGGACGAGCAGGTGCCGCGCGGTGTAGTTGGAACCGTCCCGGTCTGCCCCGGAAAGCAGCTCTGTGGACGACACGGACGTCTCGGCGGTCACGCGTTTCGCTCCTCGCTGAATTTCTGTTGGGACCCCCTGGAGAGAGGGTCGGCATCGGTCGCCGCTCAGAGGGTACCGAGGCCTGGTAGAGCCGATGTAACGCCACCCTCGACTGAAGTCAGCCTAGTCCAGCGTCGCATGGATGTTCGATCCCTCGATGGGGTGATGCTCACATCACGTTCCCAAGCAGGCATGAACCATTTAGGCTCCGGGCACGTCCTCATGAACAACCGGCCGCTCGTCGGACCGGGGAGGACCAAGCAGGGCCCACAATCGAATACGGCAAGCAAGACTCGGCAACCCCAAGCGAAAACCGTAGAAGACGTGAAGACGTAATACGGCACATTCGCCGCCAACCGGCAGCAGCCGGCCGCCTCGGAAGAAAGTTTCGAGGAAAAGCCGTGAGCGGGAACGTTTTCGGCCTGGTTGGATGTTGACCCTGGTACGACAGCTCGTCGAGCTAGAGAAGAGGCGACGTGACTACTGTTCTGACCCCCGCGAGCCCCCTGACGGCCGCTGATCGCTGCGACCGCTGCGGCGCCCAGGCATACCTGCGCGTCGTCCTGATGAGCGGCGGTGAACTGCTCTTCTGCGCCCACCACGGCCGCAAGTTCGAGCCGGAACTCAAGAAGATCGCCGCTGAGATACAGGACGAGACGGAGCGCCTGACGGCCCCTCCGGCCGGCGCCAACGACGAGGAACGCTGACACTTCGCATCCCGACGAGCCAGCACCGGCCCTGAGCCGGCACAGCGGGCGGCCACCCCGACCAGGGGGTGACCGCCCGCTCTCGTACACCCTGTGACGCGCACAACTGCCGTGCCACAGGCCCGTGGACGGCTCCCGGACCCACCGACCGGTGATCGCCGGAAGCCCGTCCACGGGCGTCACTGTCCGTCCGGCTTCGACTACGCCTTCGGCTACGGCCGGGCGTGCCCCTGGGCCGACGGCCCGTCAGCCGGAGCCTGAGGCTGCATCGAGGGCTCGTCGGCCGCCGACTGCTGCTCGGGCTTCTGCGCGGACTCGGGTTCCGTGAGCTCCGAAAGCTCCGGCTGCTTCGACGGTTTCTGCTGCTTCGACGGCTGCTGCGCCTGCTGCTCCTGCTCGGCCCGGGAGACGAGCGGCAACACTTCGGAGATGCGCGTGTACACACCGGGGTTGCCCGCCTGGCCGCAGCCGCTCCCCCACGACACCAGCCCGATCAACCGCCCGCGCGCGACCAACGGCCCGCCGCTGTCGCCCTGGCAGGCGTCGCGGCCGCCTTGCGGTTCGCCCGCGCACAGCATGGAGTCGGCCAGGTACTTTCCGTCGATGCTTCCGGGGTACGCCTCCTCGCAGACGCGGTCCGAGAGGACCCGCACGCGCGCGGCACGCAGCGAACGCGCGTAGTCACCCGCGCCGGTGGTGTCGCCCCAGCCGTACACCGAGGCCGTGGTGCCCGGTTCGTACGCGGCGCTGCCCTTGCGCGCCATCGGGACGACCGACGACTCGGGCAGCGGCTTGGCGAGCGAGAGGACGGCGACGTCCCCGGAGTTGGTGACGCTGTCGTACTCCTCGTTCACCGTCACTCGACGCACGGTGACCTCACGTCCCGTGTCCGTGCGCAGGTCTCCGCGCCCCGCGATGACCTTCAGGTCGGGCACGTCGTTCGGCGGGATCCCGAGCACGTCCTCGCTCATGCAGTGCGCGGCGGTCAGCACGGTGCGCGGGCCGACGACCGCGCCGCCGCAGAACTGCCCGGACCGTGTACCTCCGAATCGGTCACGGCTCGCGACGGCGACGACCCAGGGGTGGTCGGCGACCTGGACCGGCCGGCCGCCGACGACCACTCCGTCGGCCACGGCAGGAGCGGGCGCGGTCAGCGGAAGCACAACTGCCGCCGCCAGCGGGGCGAGTAAACCCGACAGCGCTCTGACGAAGGGACCACGGTGCATACGTTCTCCTGACGCTGTGTTGCATCTACTCGCTCAGCGTCGACCACTCGGGCACGCTCCGCACCCGCGCGTTGGTGCACGCGGACGGCGCGTGTGCCCAAGAGGAAGGACCCGGACTCCTCGCGGAATCCGGGCCCTTGCCTCGTACGGGCGGTGTGCGACCTAGTCGAGGTAGTCGCGCAGCACCTGGGAGCGCGACGGGTGACGGAGCTTCGACATGGTCTTGGACTCGATCTGGCGGATGCGCTCACGCGTCACGCCGTACACCTTGCCGATCTCGTCGAGGGTCTTCGGCTGACCGTCGGTGAGACCGAAGCGCATGGAGACGACGCCCGCCTCACGCTCGGACAGGGTGTCGAGCACGGAGTGCAGCTGCTCCTGGAGGAGCGTGAAGCTGACCGCGTCGGCCGGGACGACGGCCTCGGAGTCCTCGATGAGGTCACCGAACTCGCTGTCCCCGTCCTCGCCGAGCGGGGTGTGCAGGGAGATGGGCTCGCGGCCGTACTTCTG
This sequence comes from Streptomyces sp. Da 82-17, assembly GCF_046098215.1. Taxonomy (NCBI): domain Bacteria; kingdom Bacillati; phylum Actinomycetota; class Actinomycetes; order Kitasatosporales; family Streptomycetaceae; genus Streptomyces; species Streptomyces sp. Da 82-17. Next base: position 81,563 of record NZ_JBJURH010000018.1, read on the forward strand.
GACCTCGATGACCTTCTCGGGGGTCATGTCGAGTTCCTTGGCCAGCTCCTCCGGGGTGGGCTCGCGGCCCAGGTCCTGGAGCATCTGGCGCTGGACGCGCGCGAGCTTGTTGATGACCTCGACCATGTGCACCGGGATACGGATGGTGCGGGCCTGGTCGGCCATCGCGCGGGTGATGGCCTGACGGATCCACCACGTCGCGTACGTCGAGAACTTGTAGCCCTTGGTGTAGTCGAACTTCTCGACCGCGCGGATCAGACCGAGGTTGCCCTCCTGGATCAGGTCCAGGAACAGCATGCCGCGGCCGGTGTAGCGCTTCGCGAGGGAGACCACGAGGCGGAGGTTGGCCTCGAGGAGGTGGTTCTTGGCGCGGCGGCCGTCCTCGGCGATGATCTCCAGCTCGCGCTTGAGCTTCGGCGCCAGCTTGTCGGCGTTGGCCAGCTTGTCCTCGGCGAACAGACCGGCCTCGATGCGCTTGGCGAGCTCGACCTCCTGCTCGGCGTTGAGCAGCGGGACCTTGCCGATCTGCTTGAGGTAGTCCTTGACCGGGTCGGCGGTGGCGCCGGCGACGGCGACCTGCTGGGCAGGCGCGTCGTCCTCGTCGTCGTCGGAGAGGACGAAGCCCTTGGCCTCGCCGCCGGTGGTCTCCTCTTCCTCCTCGCCGGGCTTGCCGGCGACGGGGGCCTCCTCGATCGGCTCGTCGCCGACGAGCAGGTCGTCGTCCTTCTTCGCGGTCTTCTTCGCCGCCGTCTTCTTCGCGGCGGTCTTCTTCGCTGCGGTCTTCTTGGCCGTCGTCTTCTTGGCGGCGGCCTTCTTCACGGGGGCGGCCTCTTCGGCCGTCGTCTCTGCGGCCGGGGAGACGGTCGCGGCGGCGGTGGCCGTGGCCTTCTTCGCCGTCGCCGTCTTGGCCGCCACGGTCTTGGTGGCGGTGCGCTTGGCCGGACTCTTCGCTGCGACGCTCTTGCGGGGGCGCTTCGGCGACTCCGCGGCACTGACCATCAGCGTCACACCCTCTTCCTCGAGGATCTGGTTGAGGCTGCGCAGAACGTTCTTCCACTGAGTGGCCGGAATCTGGTCAGCTTCGAAGGCCCGACGCACGTCATCGCCGGCGATCTGCCCCTCAGCCTTTCCCCGCTCGATGAGCGCCATCACAGACTGGGACTCGGCGATCTCCGGCGGGAGCGTACGGGATGTGCTGGCCGACACGAACAACCTCTCGGAACGATGGAAACGGCTACCGGCCCCGTCCACTGTGGACCGGAGCCGACTGCCGACGGCTGGGAATTGGCCGACGGCGCGGGCGGGGCGTCAGAGCTGCACAGCGCCGCAAGCGGCGGCTGTATTCCCTCCTCGGCTGTCACCTCTTAGGTCATCGCGCTGACCCGGGGAGCGTTACGCCCAATCTGCGTGGCCCGAGTCACACCCCGTAACCGTCGATAACCCCAGCTATAGGACATACGCCCTCAGATACGGGTGCCCCCTGCCGTGCGTCGCACTCCTGTTTCAGGCCTAATCCGGGCGACTTCGACACTTCAGGCGCGCCTCGGACGCTCCGGACTCTTCGGCACGGAAGCCGTCTTCACTCCCAGGGGGCGCGGGCCTCTTCGCGCCCGGCGTGGAAGGCGTCCTCCCGCTCACGGCTGCCCGGCCCCACGCCGGCCGGCTCCCTGCGGCTCGGCGGGCGGCTGCGCGGCCGACGGGTGTGCGCGACCGGTTCGTACGGGCGGCCGGGGCTCGCAGCGGTGCTCGCGGGGGTACGCGTCGCGGACGCGCGCGGCCGGGTCGCACGGCGGAGACACTCGACTGCTCTCCGCTCCCTGCGACCCGGGCACGCGCACACGACATACGGAACATGAGCACGGCAGTGGTACGCGGCCACCCGGAAGCGCGCCGTACGCACCCGGCGCACGCGGCAGGCGTACAGCTCAGTGCTCGCGGGGCGCCGGGACCACACGCTCCACGTCCGGGTGGACGGTGAGCAGTTGACGCATCGCGGTCTCCGCGCCGACGCCGTCCGCGGCGCCGAGGGCCTCGACGATGCGCGCGTGGTGCGCCACGGCCGACTCGGTGGGGCGGTCGCATCCGGTCACCGGGCCGCCGGAGACCTGCAGGGCTGCCGAGACGATGCCGGAGAGGTGCTCCAGCATGCGGTTGCCCGCGACCTGGATGAGCAGGGAGTGGAACTCGGAGTCCGCACGGGAGAACGTGACGGAGTCTCCCTGCCCGAGGGCGTGCCCCATGATCTCGACCATGTCGACCAGGCGCTGCTGGACGTCCTCACGGCCGTGACCGGCGGCGAGGCGGGCGGCCAGCGGCTCGATCGTCCAGCGCAGCTCGCTGAGTTCACGGCGCTGGTCGTCGCGCTGCGGGCCGAAGGCACGCCACTCGATGATGTCCGGGTCCAGCAGGTTCCAGTCGCTGACGGGGCGCACGCGCGTGCCGACGTTGGGGCGGGCGCTCACCAGCCCCTTCGCCTCGAGCACGCGGAGCGATTCGCGGACGACGGTGCGGGAGACCTCGAAGCGCTGGCCGATCTCCTCGGGCACCAGCGGGCGGTCCGCCCCGAGGTCGCCGGAGACGATCATCTGGCCGAGCTGCTGGACGAGTTGGCCATGCAGCCCGCGGCCTCGGCTGCCCGCCGCGCGCCTGCCGGCGCGGTTCAGATCAGGCTCCGCACTCTCCCAGGAGGGAACGCCGACGCGACTGGTCGTGGGGGCCTCCGCGTAGTGATAGCGGTCGAGTTCGCCCGGTCCTGCGAGGCCGGTGTCGGCGGAGCGGGCGGTGGTCATCATGGTGTGCGCAAGGGTACTCACGGATCTTTTGTCGGCTCAGCGCTCAACCCCCTTGAGGTCTTTGGTGAAAAGCACACGAAAGGGTGATCGCCTACCTCGCTGCAATTGACGCCTTATCCGACAGAAACGACTCTCCTCCCGTAATCCCATGGGCAGTTGTGCACAAGCGCTGCAAGGGCGGACGTTCGGCACTATCGCGCTCTGCTGCGCAGCCCGGTCAGCAGGTACGCGCACAGCAGTGCGGCCAGACTCAACAGCAGTGCGCTGCCTACGGGTTGAGCGATCATGTGCACGACCCCGGCCACGAGGTGGTCGCCCTTCGCGGGCCACTGCACGAGCGTCACTTCCCGCAACCGCTCCGGCAGCCCGGCGGCCGAGCGCGCCGACGGCTCCGACAGCAGCTTCTCCACCACGGGCACCAGCACGATCGGCACGGCGAGCAACGCCGCCAACCCGGCTGTGGTGGACCGGAATACGCCCGCGGCGAGCAGGCCGGACCAGGAGCACGCGACGCTCAGCGCCAGCCAACTCGCCGCCATACCGGCCCAGTCGGCCGGCAGCCGCGTCACTTCCTCCCCGTACACGACGTGCAGCACCAGCCCGTCGGTCGCGATCGTCGCGGCCGCGATCAGGACTGCCGTGACCGCGCAGACCACGAGCTTGGCCGCCAACAGTCCGAGTCTTCGCGGTACGGAGCCGCGGTCTGCGGCGAGCGCGGGGTGCCGGAACTCGTCGCCGAACGACAGCGCGCCGAGCAGCCCCGCCCCCATCGCGGCGGGGGCCAGCGGGAGTTCGTACGGCCAGGCCGCGAGCATCCGCGGCAGCGGGGTGTGTCCGGAACGGGCCAGGTAGAGCGCCATGACGGCCGACACCGCGAGCACCAGCAGGGCCGTCACATAGCCCGTACTGATCCCGGCCGCCCGCCGCACCTCATACCGCAGCGGACGCAGCGGACTGCGTGCGGGGCGGGCGGTGATGGGCGGCGGGAGCAGCGGAAGTTCGGTTCTGCGCGCGGCGGTTGAGGTGCGGGTGGGGGTCGGGGTGGGTGCGTACGGGTTGGCGGCGCGGGCCGCGGCGTTGGCGACACCGGCCGCACCGGCCGTCAGCTTTCGCACTCGGCCGATGAGGGTTGAGGGGGCTGGGGTTGTGGTCGGGGTCGGGGCGGAGGCTGAGGTTGGGGCGGGGGCTGCGATTGAGGTTGGCGTGGGGATTACGGCTGTTGTCGCGCCCGCGGGGGTGGTGGGGGCTGTTGCAGGGGTGGGCTCGACCTCGGTCGGGTTGGGCGGCTCGGCGGGCTTGGACGGCTCGGCGCGCTTGGGTGGGCCCGAGTCGCCGACTTCGTCCGCGAGTTGATGGATCAGTACGCCGTGCCTGAACGCCGTCTCGCCCACGTCGGCGCAATTGCTGCCGTACACCGACAGCCTGTTGCCGTCCTCGCTCACCACCTCGAGCGAGCGCTTGGCCATCCTCGCCTCCTTGGTCAACAGTCGCCCGAGCCTTGCCGCGTGCGGGGACCGGACGGCGACGCGGGGCCGCAGCCGGGTGCGGGCGAAGTCCTCCGCGTCCTGGTCCGCCACCACCTTTCCCTGGTCGAGCGTGACGACGTGATCGGCGACGCGGGCCGCCTCCTTGGCGTCGCTCGTCGTGAACAGCACCGTGCCGCCCTGGTCGGCGTGGGCGCGGAGCATGGTGTTCATCCAGCCGCTCTCGCGGGCGGAGAGTCCGTCGGCGGGCGAGTCGAGCACGAGGGTGTGCGGGTCGGCCAGGAGCGCGCACCCCAGGCCGAGCCTGCGGTCCATGCCGCGCGACAGCGTGCCGAGCCGCTGATCGCGCAGGCTCACGAGGCCGACGACCTCGAGCACTTCGTCCGCTCTCGACACGGGCACTCCTGCTGCGGCGCACAGCATGCGCAGTTGGCCGCGCACTGTGCGTCCCGGGTGGCCCGGCACCTCGCCGAGCAGCACGCCGACTTCACGCGCCGGGTGCGCGATCCGGTGCAGGGGCCGGCCTCTGAAGTACGTGACGCCACGGCCGGGTTGTAGTTCGAGCATCAGTCGCAGGGCCACGCTCGGGCCGGCGTCGGCGCCTCCGAGCAGGGCGGTGAGACGGCCGGGGCGCGCCTCGAACGACACGTCGTCGACGACGGGAGGCAGGTCCCGACGGGGATTGCTGGTCAGTCCGGTTGCCTGGATCATCGCTTCTCTCGCGGAAAGTGGCGACCGCTCGGCGGCCGGTGGGCAGTCCGCCGGATCGGGGACGGACAGACCCCGTGATTACTTCAGCAAGATAGCCTTCCATTTCCGACTTTCCGGTCAGATGCGGCCTCTCGGGTGTGCCCGTCACCCGCCCTCAGCCCCCGTTGCGCGCACAGCAGTTCGCCCATGCGTACGGCTTGATTCGCACACCGGCGCACGTCATCGACCGCCGCGGCCTGACGAGTTGTGGACGTGCCAGTGCGAGACGGGGCTTGACGGAGTTGAGAGTTTCGAGATTGAGACTGTCGAGGGAGGGACTTGGGGCGGCTTACGACGGTGGGAACGGGTAAGCGTGATCGAACAGTTGAGGGGTGCGCCGTCAGCGCGTCCTCAGACCTCAGGGCGCAGCATCGGCGGGTTGAGGAGGGTGGCGCCGCCCGCCCGGAACAGCTGAGCGGGGCGGCCTCCCTGGCGCGTGGTGGTCCCGCCCGTGGGCACCAGGAACCCGGGCGTACCCGTCACCTTGCGGTGGAAGTTCCGCGGGTCGAGCGCCACGCCCCAGACCGCCTCGTACACCCTGCGCAGCTCGCCCACCGTGAACTCCGGCGGGCAGAACGCCGTGGCCAGCGAGGAGTACTCGATCTTGGAGCGGGCCCGCTCCACTCCGTCCGCGAGGATCTGCGCGTGGTCGAAGGCGAGCGCGCCCGTCTCCTCGTCCTCCGGCTCGAGGAACGTCTCGACCGGCGCCCAGCGCGCACTGTGCGCGTCCCCGCCCGCCTTGGGTGCGGGCAGGTCGGGGGCGAGCGCCAGGTGCGCGACGCTCACGACCCGCATACGGGGGTCACGCTTCGGGTCGCCGTACGTGGCCAGCTGCTCGAGGTGCGCCCCGTACCCGAGGTCGGGTGCCGGCGTGCCCGGGTCGTGCGCGCAGAGCCCGGTTTCCTCCTCCAACTCCCGGGCCGCCGCCGTCGCCAGGTCCTCGTCGGCCCGGACGAACCCGCCGGGGAGCGCCCAGCGGCCCTGGAAGGGGGACTCGCCTCGCCGGACCGCCAGCGCGCAGAGGGAATGCCGACGCACGGTCAGCACCACCAGGTCGACGGTGACAGCAAAGGGCGGGAAGGCCGACGGGTCGTAGGGCGACATGCCGCGATCATAGTCGTCTGCCTGACGATAAACACTCCCTTCGACGGTTCGTCAGTGATCATCTGTCCGTGCGGTGACTCTCGGCGGCTGATTCCGATCGGTCCCGCCCGTGGCCCGTCAGCCCGCCCCGGTCACGGCTGCTCGTCCTGCTGTTCACCACCCCCGCCCTTGGTGAGCCTGGCGTCGTCGTCCGACCGGGTTGCCGGGCCCCTCTGCGAGGCGCGGCTGCCGGGCGTCGGCTTCAGCTTCACCTCTGCCGCATCGCCTGCCGTACCGCCCGCCCCGACATCGGCCGCCGCCCGAGCGACAAGGCTGCGGCGGAGTTGCCTCGGGATCTGGACCGGGCTGTGCAGGCTGGTTCGGGTGCCGGGGCGCGGCCGCCCTTTGCGGCGAGCCCGTGCGGGAGCGGCCCGTCGATGGGTCCGCGTCTTCGGTGGCAGGGCGCGTACCCTGCGGCCGGCCCGGTTCGTCGCCCCGTCGGGCCCCTTGGCCTCCGCCTGCCCCTCCGGGACAGCGCTCCGGTGATTGCATCGCTTCTTCTCGCCGCGCGACGCCGACGCAGACGCAGACGCAGACGTGGACACCGGCTCCGGCCCCGACCGCGACTCCGACCTCGCCTCCGATTCCGGCTGTTCCTGCGGCAGGGCGGGCTGCGGCCCCCGGGCACCCTTCGCGCCGGGCCCGGACCCGGACTCGCGCTCCGGCCCCTGCCGCGGCGGATGCGCTTCGGTGCGCAGGCAGCGGCGGACCTCTTCGACATCAAGGCCCTGACTGCAGGCGGCGTGCAGGAGTTGGGCGAACCGGTAGAGCGGGTCGAGGTCCAGTGCGAGGCCTAGGGCGACCCTCGCCTCGGGTTCGTCGTCGAGCGACCACGCGACCCAACCCGCCAGCGACAGCGGCGCCGTGGCGAACTCCATGTACGGCGGGACGCAGCGGCGCGCCAGCGCCCGCCAGAGGCGAAGGGCGAGCGCGGCCTCGTCGCCCTCCATCCACTCCGCGGCCCGGTCCCGCGTCTCGCGTACCTGCAGCCCCACGAGCAGTTCCGCGCCCTCGCGGTCGCCGATGAGCTGGTCGTCCCTCCGGTCGGACTCCCGCACTCCTCCCACCGGCGGCGCTTCGCGGAACCGCTGCATGATGCGAGCTGCGGCCTCCAATGTCTCCTCCTCGACCTGGTCGCCCTCGGAGTTCATGATCACGCGCGGCACGAGCGACGAAGCAGCCGCGTCCAGGGCGTTCTTCAGCCCTGTCCCCTCCTCCCCGCGCGGGGCTGCGTAGCGGTCCTGCATCTGTCGCAGGCTGGTCGGCGTGGGGAGCCCCGCATACGTGGCGGCCGCAGCGGTGACGGACGTGCCCGGCAGGGCCATCGGGGTTCCGGCAGGGGGACAGCAGCGGGTGTCGGGGCAGACGTACGACCAGTAGCGGCGCGCGGAGATGCACAGGGCCTCCTCGACCAGGAGTCCATGGCTTCGGCACGCGGCGAGGAGCTGCTCGACCAGTGGCCGCAGCCGTTCCATGACCTGCTGAGGCGTCTCGTCCCCGCGTGGGTCCTGGCAGACGTACACGACCACTGCGGCCGGAGGGTCGACGTACCTCTCGGCGCCGACCAGGAGGCAGCCGACCAGTTGGTCCGCGATGGACGGCCAGTCCTCCGTCTCCTCGGGGATGCCCAGGCGGACGCGGCCGCCGAAGGTCTGCCCGCCGTGTTTGGTCACGAGGACCACGCTGTCGTCTGGGTGGAATCCCATCAAGTACGGGAGCGTGTCGGCGAGTTCGGCCGGGTTGCGCCTGGTCTTCATGGACTTGCCGGGGCCGTCTGCGGCTTCGAAGTGATTCGTCATGCGGCGACTCTGTCGCGGATTCTCGGGCTCCGGTTTTCCTGTGGATAACCCTGACCGTGGACACGTCAGGAGTTGTCCACAGGTCCGCGGACCCATTCGCCGAATGTCAGAGCCATCGGGTTGCATGGACGCATGAGCAACGAAGAACTCCGCACGGAGGCCGACGCCGTACTCGCCCGTCTCGTCGGCGATCAGACCGGCCGCGCCCGGCTGCGCGAGGACCAGTGGCGGGCGATCGAGGCACTCGTCGCCGACAAGCGCAGAGCCCTCGTCGTGCAGCGCACGGGGTGGGGCAAGTCCGCGGTGTACTTCGTCGCGACCGCGCTGCTGCGCGCCCAGGGAGGCGGCCCCACCGTGATCGTCTCCCCGCTGCTCGCGCTCATGCGCAACCAGGTCGAGGCGGCCGCTCGTGCGGGCATCCACGCGCGCACGATCAACTCGTCCAACACCGAGGAGTGGGAGACCATCCAGGCCGAGGTGGCGGCCGGACAGGTGGACGTCCTGCTGGTGAGCCCGGAGCGTCTCAACAACCCGGATTTCCGTGACGAGGTGCTCCCCCGCCTCGCCGCGGCCACAGGCCTCCTCGTGGTAGACGAGGCGCACTGCATCTCCGACTGGGGCCACGACTTCCGGCCCGATTACCGTCGGCTGCGCACCATGCTCGCGGACCTTCCGCCAGGAGTCCCGGTCCTCGCCACCACGGCCACGGCGAACGCCCGCGTCACGGCCGACGTCGCGGAGCAGCTCGGCACGGGCGGAGGCGCAGGCTCCGACGCGCTGGTGCTCCGCGGCCCCCTGGACCGGGAGAGCCTCAGCCTCGGCGTGCTCCAACTCCCCGATGCGGCCAGCCGGTTGGCCTGGCTCGGTGAGCACCTCGGCGAACTCCCCGGCTCGGGGATCATCTACACCCTGACGGTCGCGGCGGCCGAGGAAGTCACGGCGTTCCTGCGCCAGTGCGGGCACACCGTCTCCTCGTACACGGGCAAGACCGAGAACGCGGAGCGGCAGCAGGCCGAGGAGGATCTGCTCGCCAACCGCGTGAAGGCCCTCGTGGCCACGTCCGCCCTCGGCATGGGATTCGACAAGCCCGACCTCGGCTTCGTCGTGCACCTCGGCTCGCCCTCCTCCCCGATCGCGTACTACCAGCAGGTGGGCCGAGCCGGCCGTGGAGTCGAGCACGCGGAAGTGCTGCTTCTGCCGGGCAAGGAGGACGAGGCGATCTGGCGGTACTTCGCGTCGGTCGCCTTCCCGCCGGAATCGCAGGTGCGCCTCACTCTCGACACCCTGGCGAGCGCGGGCCGCCCGCTGTCCCTGCCCGCGCTCGAGCCGCTGGTCGAGCTGCGCAGGACCCGGCTGGAGACGATGCTCAAGGTTCTCGACGTGGACGGCGCGGTCCGCCGCGTCAAGGGCGGCTGGATCTCCACCGGCGAGCCGTGGGTGTACGACGCGGAGCGGTACGCGTGGGTCGCCCGTCAGCGTGAGGCCGAGCAGCAGGCGATGCGGGACTACGCCGGCACGTCGGAGTGCCGAATGGAGTTCCTGCGGCGCCAGTTGGACGACGAGGAGGCGGCGCCGTGCGGTCGCTGCGACAACTGCGCGGGCCCTCGTTTCGACACGAAGGTCTCCGCGGGGGCGCTCGACGCGGCGAAGGGCGAGCTCGGCCGCGCCGGGGTGGAGGTCGAGCCGCGGAAGATGTGGCCGACCGGGCTGGCTGCCGTGGGCATGGACCTCAAGGGACGGATCCCGGCGGACCAACTCGCCGCCACCGGGCGGGCGCTGGGGCGGCTCTCGGACATCGGCTGGGGCAACCGGCTGCGGCCCATGCTGAGTCCACAGTCCCCGGACGGCCCGATTCCGGACGATGTGGCTCGCGCGGTGGTCGACGTTCTGGCCGACTGGGCGAAGGGGCCGGGAGGTTGGGCCTCGGGCGAGCCGGACGCGCTGCGCAGACCGGTCGGGGTGGTCGCCATGCCGTCCCGGACCCGTCCGCAACTGGTCCGGTCCCTGGCCGACCACATCGCCACGGTCGGCCGAATGCCACTGCTCGGCTCCCTCGCGTACGGTCCCGGGGCGGACGAGTCGAGCCCGTCGCGCAGCAACAGCGCTCAGCGACTGCGCGCCCTGGACGGCACGTTGACGGTCCCGGAGGAGTCGGCCGAGCAGCTCCGGCAGACGGCCGGCGGACCGGTGCTGCTCGTCGACGACTTCACGGAGACCGGCTGGACGCTCGCGGTGGCCGCCCGCCTGCTCCGAAAGGCCTCGGCGGAGGGGGTGTTGCCGCTGGTACTGGCCATTCAGGCGTGAGGCACGCGTCGAACGGTGTGGTGGGGGCAGGGATATAGGCGGCGCACCCGCTGATTACGGGCAACGGCTCCAACTGCTCGTTGCCTGGGGCCGGTGGGCGGGCGAGAATTGGGGCCAGCTCCCCGCACGGCTCGCCCGTGGTCCGGCAGTGCTGTGCCGCGGTGCGCTCCCGACCGTCCGACCTCGCCCGCAGGTGTGGGCGTGCAGCCGAAGGGAGGACCGTGACCTTCGGATTCACTCCGTCCGCAGCGGCATCGAAGCCGGGGGCGTCGCAGCCCGCCGAGATGTCCGACTCCAGCAGCAACGAACTGGCCCGTGTCCTGGAACCCTCCGAGTGGGCCGCGGCGGGGATTCCGCTGCTGCGAGATCCGCGTGAGGTCGTCAGCGGCCTGCATGTGCGGCATCTGCCCACGCCGGAGACCGCGGTGGTGGCGGTCCTGGACCAGGACGAACGGCTGCGGGCCAGCGCCTCGTTCACGCGGCGGGCGCCGGGCGCGGACGGCTGGGTGATGCGCAACGCTCTGCTGGCGCAGCTGCGTCGGGTCATCCCGCACGACCTGCGGCGCCGCACACCGGCCCGTACGGCGGTGTTGCTGTACTGCCGCGAGGGGGACGCGCGGTGGACGCAGGAGGACGGCGCGTGGATGTGGGGGCTGCGGGACGCCTGCACGTTGCACGGGCTGCGGTGCGGGGCGTACATCACGCTGACGCGCGGCGGTTGGCAGGTGCTGGGCGAGGGGCGCAGCGGACGGCGGCCGCACATCGGCTCGTCGCCGGGGCGGTTCGAGGGCGGTTGGCGTCTCTATGAGGCCGACGAGGTCGAGTACGGGGGCGGGCGGCAGGACGAGTTGAAGAGCGTCGACGGCGACGACATCGACAGGAAGGAGGAACTGGAGCGGGAACTGTGGGCCGAGGAGCGGTCACGGCGACGGGATCGTCCGCCGTCGATGGACGAGCGGCTGCGCGCCGGCGCCGCGTCCACCGCCAACTCCCGCGTGAACGCCAACGGTTCGGCGGCGGCAGCGACACCGTCCCGGCTCGCCTCCGGCGGAGGAGCGCAGGGACTGCGAAGGGGCGCGGCACGCTGAGCCGAGTCACGGGGACGTCTGCGGCAACGGGCAACCGGCAACGGGTAACCGGCAACCGGCAACGCAGACGGTTGCAGGCGACGACTGCACGCTGATGGCTAACGGCGCCGAGGTGCGGCAGCTGCGTACGACGGCGTTCCGACAGCCGGACGACTCGTACGGCTCGTACGACTCGTACAGCTCGCACGAACACGAACGAGCCTTCCGCCGAGCCAGGCCTACCGAGCCACCGGACCAACAGATCCACCCAGCCACCGGCCACGAGCACCAGCACCAGCACCAGCACCAGCACCAGCACCAGCACCAGCACCAGCGAACGTGAACCGACCTGAGGCCGCGCGACGTACGCCGACGCGGACGCGGACCTTCAGGTTCAGGCGTTCACATGCACCGACCACGTACTGCCCAACTCCCCACCCACCAGCGCCAGACACTGGCGATTCAGAAGCCGGGCGCAGGGGGTGTGGAGGGTGTCAGACCCCGGCGCCCAGGGCGGAGTTGATGCGCTGCGGGTCGCCGCAGACGATCAGCAGGGCTCCGGCCCGGCCGAGGGCGACGGGGAGGGCGGTGACCGCGTCGTTGTCGGAGCCGCCGTTGACGGCGACGACGACCACGGGGCGGTTGCCCACGCGGGTGAGGTCGGCTGCGGCGGCGTAGAAGACGTCGTCGCCGGCGTCGTGCTGGGCCCAGTAGGCGTCCGCGCCGAAGGACAGCTCGTGGGCTGCCCACGGGTGCGGGTCACCGGTGGTGATCACCAGGATCTCGCCGGGCTGGCGACCGCTGTCGAGCAGCAGGTCGACCGCTTCTTCCGCGGCGTCCAGCGCGCCCTCGGCGGAGGCCGGGATCAGCTGGATCTGCGGGGTGCCGGCCGACTTGTCCGCGGTGCCATGCGCAGCGGCCGGAGCCGTGGCGGGCGCAGCGGGAGCCGCCGGAGCGGCGGGAGTCGCAGGCGGGGCAGGCGGGCCCGGCTTGGCCGGGGTGCGCTGCGCGGGAGGCGTGGGCCTGGGGGGACCCGGGCGTCCCGGTCGCGGCGGTGCTGCGGGGCGGGGGCCGGGTACGGGGCGGGGGGTCGGCGCGGTGCGGCCGTTGGCCGAGGCTGCGCGGGGACCCTGGGCGCTCTCGTGAATCTGAGGCTCCTCGGGAATGAGAGGCATGAGTGGTTGTCTATCAAATGCCGGTGCGCACCGCACCGGCGGGTGGCACATGAGTGCGACCGGCATGGTGTCAGAAATCGAAGCCGAGTTGCCCCTCGATTTCCGGGATGCTGCCGCTGAGTACCGGTACGCGGTTCTTCTTGAGGTGCCGCCACTTGGGCAGCGCGTCGAGATAGGACCACGAGAGCCGGTGGTACGGGGTGGGGCCCCGCTCCTCAAGCGCCGCCTTGTGCACCGGCGAGGGGTAACCCGCGTTGGCGCCGAAGGCGAAGTCTGCGTGCTCGGCGTCCAGTTCGGCCATCATGGCGTCACGGCTGACCTTGGCGATGACCGAGGCCGCCGCGACGGCGACGCAGGACTGGTCCCCCTTGATGACCGTACGGACCTTCCAGGGGGAGCCGAGGTAATCGTGCTTGCCGTCGAGGATCACCGCGTCCGGGCGGACGGGCAGCTCTTCGAGCGCACGCACCGCGGCGAGGCGGAGCGCGGCGGTCATGCCGAGCTCGTCGATCTCCTCCGGGGAGGAGTGCCCGAGCGCGTAGGCGGTGACCCAGCCTTTGAGCACCTCTGCCAGCTCGTCGCGCCGTTTGACGGTGAGGAGCTTGGAGTCGGTGAGTCCGGCGGGCGGTCGACGCAGTCCGGTGACCGCCGCGCAGACGGTGACGGGCCCGGCCCAGGCGCCTCGTCCCACCTCGTCTACCCCGGCGACGAGCTTCGCTCCGGTGGTTGCCCGAAGGGAACGCTCGACGGTGTGGGTGGGTGCTTCGTACGGCATGGCGCCAGACAGGTTACGCCGCCTGGTGGGCGGTGCGACACCCCGGTTCCCGGAACGGGGACGTCGAGGTCCCACTGCCCGAAATCCGGACGCCGGGAGGGCCTCACGCAAGCGCACAAGCCCGACCAGAAAATTGCAGCAGCAACCGCAAAACGACGCGCGCGAACCGACCTCGCCGCCCACCCGCAGCTCAGCCCAGCGCAGCGCGCACGGCCGCCAACGCAAAGCCACACGTAGCCCACAAGTAGCCCACGGGAAGCCCACGGGGGCCAATGCGGAGCCGCAGCGAGCCCTCAACTACCCGAAAAAGCGAACAAGTTCACCCTGCATGTCGCGAAGCGCCACGCCACCCTCAACCCCAGGCCCATGCCACCCCAACCGCGGCCCCACGCCACCTCACCCCCGCAAGGGAAACCTCACACAGAGGCTGGAGCCCACTCCGGCAGGGCCTCGGTTTGCTGAAGCCAAGACTCCGGAGGCGCCGTCCCGCGTACGGAGGAAACGACTCCGCCGACGATCGCGCAGGTCGTGTCCATGTCCCCGCCGACCTGGGCAGTCGTCCAGAAGGCGTGCTCGAAGTCGCCGAGGGAGCGGGCCGCGGACCAGAGGGCGAACGGCACCGTGTCGTGGGCCGTGGTGCGGCGACCGCACCCGAGGACGGCGGCGACGGTCGTGGCGTCGCTGTAGTCGAGCATGTCCCGCGCCCGCCGCAGCCCCGCGCCGACGGCGCTGCGCGGTACAAGTGCGACGACGCCGTCGAGGAGGTCGGCCGGCTTGGGCGGCCCGGCCGGGTCGGCGGCGAGCGCGGCGGCCGCGGCGACGGCCATCGCGCCGACGACCGCCTCGCGGTGCTGATGCGTGGGGTAGGCGGAGATCTCCGCCTGGTGGGTGGCCTGCTCGGGGTCGTCCGCGTACCAGGCGCCGAGCGGTGCGATCCGCATGGCCGCGCCGTTGCCCCACGAGCCCTGGCCCTTGAACAGGGCGGACGACAGCTCGCGCCAGTCGCCGCCCTCGCGGATGAGCCGGAGCAGCCGGTTGACGGCCGGGCCGTAGCCGCGGTCGAAGTCGTGGTGCTCGGCGAAGGAGTCGGCGAGCGCGTCCTGATCGATGCGCCCGTGCGCCACGAGGACGGCGAGCACGGAGCAGGCCATCTCGGTGTCGTCGGTCCACTGCCAGGTGCCTTGCGGGACTTCGCGGCGCTTGAGGAGCGGGTAGTTCGCGGGCACGAAGAACTGGGAGCCGAGGGCGTCCCCCACCGCGAGTCCGCGCAGCGAGGCGAGCGCACGCTCCAGGCGCTGCTGGGATGGCTGCTGGGATGAGGAGTCAGCGATCATGGCTCTGCCACTCTAATGCGGCGACCCAGGGACCGGCACCACACCGACGGCAACCGGCCGACCCGGACCGGCACCACACCCACCGCAACCGCCCCACCCGGACCGGCACTACGCCCACCGCAACCGGCCCACCCTCCCGGGAGCAGCCCCAGCCACCACCGGAAGGGCAAGATCCCGTCGGCTCACCACCCCGGCCCCCGCCGGGTGAGCCGGGTGAGCCGGGTCTCCGACTCGACCCGCGACAACTTCTCCGGATTCCGCACGTAGTACAGCCCGCTGATCCGCCCGTCCTCGACCCGGGCCGCCATGACGCCGTCCAGCTCGCCGTCGAGGTGCACGACGAGCGCCGGGTTCCCGTTGACGACGGTGGGCGCGAGGCTGATCGGAAGGACGTTCTTGCCGAGCCCGCCGATCATGAAGCGGGCCACCTTGTCCGCGCCGACGATCGGCCGCGGCGAGGCCTGCTTGATGCCGCCGCCGTCGCCCATGAGAACGACGTCGGGGGCGAGCACGTCGAGGAGTCCCTGCAGGTCACCGGTCTCCAGGACGCGCCGGAACGAGTCGAGCGCGGCCCGCGTCTCGTCCTGCGACACCGACTGCCGCGGCCGTCGCGCGTCGACGTGCTTGCGCGCCCGGTGCGCGATCTGCCGTACGGCGGCGGGGCTCTTGCCGACGGCGTCCGCGATCTCGTCGTACCCGAAGTCGAAGGCCTCGCGCAGGACGAAGACGGCGCGTTCGGTGGGCGAGAGCGTTTCGAGGACGAGCATCAGGGCCATGGACACGCTCTCCGCGAGCAGCGCGTCCTCGGCCACGTCCGGCGCGGTGAGCATCGGCTCGGGCAGCCACTGTCCGACGTACGACTCCTTGCGGCGCTTGAGTGTGCGCAGGCGGTTGAGGGACTGCCGGGTCGTCGTGCGGACCAGGTAGGCGCGCTGGTCGCGGACCTGGGTCAGGTCGACCTTCACCCAGCGCAGCCAGGTCTCCTGCAGCACGTCCTCGGCGTCGGCGGCGGAGCCGAGCATCTCGTACGCGACGGTGAACAGCAGGTTCCGGTGGGCCACGAACGTCTCGGTGGCCTCGTCGAACCCGTCCCCCGCGCCCTCACCCATGTCCATGCCGTCACCCATGTCCATGTCCACGTCCATGCCTGCGTCCGTCCCCGTATCCATCCGGCCACTCCTCCACTCGAAAAGGGTCCGACCTCAAGACACCGGCCGCCCCTCGCCCGTGACAGCGCCCGGGCGGGCGGCTAGCGCGGCCGGCCGTACGTGTCGTACGTGTACATCTCCGGCTCGCGCCAGCGGACGAACGGGCGGTCCAGGGTGTAGCGGCCGTCCGGGCCCAGCAGCAGCGTCCGCATCTCGGCGTTGCCGGGGTTGGACAGGGCCTCGAACTCGGCGACCGTCCAGTGGAACCAGCGCATGCAGAACAGCCGCATGGTCAGGCCATGGGTGACGAGCAGGACGTTCGGCGGATGGTCGGGCGCCTCGAAGCTGCGGTACAGGCTCTCCAGGAACGCGCCCACCCGGTCGTACACATCGGCCCCGGACTCGCCCTGCGCGAAGCGGTAGAAGAAGTGCCCGTACGCGTCGCGGTACGCCTTCTGCAGCCGGACGTCGTCACGGTCCTGCCAGTTGCCCCAGTCCTGCTCGCGCAGCCGCGGCTCCTCGCGGACGCGGATCAGGGCGGGGTCGAGGTCGAAGGCGCGCAGCGTCTCGTGGGTGCGCCGGTACGGCGACACGTACACGCTGACGCGTTCGCGGCCGAAGAGTTCCCGCAGGTGGGCGCCGGTGGCCTCGGCCTGGCGGCGGCCGATGTCGGTGAGCCGGAGCGCGTGGTCGGGCTCCCGCTCGTAGACGGTGTCGTCGGCATTGCCCTCCGACTCTCCGTGCCGGACGAGGACGATGCGCCGAGGACGTGCCATACGGAAACCCTAGATCGGCTCATCGCACCAGGGTCAACCGAGCGCACCCGAAGGGCCCCTGGCGGCGGGAGACGTCAGACCGTCCAGGACGGTTCGAGCTGCACCACATCGCCGTTGAGCGCCGCCACGTCCGCCTCGGTCTGCGCCCGCAGGGTGAGCCGCTCCACGCGCTCCACCTGGTACTTGCCGTACTCGGCAGTCGACTGCCACATCGAGAGCACCAGGAACTCGTTCTCCGGCGCCTCCCCGAAGAGCCCGCGCACCATGCCGGGCGAACCGGCCATCGCCGGGTTCCAGATCTTTTCCTGTACGTGCGCGAAGTGCTCCACGCGCTCCTCCCGCACCTTGCAGTGCGCGAGGCGCAGCACGTCCGCGCCGGTGAAGTGCGGCTCGAACCCCGTCTTCACGTCGAAGCGGTGATCGAACAGCTTGACCTGCAGGTCTTTGTACGTACCGGCCTGGGCGGCGTGCAGCCGGTCGTGCGAGCGGGCCATGAAGGAGTCGTAGAAGGCGCGGCTCTCCCAGAACGATATGACGTGCACGGTGTCCGGCCACCGTCGGCTCCAGCCACCGCCCTGCCCTCGAAACCCCGGCTCTCCCAGAAGCCCCGCCCACTTCCGCTGCCCCCGCTCGAACCCCCGGCGGTCCACCACGGTGCAGCGAATCCACTTGACCAGCACCGCGCCATCTTATGCCGCAGGGCAGCCCGGCGGTCACTGCCTGTGGACAACCGGTACCCCGCTTGTCAGTGGCAGGCCGTAACGTGTCTCATCGGACCTGACCATGTGAGGGATCATCAACTCGCCGTCCAGGAGGGGGAGTCCAGTGAGCAGCGTGAAGAAGGGCCTCGGCAAGGTAGAGGTCGCCCTGAGGTGGGACCCGAGCCCGATGGGGGCGCCGGAGCACGACTTGGACCTCGTCGCGGCGACGTACACGACGGGCGCCGGGTACGCCGACCCGGAGTACGTGGTGCACTTCGGCAGCCGTTCCCCGGACGGCACGATCAACCTCAACCGCGACAGCCGCACGGGCCAGGGCTTCGGGTACGACGAGGTCATGACCCTGGAGTTCGACCGCCTGGCGGAGACGTACACGCGGGTCGTGGTGGGTGTGGTGATACAGCAGAACGACGGCCGCAAGACGTTCGGCGACATCGAGAACACCGGCGTCCGCATCGCCGAGGGCTACACGGAGTTGGCGACGAGCGACCTCGCCGAGGCCGCGGGCGGCACGGCGGCGACGATCGCCGAGTTCACCCGCGACCCGGAGACCGGCACCTGGGAGTTCCGCAGCACGATCCGCGGCTTCGACGCCGACCCCACGTCCTTCACGACTCAGCTCAGCGCGCTGAGTTGAGCACCGCAGGCACCCGGGCCCCGGCCTCGTGATCTCGCGGCGGGACGCGGTCCGGGCTGTCCAGGAACAGCTGGAGCGCGACCACGAGCGGTGGCGGGCCACGCATCCGGACACGCTGCGCATGGCCGTCCTGGAGGTCGAACGGCACGAGCTGGTCTGGATCGTCCACTGGCAGTCCGAGCCGTACGTGCGCACGCGCGACCCCGAGTTCCAGGTGGCAGGCAACGGCCCGTACCTCGTGGACCGTGTCGACGGCGGGCTGCACCGCATCGGCGTCGTCACGGCCCTGACCGGCGAATGGGAGGCCGACTACCGCGCCCGGATCCGCGGCCTCCCGGTGCGCACGGCGGTGGACGATCTGCACGACGCGGTCCGCGAAGTCGCCGCCGGGAGCGGCCAGTTGCCCGCCGTCCGGGAGCTGCGCAGACGGCTGCCGGTGCTGTCGCCCGCGGAGGCGCTCGCGTACGTGAAGGGCTTGCTGGCAGGGGACCCGTCGGCGCGGCTCGTGGGCGTGGCGACCGGGGAGCTCGTGGAGCCCCTCGATCCGGTGCTCGCCGTGGAAACCGTCCGCCCCGGCGCACCGCCCTCCTGAAAACGCCGCCGGGAACGACGAAGGGCGTCGGCACAAAACCGACGCCCTTCCTCAACTCTCAGCAGCCGAGCTGCCGTTCAGCGCGTGAGCGCCCGGCTCAGCTGCAGCCGCTGGTCGAACCGCAGCCCTCGCAGATGTAGCAGGACCCGGCCCGCTGCATCTTCGTACCGCAGGAGAAGCAGAGCGGGGCGTCGGCCTGGATGCCCAGCTGCATCTCGACGAGCTCCGCGGAGGTGTGCGCCTCCTTCGGGGCGGTCTTCGCGGTCTCGGCCTGCGGCGCGGACACCGACTTCAGCAGCTCCTGGGCCCGCGGGGCGGACTGGGCCAGGGACTCGACGTCGACCTCGTCCTCGGTCGGCTCGTACGAACCGGTCTCCAGGTGGCGCTGACGCTCCTCGGCGGAGTGGATGCCGAGCGCGGAGCGCGTCTCGAACGGCAGGAAGTCGAGCGCCAGGCGGCGGAAGATGTAGTCGACGATCGACTGCGCCATCCGCACGTCCGGGTCGTCCGTCATACCGGCCGGCTCGAAGCGCATGTTGGTGAACTTCGAGACGTACGTCTCCAGCGGGACGCCGTACTGCAGACCGACCGAGACGGCGATGGAGAAGGCGTCCATCATGCCCGCGAGGGTGGAGCCCTGCTTGGACATCTTCAGGAAGACCTCGCCGAGACCGTCGTCCGGGTAGGAGTTGGCGGTCATGTAGCCCTCGGCGCCGCCGACGGTGAACGAGGTGGTGATGCCGGGACGGCCCTTCGGGAGACGCTTGCGGACCGGGCGGTACTCGACGACCTTCTCGACCGCCTCGCGGATGGTCTCCTCGGCCTTGTCGGCGATCTCGGCCTTCTCCTCCTCCTTCTTCTTGGCGGAGAGGGGCTGACCGACCTTGCAGTTGTCGCGGTAGATGGCGAGCGCCTTGACGCCCATCTTCCACGCCTCGAAGTAGACCTCCTCGACGTCCTCGACGGTCGCGGACTCCGGGAGGTTGACCGTCTTGGAGAGGGCGCCGGAGATCCACGGCTGGATCGCGGCCATCATGCGGACGTGGCCCATCGCGGAGATGGAACGCTCGCCCATGGCGCAGTCGAAGACCTCGTAGTGCTCGGTCTTCAGGCCCGGGGCGTCGATCACGTTGCCGTGCTCGGCGATGTGGGCGACGATCGCCTCGACCTGCTCCGGCTGGTAACCGAGGCGGCGCAGCGCCTGCGGCACGGTGCCGTTGACGATCTGCATCGAGCCGCCGCCGACCAGCTTCTTGAACTTGACCAGCGCGAGGTCGGGCTCCAGGCCGGTGGTGTCGCAGGACATCGCGAGACCGATGGTGCCGGTCGGGGCGATGACCGAGGCCTGCGAGTTGCGGAAGCCGTGCTTCTCGCCGAGGCGGACGACGTCCTGCCAGGCCTCCGTGGCGGCGGCCCAGACCGGGGTGTCCAGGTCGTCCATGCGGACGGCCTTGGCGTTGGCGTCGGCGTGCTGCTTCATGACGCGCTTGTGCGGCGTCGCGTTCTTCGCGTACCCGTCGTACGGGCCGACCACGGCGGCGAGTTCGGCGGAGCGCTTGTACGACGTGCCCGTCATCAGGGAGGTGATGGCGCCGGCGAGCGCGCGGCCGCCGTCGGAGTCGTAGGCGTGGCCGGTCGCCATCAGCAGGGCGCCGAGGTTGGCGTAGCCGATGCCGAGCTGGCGGAAGGCGCGGGTGTTCTCGCCGATCTTCTGGGTCGGGAAGTCCGCGAAGCAGATGGAGATGTCCATCGCGGTGATGACCAGCTCGACGACCTTGGCGAAGCGCTCGGACTCGAAGGACTGGTTGCCCTCACCGTCGTCCTTGAGGAACTTCATCAGGTTCAGCGAGGCGAGGTTGCACGAGGTGTTGTCCAGGTGCATGTACTCGGAGCACGGGTTCGAGCCGTTGATGCGGCCGGACTCCGGGCAGGTGTGCCACGCGTTGATGGTGTCGTCGTACTGGATGCCGGGGTCGGCGCAGGCCCAGGCGGCCTCGGCCATCTTGCGGAAGAGGGACTTGGCCTCGACCTCTTCGATGACCTCGCCGTCCATGCGGCCGCGCAGGCCGAACTTGCCGCCGGACTCCACGGCCTTCATGAACTCGTCGTTCACGCGGACCGAGTTGTTGGCGTTCTGGTACTGGACGGACGTGATGTCGTCGCCGCCCAGGTCCATGTCGAAGCCCGCGTCGCGCAGGGCGCGGATCTTCTCCTCCTCCTTCACCTTGGTCTCGATGAAGGACTCGATGTCGGGGTGGTCGACGTCGAGGATGACCATCTTGGCCGCGCGGCGGGTGGCGCCACCGGACTTGATGGTGCCGGCGGAGGCGTCGGCGCCGCGCATGAAGGAGACGGGGCCGGAGGCGTTGCCGCCGGAGGAGAGCAGCTCCTTGGAGGAGCGGATGCGGGAGAGGTTCAGGCCGGCGCCGGAGCCGCCCTTGAAGATCATTCCCTCTTCCTTGTACCACTCCAGGATCGACTCCATGGAGTCGTCGACGGAGAGGATGAAGCAGGCGGAGACCTGCTGCGGCTGCGGCGTGCCGACGTTGAACCACACCGGGGAGTTGAAGCTGAAGATCTGGTGCAGGAGGGCGTACGCCAGCTCGTGCTCGAAGATCTCGGCGTCCGCGGGAGTGGCGAAGTAGTTGTGCTCCTCGCCGGCCTTGCGGTACGTCTTCACGATCCGGTCGATCAGCTGCTTCAGACCGGTCTCGCGCTGCGGGGTGCCGACGGCCCCGCGGAAGTACTTGCTGGTGACGATGTTGACCGCGTTCACCGACCAGAAGTCGGGGAACTCGACGCCACGCTGCTCGAAGTTGACCGAGCCGTCGCGCCAGTTGGTCATGACGACGTCACGGCGCTCCCACTCCACCTCGTCGTACGGATGCACGCCGGGGGTGGTGTGGATGCGCTCGATGCGCAGACCCTTGCTCTTGGAACCCTTGGAACGGGAACCTCGTGCCGGGCCGCTCGCCGTCTCTGTCATGCCGCCTCCCTTTATCGGGCTAAAACGCCCTAAAGTGCCTCGTTCTTCCCCGTGGCACGGTGTGTGTCTGGTGTCGTGGGCACCCCGAGGGCACCCATGACGGGTCTGGATCGCCGCTGATCGGCCGGACCGGTCCCGCGTGGCCCGCTCCGGCCCGCCGTCAGTCGGCGGCAGTGGCGGGCACGGGGACCTCGACGGTCCCTCCGAGCCCGCTCTCGGCCTGATGGCCGTCGTTCTCGCCACTCGCGGAGCCACGCTGCTCCCGGAGTTCCGCGATGGCGCTCTCGAAGTCCTCGAGCGAGTCGAACGCCCGGTAGACGGACGCGAATCGCAGGTAGGCGACGAGGTCGAGCTCACGCAGCGGTCCGAGTATGGCCAGACCCACGTCGTGGGTGGTCAGCTCGGCGCTGCCGGTGGCGCGCACCGCCTCCTCGACCCGCTGGCCGAGCTGGGCGAGAGCGTCCTCGGTCACCGGTCGCCCCTGGCATGCCTTGCGCACACCATTGATGACCTTGGTACGGCTGAAAGGTTCGGTCACCCCGCTGCGCTTGATCACCATCAGCGAGCAGGTCTCCACGGTCGTGAAACGACGGGAGCAGTCCGGGCACTGACGGCGCCTGCGGATCGACGTGCCGTCGTCCGTGGTGCGACTGTCGACGACGCGGCTGTCGGGGTGCCTGCAGAAGGGGCAGTGCATAACTCCCAACCCTCCTTCACAGCACGACTGAATGGCCTCGAAGAGGGCCTTGAGCCCCTCGAAGCAGCCCCAAGCATAGGCGATGGCCGAGGCCTCGGAGGACCAGGGACCACAACTTCTGGGTGCCGTCGCCAATCCAACCACTAGATCTGGGGTTTGGCGTCACATTCGGCGCCATCGCGTGTCGCGGGCGCTGTACCGAGAGGGGGTCGCCGACGAGGGTACGCGAAGGGGGTGGAGCCCGATCCGGGAGGCCTCTGATGGCACACTGGAAAGCACCACTGCGGGGGTCCTCGACGTCGGCGGTGAAGCGTACCGTAATGAACCGAACTGCCGTTCGCCCGAGCGTCGGCGAGAAGGCCCGGCGGGCGTCAGCCATACACCCAGGCTCATGATCACGTCAGGCGGTCCGCGTTTTTTCACTCGAACGTGTGTTTGGCGCAACCTTTCGAAAGCTACTACCGTTGTCCAGCTAGGGAGAACATCTCGAGAGGGGCCGCCGTGACCACCACCGCAGACAGCGCCACCATCACCGCCCAGGACCGCGCCCAGGGCCGACTCGAGCCGGTGCATGCCATGAATGACGCAGCCACGAACCCGGAGGGGCCCAAGCCCACGCGCTCGCTTCCCGGGCGACCTCCAGGCATCAGGGCGGACAGCACAGGGCTCACGGACCGCCAGCGCCGGGTCATCGAGGTGATCAGGGACTCCGTGCAGCGCCGGGGGTACCCGCCGTCCATGCGGGAGATCGGCCAGGCGGTGGGCCTCTCCAGCACGTCCTCCGTCGCGCACCAGCTGATGGCCCTGGAGCGCAAGGGCTTCCTCCGCCGCGACCCGCACCGCCCGCGCGCGTACGAGGTGCGTGGCTCGGACCAGCCCAGCAGCCAGCCCACGGACACCACCGGCAAGCCCGCCGCGTCGTACGTCCCGCTGGTCGGCCGGATCGCCGCCGGTGGGCCGATCCTCGCGGAGGAGTCGGTCGAGGACGTGTTCCCGCTCCCCCGCCAGCTGGTGGGTGACGGCGAGCTGTTCGTCCTCAAGGTCGTCGGTGACTCGATGATCGAAGCGGCGATCTGCGACGGGGACTGGGTCACCGTCCGCCGCCAGCCCGTCGCGGAGAACGGCGACATCGTGGCGGCCATGCTGGACGGCGAGGCCACGGTGAAGCGGTTCAAGCGCGAGGACGGTCACGTGTGGCTGCTGCCGCACAACTCCGCGTACCAGCCGATTCCCGGTGACGAGGCGACGATCCTCGGCAAGGTCGTGGCAGTGCTGCGGCGGGTGTGAAGTCGGGGGTTGCACCCCCGTGCCCCCTGCCCCCCCTAGTCCGGGCCCCGGAACCTACTGCGCCGGTTCCGGGGTCCTGCGTTTGCGTCCACGCGCCGTCCGGGCCCCCGCCTGCGCTTTCGCGCCGCTGAGCTTTGCTCGCCTCGGCGGCTGCCCGCTGCGTCGTGGTTGAGCGCGCAGTTCCCCGCGCCCCTTTCGGGGCGCCCTGCCTCGGTCGGAGAGAAGGCTCAAGCCTCCGCCTGCTTCGCCGCCGCGTCGATCGCGGCCAGGGAGCGGCGGACCTGGTTGCGGTCCGTCGTGTACCAGAACTCGGGCAGTGAGGCCTTCAGATAGCTGCCGTAGCGGGCCGTGGCCAGGCGCGGGTCCAGGACCGCGACCACGCCCCGGTCCCCCGACGCGCGGACGAGACGGCCCGCGCCCTGCGCCATCAGCAGGGCCGCATGCGTGGCGGCGACGGCCATGAAGCCGTTGCCGCCGTTGTCCTCCACGGCCTTCTGGCGGGCGCTCATCAGCGGGTCGTCCGGGCGCGGGAACGGGATCTTGTCCATCACGACCAGCTGGCAGCTGGAACCCGGCACGTCCACGCCCTGCCAGAGCGAGAGCGTGCCGAACAGACAGGTCTTCGGGTCCGCCGCGAAGTTCTTGATCAGCTCGCCGAGGGTCTCCTCGCCCTGCAGCAGGATCGGGAACTCCGGGATACGGGAACGGAGTTCCTCGGCGGCCTGCTGGGCGGCCCGCATCGAGGAGAACAGGCCAAGGGTGCGCCCGCCGCTCGCCTGGATCAGCTCCGTCAGCTCGTCGAGCATGTCCCCGCGCGTGCCGTCGCGGGACGGGCGGGCCAGATGCTTCGCGACGTACAGGATGCCCTGCTTGCCGTAGTCGAAGGGGGAGCCGACGTCGATGCCCTTCCAGACGGGGAGCTCCTCCGCCTCGCCCTCCTGGCCGGCGAGGCCCTCCGGGGCGAGGCCCAGGGAGGCGCCCACGCCGTTGAAGTCGCCGCCGAGCTTGAGCGTGGCCGAGGCGAGGACGACGGAGCGGTCCGTGAAGAGCTTTTCGCGCAGCAGACCGGAGACCGACATGGGGGCGACGCGAAGCGAGGCACCGAAGCGGTCGTGCCGCTCGTACCAGACGACGTCCCACTCCGAGCCGTTGGTGATGCGCTCCGCGACGTCGTGGATGTTCTCCACCGAGGCCAGGGCCTGCTTGCGGACGGCGTCCTCGTCCTGCACCGACTTGTCGCGGGTCGCGCCGATCGCGGAGATCGTGTTGCGCGCGGCGTCCCGGAGCGCCAGCAGGGCGTAACCGAGGTCCTCGGGGATCTCCTCCAGGCGGCCCGGAAGGGCCAGCTCCATGATCCGCTCGAAGGTCTCGGCGGCGGTCTGGAGCTGGTCCGCGATCTTCTCGTTGACCAGCTTCGCCGAGTGGCGGACCGCGCGGTTCACCTGGCCGGGAGTGAGCTCGCCGGTGGCGACGCCGGTGACGCGGGAGACCAGTTCGTGCGCCTCGTCGACGATGAGCACCTCGTGCTGCGGGAGCACCGGCGCGCCCTCGATGGCGTCGATGGCGAGCAGCGCGTGGTTGGTGACGATGACCTCGGCGAGCTTCGCGCGCTCCCGGGCCGCCTCCGCGAAGCACTCCGCGCCGTACGCGCACTTGGAGGCGCCCAGGCACTCGCGCGAGGAGACCGATACCTGCGACCAGGCGCGGTCGGAGACGCCGGGCGTCAGGTCGTCCCGGTCCCCGGTCTCCGTCTCGTCCGCCCAGTCGCGCAGGCGCAGCAGGTCCTTGCCGAGCTTGCTGGTGGGCGTGGCCGCCTCGAACTGGTCGAAGAGGCCCTCCTCCTCGTCCTGCGGCACGCCCTCGTGCAGGCGGTGCAGGCACAGGTAGTTCGACCGGCCCTTGAGCATGGCGAACTGGGGGCGGCGGCGCAGCAGCGGATGCAGGGCGTCGACCGTGCGCGGAAGGTCGCGCTCGACCAGCTGGCGTTGCAACGCGAGGGTGGCCGTGGCGACCACCACGCGCTCCCCGTGGGCGAGCGCGGGCACCAGATAGCCGAGGGACTTTCCGGTGCCCGTGCCCGCCTGGACGAGCAGGTGGGAGCCGCCGTCGATGGCCTCGGCGACGGACTCGGCCATGGTCACCTGGCCGGGGCGCTCCGTGCCGCCGACGGCTTCGACGGCGGCGTGCAAGAGATCGGGGAGGGAGGGCTTCGTCATAGGCCGACCAGCCTACGGTGCCCCACTGACAATGCCGCGATCACGCCCGCGGCCCCGGCCGCTCGAGCGCCGGAAGGTCCTGCTGCCCCAGGTGGAGCGGGTTCGGCACGGTGCCGTGGACGGCGGCGTGCGGCCGCTCGGGGCGGTCCCGGTAGCCGTCGAGGTGGAGCCGGTTCCGGTTCAGGCAGAGGCGCTCGATGCGGGGCGTGAGCAGGTCGAACAGCTCGAAGCGGTCCTTCAGCTCGGGGAAGCGGGCCTGGTGCCGGTCGATCTCCTCGCGTACGAGCGCCCAGAACTCCCGCTCGGGGACGCCGAGTTGGTCCTCGCAGAGCGGGGCGAGGTAGCGGAAGACGCCGACGAACAGGCCGGAGTGGATGAACTGGGTGAGGAAGCCGGGCTCCTCGGTGAGCAGCACCTCGCGTACGTCGTCCGGCATCGAGTCCAGCTCGGGCACGGGCTGTGCGCTGACGTTCACGTCGTCCACGAAGTCCTTCACCGCGAGCCTGACCGGCACGTCCGCCTCGTCGAAGACCACGATCGCGTTCTCCCCGTGCGGCGAGAAGACCGTGCCGTAGCGGTAGAGGAAGTGCAGCAGCGGGGGCAGCAGGGCGGCGAAGAGGCGGGTGAGCCAGGCCTTCGGGGCGCGTCCGGAGCGCTCGACGAGTTCGGCGGCGAAGGCCCGGCCGCTGCCGTCGGTGTGCAGCAGCGAGGCGAGGGTGCGGGCGCGTTCGCCGGGGTCGAGGCGCTGTTCAAGGGGCTCGCGCCAGATCGCGCCGAGGAGCTCCTTGTACTGGTACGGAACCTCCGGCAGCTCGTCGTACACCGGGTGCCGGACGGTGACCGAGGCGACCTCGCCGAGGAGGATCACGCGGCACTCGTCGCGCAGGAACGGGTCGGCGTCGCGCAGGGCGTGCACCCAGGCGGTGACGGCCGGTGCGGCGAGGGTGCGGTCGGTCGGAAGTCCGCGCCAGACCAGGGTGTTGAGGATCGACAGCGGCAGCTTGACGGTGTGCCGGTCGGGCCGGGCGGTGTTGAGGAACGTGCGGATGGACTGCTGCGGGAGGCGGGTGTCCGGGTCCTCGGGGAGCGGCACGACGGCGCCGGCGGCGATGTGCGGGGCGAACAGCGGGAGCACGATCTCGTCCCACTGCCAGGGGTGCACGGGCAGGTAGAGGTAGCGGCGCGGGTCGAGGCCGCGGGCGCGCAGGGTGTCCGCGAACGCGTCGAGGGTGGCCGGGTCCAGCTCGTGGGCGTAGAGCCGGGC
This sequence comes from Streptomyces sp. Da 82-17, assembly GCF_046098215.1. Classification (NCBI taxonomy): domain Bacteria; kingdom Bacillati; phylum Actinomycetota; class Actinomycetes; order Kitasatosporales; family Streptomycetaceae; genus Streptomyces; species Streptomyces sp. Da 82-17. The sequence goes on from NZ_JBJURH010000018.1 coordinate 108,508, forward strand.
GGGGTCGGCGAGGTGGTCGACGCCGCGGTAGGTGGCCAGGTCGTGGCTGACGGCGAGCCACGGGAGCCGCACCGGAACGCGGGCCTCCGGCGCCCAGCGGGCGGTGTCGGAGGCCGCGAAGCCGAGCCGCCCCTTGTTGAGGACGAGCCAGGGGTGCCCGGTCTGGTGCCCTTCCAGTTCCGCGTACGGCAGGTCGGCGAGGGCGGCGGCGCCGTGGCCGGTGTGGTCGAGGCGGGCGTCGGCGGCGAGGGTGCTGTTCAGCTCGCGCACCAGGTGGCCGAGGGTGTCCCCGTCGAGGCCGAGCAGCCGCCGGGCCCGGCCGAGGAACGCGAACGGGTCGCCGAACGGCTCCTCCTTCCCGTCCCCCGCGCACAGCCTCAGCGAGTCCGGCTCGACCCGCCAACTCCCGTACGCCGCACGCCGGGCGCGGAAGCGGAGCCGGGCGCCGTCGTCCAGCGCGAGCCCGTAGGAACCGTCGCCCTCCGGTTCCGGCGCGACGATCTCCTCGTAGGCGAACTCACCGATCATCTTGGCGAGGAGCCGCCGGGCGGCGCGGGCCCAGGTCTCGGCGTTGAGCTCGGGCGGTACGGATGCGGCGGCGAGCGGGGCGTTCGGCACGGTTGCGGCGAGCGGGGCGTTCGGCACGGTCGGTCTCCCACTTCGAAGCGGCGTACGGGGTATGTGGCTCATGTTCCTCAAGAGGTACGGAAGTTGGGCGGATTCCGGCCATACGGCCCGTGGCCGGGCGGTGCTACTGCCGGGCGGATTCCGGGCGTTGGGGTTTCAGTACGCAGGCCAGGGCGTCGGAGAGGCGGTCGAGGACCGCGTCCGCCTGGTCGTCGGTGAGGGTCAGCGGGGGCAGCAGGCGGACGACGGTGGAGTGGCGGCCGCCGAGTTCGACGATGAGGCCGCGGTCCAGGCAGGCGCGCTGCACGGCAGCCGCGAGCCGGGGCGCGGGCGGCGGCGGACCGGCGCTCACGAAGGAGTCCGCCGCGGAGTGCGCCGCCGAGTCCGCTGCCAAGTCCGCCGCGGCTTCGGCGCCTTCCGGGTCGACCAGCTCGACGCCGATCATCAGGCCCCGGCCCCGTACGTCGCCGATCTGCGGGTGGCCGGCGGCGAGCGTGCGCAGGTGGGCGAGCATGCGGGCGCCGAGGTCGGCGGCGCGCTCGGCGAGGCGGTGGCGGCGGACGTGGGCGAGGGTCGCGGCGCCCGCGGCCATGGCCAGTTGGTTGCCGCGGAAGGTGCCCGCGTGGGCGCCGGGCTCCCAGACGTCGAGGTCGTCGCGGTAGACCACGACGGCGAGGGGGAGGCTGCCGCCGATGGCCTTGGACAGGACCATCACGTCGGGCACGATCCCGCTGTGCTCCACGGCCCAGAAGGCGCCGGTGCGGCCGACGCCGGTCTGCACCTCGTCGGCGATCAGCGGGATGGAGCGGGCCGCGGTGATCTCGCGCATCCGGCGCAGCCACGCGTCCGGCGCGGGCACGACCCCGCCCTCGCCCTGCACCGGTTCCACGATCATCCCGGCGGGCGTCGGCACCCCGGACTTGGCGTCGTCGAGCAGCGACTCGGTCCAGCGGGCGGCCAGTTCGGCCCCTTCCGGCCCGCCGGTGCCGAACGGGCAGCGGTAGTCCTGCGGGTACGGCAGCCGGGTCACGCGTACGTCGCCCGCGCCGCCCGACGCGGCGAGCGCACCCTCGGTCATGCCGTGGTACGCGCCCGTGAACGCGAGCAGTCCGCCGCGTCCCGTGGCCGTGCGGACCAGCTTCAGGGCGGCCTCGACGGCGTCCGTGCCGGCCGGGCCGCAGAACTGGACGCGGGCACGGGCCGCGAAAGCGGGCGGCAGCGTCTCGAACAGCTCGGTGACGAAGGCGTCCTTGACGGGCGTCGCGAGGTCCAGGACGTGCAGCGGAGCGCCCGAGTCGAGGACCTTGCGGATGGCCTCCAGGACCACGGGGTGGTTGTGGCCGAGCGCGAGGCACCCGGCGCCGGAGAGGCAGTCCAAGTACCGCCGCCCGTCGGCCCCTTCGATGGTCAGCCCGCGGGCGCGCACCGGCACGATGGGCAGCGACCGCGCATAGGTGCGGGCGGCCGACTCGCGCAGCGACTGCCGCCGCAGAATCCCCTCGCCCCCGGCGGCACTCCGAGCGGCGGCAGGCGCGGGCAGCGCAGGCGGTGCGGGTACGGGCGGGGCTGCGGCGGGCGGCGCCGGTTGCGGCGGCGCAGGCTCGGTGACGGCCACGACTGTGTGTCCTCCCGCTGTGCGTCGGTGAGTTGGGCGGTACGCCGGCCGAGGCCGAGGGGTCGCACACGGGACGCGTGTCCCCCGTACGTACCAACGACGCGGGGTGCGGGGGATCACGCGCGGGCGGAATTCCTTGCCAAACGAAAACCTTCGCGCAGGCGCGGACGCGTGCTGGGGGCCTTCACGCGGGCGTGAGCACGTACGCGGCGATCGCAAACGCCATCAACCGGAAGTTCCCCGACAAGCTCCTCCGCCGCGGGGCAGGGCCGTGACAGAACCGTTGCGGCCCCGTCGGTCGTCCCCGATCGCACCGGCATAGTGTGGGGTGCTCGATCGTCGCGCCGCTCCGCGGCGGTCCCACAACTGCACACGTGAACTGCACAAAGTCAAAACAGGGGGATTCTCGCCATGCGACCCATACGTCCGCTCTTCGCCGCTCGCCGAGGGAGGAGTGTGCGCCGTACCTCCTCCGTGCTCGCGGTCTCGGCCGCGCTCGCGCTGACCGCCACGGCCTGCGGCCCCGGTGAGGACAACGCCGACGGCAAGCCCACCGCCTCCGCGACGACCGACGGCGGCGGCAGCACCGGCGGCAGCGGCGGCGGGGACAAGATCGAGATTCCGGACGACATCAAGGACCGGCTCAAGGAGCACGGCATCGATGTCGACAAGTGGCGCAACGGCGAGTGGAAGAACTGGGACAAGGACAAGTGGCTGCGCGAGGCTGAGGACTTCGTCAACCCGATCATCGAGGAGTACTGGGACCCGGACCGGCTGCGCGACACCGACAAGACCCCCGAGAAGCCGGTCGACAACGACATCTCGGGCGACCAGGGCAAGACGGACCCGACGCCGGCCCCGGTCGACGCCGAGGAGATCGCGGCCCCGTACCACGGCAGCTCCCCCGCCACCGGCAAGCTCGTCTTCGAGACGCCGGAGGGCTCCGCGCAGTGCTCCGCGACCGTGGTGAAGGACCCGGCCAACCCGGGCAAGTCCAACATGGTGTGGACGGCCGGCCACTGCGTGCACGCGGGCAAGTCGGGCGGCTGGTACCGCAACATCGCCTTCGTGCCGTCGTACAACGACGAGGGCAAGACGGCCCAGCAGCTGGAGGCCGAGAAGCCGACGCGCGAGGAGATCGCCCCGTACGGCATCTGGTGGAGCGACTGGACCAAGACGTCCGACCAGTGGATCGCGACCGGCGCCAACACCGGTGGCGCGGGCGCTCCCTATGACTTCGCCGTGATGCACATGGCGCCCGAGAAGGGCGGCAGCAAGTCCCTGGAGGAGACCGTCGGCGCCGCGCTTCCGGTCGAGTTCAACGCCCCGGCCGTGCCGAAGATCGACTCGATCAAGGCGACCGGCTACCCGGCGGCCCCGCCGTTCCAGGGCCAGGAGCAGTTCTCCTGCGCCGACAAGCCCGGCCGGCTCTCGCTGAGCGCGAGCCAGCCGACGATGTACCGCATCGGCTGCACCATGACCGGCGGCTCCTCCGGCGGCGGCTGGGTGGCCACGGGCCAGGACGGCAAGCCGGCCCTGGTCTCCAACACCTCCATCGGCCCGGCCACCGCGGGCTGGCTCGCGGGCCCGCGCTTCGGCAAGGAGGCCAAGGCCATCTACGACCAGGTCAGCGAGAAGTTCGCCAACTGACCCGAGTCGAGGTCGACCGACCCGGGTCGAGGTCAACCGACCCGAGTCGCGAGGCCGTCGGCGCCTCCCTCCTCTCAGGTACGCCGCTCCCGGGGCCGCCCCGGGAGCGGCACCTCTTTCCCCATCACCACCGCTCCACACCCATCGGGGGTTTTCCGAACCATGCGATCCATACGTCCGGCGCTGGCCGCGGCCTCGCTCGCCGTGGCCCTGGCGCTGACCGCCACCGCCTGCGAGTCCGGCGGCGACCCCAAGGCCGACGCCAAGCCGACCAACTCCGCCGCGCAGGACGGCGGTTCGGGCCAGGACGACGCCGCCCAGCTGCCCGACGACCTCGACGGCATCGCCGACCGGCTCAAGGAGCACGGCATCGACGTCGACAAGTGGAAGAACGGCGAGTGGAAGAACTGGGACAAGGACAAGTGGCTGCGTGAGGCGAAGGACTTCGCCAACCCGGTCATCGAGGGCCTGTGGGACGCGGACCGGATGAAGTCCGCGAAGGCCCCCAGCCAGACCATCTCCAGCAAGGCCGCGGCCGGCAACGAGGGCGTCACCGACCCGGAGCCCCGCCCGGTCCGCGCCGAGCCGGAGCGCACGCCGTACTACAAGTACGCGGCACCCGTCGGCAAGATCTTCTTCGACACCCCGGAGGGCTCCGCGGTCTGCTCCGGCACCGTCGTGAAGGACCCGCGCAACCCCGGCAAGTCCAACCTCGTGTGGACCGCGGGCCACTGCGTGCACGCCGGCCAGAAGGGCGGCTGGTACCGGAACATCGTCTTCACCCCGGCCTACAACCACAAGGGCCTCTCCGCCCGCGCCCTGGAGAGCGCCGGCCAGCAGGACCGCGCCCCGTACGGCCAGTTCTGGGCGGACTGGATCTCCACGTCCAACGAGTGGATCGACGGCACCACCGCGCAGAGCCCGGACGCCGGTTCGTTCGAGTACGACTACGCGGTGCTGCACGTGAAGCCGGAGCGCGGCAGCAAGTCCCTGGAGGAGACGGTCGGCGCCGCGCTGCCCGTGGACTTCTCCTCACCGTCGCCCAAGTCCGTGGACGCGATGGGCGCTTGGGGCTACCCGCAGGCCCCGCCGTACGACGGCGCCCTGATGCACAAGTGCATCGACCGCCCCGGCCGGCTCTCGCTGACCCCGAACTCGCCGACGATGTACCGCATCGGCTGCACCATGACCGCCGGCTCCTCCGGCGGCGGCTGGTTCCGTGAGGTCGGCGACGGCAAGCTCGCGCTGGTCTCCAACACCTCGATCGGCCCGGCCGGTTCGAACGGCTGGCTCGCCGGCCCGCAGCTCGGCGACGGCGCGAAGCGCGTCTTCGACACGATGAGCAAGAAGTACGGAAGCCTGTAGGCACGCTCTCCGCACAGCAACGAAGGCCCGCCCCCTCGAACTTGAGGGGGCGGGCCTTCTTCGTACGACCGACTTGTTCGTACGACCGAACTGCTTGCCGTCAGTGCTCCGCGGGGACGAACCGGGCCAGTTCCGCGGCCAGTTCCTCATGCACCCGCGCCTTGAGCAGCGTGCCCTCCGGGAGGTGCTCCTCGGAGATCACCTCGCCCTCGGCGTGGGCCCGGGCGACGAGCCCGCCCTGCGTGTACGGCAGGAGGGCCTCGATCTCGATCTCGGGGCGGGGCAGTTCGGCGTCGATGAGCGCGAGGAGCTCGTCGATGCCGTCGCCCGTGCGGGCCGAGACCACGATCGCGTGCCGCTCGGCGCGCAGCAGGCGCTGCAGCACCAACGGATCCGCCGCGTCCGCCTTGTTGACCACGACGACCTCGGGCACGTCCGTCGCACCGACGTCCCGGATCACCTCGCGCACGGCGGCCAGCTGCTCCTCCGGCACCGGGTGCGAGCCGTCGACCACGTGCAGGATCAGGTCGGAGTCGCCGACCTCCTCCATCGTGGAGCGGAACGCCTCGACCAGGTGGTGCGGCAGGTGGCGGACGAACCCGACCGTGTCGGCCAGGGTGTAGAGCCGCCCGCTCGGGGTCTCCGCGCGGCGGACGGTGGGGTCGAGGGTGGCGAACAGCGCGTTCTCCACCAGGACTCCCGCGCCCGTCAGGCGGTTGAGCAGCGAGGACTTGCCGGCGTTGGTGTAGCCCGCGATGGCGACCGAGGGGATCTTGTTGCGTCGGCGCTCCTGGCGCTTGACGTCCCGGCCGGTCTTCATCGCCGCGATCTCCCGGCGCATCTTCGCCATCTTCTCGCGAATCCGCCGCCGGTCGGTCTCGATCTTGGTCTCACCGGGACCACGCGTGGCCATGCCGCCACCGCCGCCGCCACCCATCTGACGGGAGAGCGACTGACCCCAGCCGCGGAGCCTCGGCAGCATGTACTGCATCTGTGCCAGGGCGACCTGCGCCTTGCCCTCTCGGGACTTGGCGTGCTGGGCGAAGATGTCGAGGATCAGGGCGGTGCGGTCGACCACCTTGACCTTGACGACGTCCTCGAGGTGGATGAGCTGGCCGGGGCTCAGCTCACCGTCGCAGACCACGGTGTCGGCGCCGGTCTCGAGCACGATGTCCCGCAGCTCCTGGGCCTTGCCCGAGCCGATGTACGTGGCGGGGTCCGGCTTGTCCCGGCGCTGGATGACACCGTCGAGCACGAGGGCGCCCGCGGTCTCGGCGAGGGCGGCGAGCTCCGCGAGGGAGTTCTCCGCGTCCTGAACGGTGCCCGAGGTCCACACGCCGACGAGCACGACCCGCTCCAGGCGGAGCTGTCGGTACTCGACCTCGGTGACGTCCTCGAGCTCGGTGGAGAGGCCCGCCACACGACGCAGAGCCGCACGCTCGGAGCGGTCCAGCTGGTCGCCGTCCCGCGCTCCGTCGATCTCGTGGCTCCAGGCGACGTCCTCTTCCATCAGGGCATCGGCCCGAAGTCCTTCGGGGAGGTTCTGCGCGGTGCTCTGGCGGTCCTGCGCGTCCTGGGAAGGGGAAGAAGAGGAGGTCATTGGATCCTTACGTCGTTGGGAAGGGGGAACCACCCGACCCGGGCGGTCCTCGATGAAGTCAACGCGCGCATGTCCCGGGAGATTCCCGGCCGGCCGCGCCGCCGACCCGTTGATGGTCTCACGGTACGCCCCGTCTCGGCACCCGACTTTTCCGGTGCGTACGCGGGTGGGTGCGAACGACCCGGTACCGCCGTGCGCGGGGCCCGGCTGCTCACCCGGCGTGCCCGTGCTGCTCGTGCCCGTGCTGGCCGTGCGTGTGTGCGGGGTGGGCGTGCTCGTGGGTGGGTGCGGAGGGGTGCGCGGAGGTGTGCGCGGGGGTGTGCGCCGGGGCGGCGGCGCGAGTGGCGGGCTTGCCCTTCGGCGCGGTCGGGGCGGCGGACTTCCAGTCGGGGTGGCCGGGCATCGGCGGGGTCTTGGCGCCGTACAGCCAGGCCTTGAAGAAGCCGGTCAGGTCGCGGCCCGCGATGCCGGAGGCGAGGCGGACGAAGTCGGCGGTGCCGGCGTTGGCGTTCTGGTGCCGCAGGACCCAGGCGCGCTCCAGGCGGTCGAAGGCGGCGTGGCCGATCTCCTGGCGCAGCGCGTACAGGACGAGGGCGCTGCCGTCGTAGACGACCGGGCGGAACAGGCTGATCTTCTGGCCGGGGCGGGGCTTCTTCGGTGCGGCGGGCGGGCCGCCGGCGGCGCGCCAGCGGTCGGACTCGCGGTAGGCCATCTTCATCCGCTTCTGCAGCGGCTGCTTGGCGCGCTCCTCCGCGTAGAGCGCCTCGTACCAGGTGGCGTGGCCCTCGTTCAGCCACAGGTCGGACCAGGTGGCCGGGCTGACGCTGTTGCCGAACCACTGGTGCGCCAGCTCGTGCACCATGATCGTCTCGACGTACCACTCCGGGTACTCGGGCTGCGTGAACAGGCCGCGCTCGAACAGCGACAGGGTCTGCGTCTCCAGGGCGAACCCGGTGGTGGCGTCGGCGGCGAGGACCCCGTACGTCTCGAAGGGGTAGCGGCCGACCTTGTTCTCCATCCAGGCGATCTGGGCCGGGGTCTTCTTCAGCCACGGTTCGAGCTTCTTGCGGTCCTTGGACGGCACGACGTCCCGTACCGGCAGCCCGTGCGGGCCGCCGCGGCGCAGCACCGCCGACTTGCCGATGCTGACCTGCGCCAGCTCGGTGGCCATGGGGTGGTGGGTGCGGTACGTCCACGTGGTGTTCGCGGCGCCCGCGCGGCGGCCGGCGGGCAGCCCGTTGGCGACCGCGGTGAGGCCCTTGGGCGCGGTGATCCGGAACGTGAAGTACGCCTTGTCGGAGGGGTGGTCGTTGGAGGGGAAGACGCGGTGGGCGGCGTCGGCCTGGTTGGCCATGGCGAGCCCGTCGCCGGTCTGCACCCAGCCGCCGTCGGACGTGCCGGCCGGGTCGCTGGTGTGCCGCACGGTGATCCGCAGCGAGCCGCCGGCGCCGACGGGGCGGGCGGGGGTGACGACGAGGTCCTCGCCGGTGCTCGCGAACTTCGCGCGCAGGCCGTTGACCTCGACGGAGCGGACCTTGCCCCCGGCGAAGTCGAGGTTGATCCGCCGCAGCTGGTCCGTGGCCCGCGCCTGCACGACGGTCACGGCGTCCAACGGCTTGGTGTTGTCGCCCCGGTACGCGAACGACAGGTCGTACGCGGTGACGTCGTACCCGGGGTTGCCCAGGTGCGGGAAGAGGGGGTCGCCGATGCCGCGCGGGGCGACCGGCGAGGGGGCGCTCGCTGCGAGCAGCGAGACGGACACGGCGGAGGTGGCGGCTGCGAGGAGTGCGGCCCTGGTGCGGCGCGAGAGCAACATGAACCACCGCTATCAGCACGGGCCTTGCCCGCCGCGCCGACTCGCGATCGTCCCACCCGAACGAGGTGGTCGGACGTACGCCGCAGCGCGGGTTCGTGTGGGCGGCGGTCGGGGGACGGCGGGCCGGGCGCTCAGGACGTGGCCGCTGCCGGTTCCTTGCCGCGCCCCACGTCGTACACCCCCGGCACCTTGCGCATGGCCCGCATCAGGCCGGGGAGCTGGGCGGCGTCGGGGAGTTGGAGCGTGTACGAGTGGCGGACGCGGCCCTCGACCGGGGGCTCCACCGTGGCCGAGATGATCGCGGCGCCTTCGAGGGCGATGGCCTCGGTGAGGTCGGCGAGGAGATGCGGGCGGCCGAAGGACTCGGCGATGAGCGTGACCCGGCACTCGGCACCCTCGTCCGGCTCGGCCCAGTGCACGGCGACGGGCACGCGGCCCGAGGCGGACATCCGCTGCACGGCGGGACACTCGACGCGGTGCACGGTGACGGCGCCGCCGCGCACGGTGAAGCCGGTGACGACGTCCGGCGGGACCGGTGTGCAGCACCCGGCGAGGCGGACCGTGGCGTTCGGCAGGTCGACGACGGCGTTGGCCGCGCCGGGCCGCATCCCCGCGACGGTCAGCTGCGGGCGGGGTTCGGCGGCCGCGACGACCGGGCCTTCGGGGTGCGAGCTGAGCCAGCGGCCGATGGCGATGCGCGCCGCGGGCGTACGCGTGTGGTCCAGCCACTCGGCGTCCGGGCCGGACGCGGTCTCGGGCGGGGCGAGCAGCACATGCACCGTGTCGCCGTCGCGCAGGACCGTGCTGAGCGTCACCAGGCGGCCGTTGACCCGGGCGCCGATGCAGGCGTGCGCCTCCTCGCCGTACTGCGCATAGGCGGCGTCGACACAGCTGGCGCCCGCGGGGAGGTTCAGCGTGCCGCCGCCCGCGCGGTAGACGGTGATCTCGCGGTCCTGTGCGAGCTCTTCGCGCAGGGAGCTCCAGAACGTGTCCGGGTCGGGTGCGGAGCGCTGCCAGTCGAGGAGGCGGGAGAGCCAGCCGGGGCGGGTGGGGTCGACGCGCTCACCCTCCGCGCCGTCCTCGTCCGTGCCCGCGTCGTACGGGTTGCCGAGGGCGACGACTCCGGCTTCGGCGACCTTGTGCATCTGGTGGGTGCGGATGAGGACTTCGGCCACTTCGCCGTCCCGGCGGGCGACCGCGGTGTGCAGCGACTGGTAGAGGTTGAACTTGGGGGTGGCGATGAAGTCCTTGAACTCGGAGATCACCGGGGTGAAGCAGGTGTGCAGCTCGCCCAGGACGCCGTAACAGTCCGCGTCCTCGTTGACGAGGACCAGGAGGCGGCCGAAGTCGGCGCCGCGCAGCTCGCCGCGTTTGATCCGGGAGCGGTGCACGGAGACGAAGTGCCGTGGCCTGATGTGGACTTCGGCGGCGATGTCGGCCTCGCGGAGCACCGTGCGGAACTCTTCGGCGAACTCCCCGAGGGGGTCTCCGGCCGCGGCGTTCTCGGCGATGAGGGTGCGGGTCTTGTCGTACTCCTCGGGGTGGAGGATCGCGAAGACCAGGTCCTCCAGCTCGGACTTGAGGGCCTGGACGCCGAGGCGTTCGGCGAGCGGGATGAGGACGTCCCGGGTGACCTTGGCGATGCGGGCCTGTTTCTCGGGGCGCATCACGCCGAGCGTGCGCATGTTGTGCAGGCGGTCGGCGAGCTTGATCGACATGACGCGGACGTCGTTGCCGGTGGCGACGAGCATCTTGCGGAAGGTCTCGGGCTCGGCCGCCGCGCCGTAGTCGACCTTCTCCAGTTTGGTGACGCCGTCGACGATGAAGCAGACCTCGTCCCCGAACTCGCGGCGCACCTGCTCCAGGGTGACCTCGGTGTCCTCGACCGTGTCGTGGAGCAGGGAGGCCGTCAACGTCGTGGTCTCGGCGCCGAGTTCGGCGAGGATCAGGGTGACGGCGAGCGGGTGCGTGATGTACGGCTCGCCGCTCTTGCGCATCTGGCCGCGGTGCGAGGACTCGGCGAGGAGATAGGCGCGGCGCAGCGGCTCCAGGTCGGCCTCGGGGTGGTGGGCGCGGTGGGCGTCGGCCACATGGCCGATGGCGTCCGGGAGGCGGCCGCGGGAGGTCGAGCCGAGGAGGGCGGCCAGGCCGAGGCGGCGCAGATCGATGCGGGGACGGCCGCGCCTGCGGGGCGTGCCGGAGCTGCTCGGCGCGGGCGCGGGCGGCGTGGGCGCGTGCTCGTCCGCGGCCTCGGCGCTGTTCGGGGCGGTGCGCGCCGCAGTCCTCGATCCGTCCGCACTCATGGGAACCTCCGGCAGCTCGACCGGCGGTCGGGGGCGGGGCGGCGGGTCCCCCCGTTGCCGGTGCTTGATGCTATCGAGCCCATCACGCGCCGCTCACTTGCTCTCGCCCAGAGTGAAACGGATCACCCATTCGAGGGAACGTTCAGGCAATTCGGTTTTCGATCCACTCGGGCCTGATGTCACCTTCGGCCACGATCACGGCTGGTCCGGTCATCTCGATCCCTCCGTCGGGCCGCTCGGTGATCTCGAGCCTGCCGCCGAGGACGTCCACGGTGTACGTCACGGGCTCGCCGGTGACGGTCGCGCTCACTCCGTCCCGGCGGGCGGCGGCGACGGCGACCGCGCAGGCGCCGGTGCCGCAGGAGCGGGTCTCGCCCGCGCCCCGCTCGTGCACCCGCATGGCGACGTGGCGGGGGCCGCGGTCGGCCACGAACTCCACGTTCACCCCGTCCGGGTAGACCGTGGCCGGGCTCGTGGCCGGCGCCGCGTAGAGGTTCCCGGCGTGCGCCAGGTCGTCCACGAAGGCGACCGCGTGCGGATTGCCCATGTTCACGTTCAGGGCGGGCCAGCTGCGCTCGCCGACCGTGACCGTGGCCTGCTCGGCGGGGAGCTCGGCGCGGCCCATGGAGACGGTGACGGCGGCTTCGCCCGTGGCGTCGGCCTTGGCGATGTGCACCTTCTTGACGCCGCCCCGGGTGGCGACGGCGAGGTCTCCGGCCTCGACGTGTCCGGCGTGCTGGAGATAGCGGGCGAAGACGCGGACGCCGTTGCCGCACATCTCGGCGATGGAGCCGTCGCCGTTGCGGTAGTCCATGAACCACTCGGCCTCGTCCGCCATGTGCCGCGCCTCGGGGTGGGCGGCGGAGCGGACGACGTGCAGCAGGCCGTCACCGCCGATTCCCGCGCGCCGGTCGCACAGCGCGGCGACCGCCGTGGCGGGCAGCTCGATGGCGTTGTCCGGGTCGGGCACGATCACGAAGTCGTTCTCGGTGCCGTGGCCCTTGAGGAAGGCGATCCGCGTGCTCATTCCTCGATCGTACGGCCTGTGCCGCGAAGCCCTCGCCCGGCCTGTGGGTAGCGCTCATTCCGCTTCCGCGGGGCCTGGGGCTGCGCGACGGGGCGTACGGCGTGCCTGGCTGCGGGCGTACGGAGATCGCGTAGCGCGGGCGTACGGAGAGCACGTGGCGCGGGCGTACGGAGATCGCGTACGGCCGGCCGGTGAGCGGGGTCAGCGGAGGCGGGCCACGCGCCAGAAGGCGAGGAACGCGAGGGCGGCGACGACCACCGCGTACAGGGCGACGACGCGCCAGTCCGGGCGGCGGCCCGAGCCGCGGACGGGCAGGCCGGGCCAGGTGTGGCCGACGCGGCGGGCGGCCATCATGCCCCAGCCCGCGGCGCAGCTGCACAGCAGCAGCCCGAGCATCGCGACGACCGGGCCGCCCTCCCCGAACTCGAAGGCGAGCGGGAAGGCGAACATCAGGGAGCCGGTGGCGGCGAGGATCACGATGGGCGCGAGCTGCCAGATCCGCAGCCGGCGCCGGGGGCGCAGCTCGACCTCGACCTCGGAGCCGGTCACGCCGTCGGGCGGGGTCTCGTCCAGCTCGTCGGGTCCGTCCGCGACGACGCCGTCCGGGGTCGTGCGGGGACCGTCGGGGCGCTCCTCGTCGTCAGGTCCGTCGGAACTGAGCTGTCCCGGTTCCTCGTGTGCGGTGTTGCGAGGGCCGGCCTCCATCGCCACGCGCCCTCCCAACTCGGCTCCACTGGCTCGATCGAAGCTTGATGATGGCACGCCCCCAGGAGCCTGGATGACCGCCGGAGCGTCCCGATGCCATCACGTGATCAGGCTGTAACCGCTCGTTCGACCAACGCCAGGGCACTGCCCCGGAGTTCCCCGCGGTCCGCCGCCGCGCCACTGAGCCACTGCACGCGCGGATCACGCCGGAACCAGGAGTCCTGGCGGCGCGCGAACCGCTTGGTGGCGCGGACGGTCTCCGCGCGGGCCTCGTCCTCGGTGCACTCCCCGGCGAGCGCCGCGAGCACCTGCTGGTAGCCGAGCGCACGGGAGGCGGTGCGGCCCTCGCGCAGGCCCTGGGTTTCGAGGGTGCGCACCTCGTCGACGAGGCCGTCCGCCCACATCCGGTCGACGCGGGCGGCGATCCGCTCGTCGAGCTCGGGCCGCGCCACGTCGACGCCGATCTGCACGGTGTCGTAGACGGAGTCGTGGCCGGGGAGGTTGGCGGTGAAGGGGCGGCCGGTGATCTCGATGACCTCCAGGGCGCGCACGATGCGGCGGCCGTTGCTCGGCAGGATCGCCTTGGCTGCCTCCGGGTCGGCGGCGGCGAGGCGCGCGTGCAGGGCGCCGGAGCCGCGCAGCGTCAGCTCCTCCTCCAGGGCGGCACGGATCTGCGGGTCGGTGCCGGGGAACTCCAACTGGTCGACGGCGCCCCGGACATAGAGCCCGGAGCCGCCGACGAGGATCGGCCAGCGGCCCGCGGCGAGGAGTCGGTCGATCTCCGCGCGGGCCAGCTTCTGGTACTCGGCGACGCTCGCCGCGACCGTCACGTCCCAGATGTCGAGCAGGTGGTGCGGGATCCCGCCGCGCTCCTCGGGGGTCAGCTTGGCGGTGCCGATGTCCATCCCCCGGTAGAGCTGCATCGAGTCGGCGTTGACGACCTCGCCGCCGAGCTGTTGGGCGAGGAAGACGCCGAGGTCGGACTTGCCGGCCGCGGTGGGGCCGACGACGGCGATGACGCGAGGGGTGGTTGCTGCGCTGCTCACGGCCCCAGTCTCCCAAACCCGGCCGGGTGCCGGGCCCACGGGCGGTGCGGGCGGAGGCCTCGGACTGGCGCACCTTTTCCCGGGTACGGGTACGTTTGGAGTGGTCGAACCCGATATGGACCCGATACGGACCTGATACGGCCTGAGAGGTGGACCCATGAGCTTCCTGAACAAACTCAAGGACAAGCTCGCCCCGGCCAAGGACAAGGCCGCGGGCCTCGCCAAGGAGCACGGGGACAAGATCGACCACGGCCTGGACAAGGTCGCGCGGACGGTCGATCAGAAGACCAAGGGCAAGTACAGCGACAAGATCCAGTCCGGTACGGGCAAGGCGAAGGAGGGCCTGCACCGGTTCGCCGACAAGGGCGACGGGACGACGGGCGGGGCGAAGGGGCCGGACGACCCCGGCACGACTCCGCCCGCGCCACCGGCTCCCTGACCCTGCCGAAGCAGGGCTCCGTCGGCCTCCGGCTACGACCAGGCGGCGACCAAATAGCCCACCCCATAAGGGGCTTGGTCGTAGAGGAGCTCGCCCTTGAGGTCCGTTTCCCGAGCCGCGCCCGCGAGGATCTGCCACGGGGCGCGGCCCGCCGCCTTCAGCTGGTGGGCGAGTTCGGCGTCGAGGGATTCGACGGCGGCGAGGTCCGCTGCGGCGAGGGCGCGGGCGGCCTCGGCGTCGAAGGCCTCGGCGCGTTCGTCGAAGTAGCCGGGGGCCTTGAGGGTGCGGCAGGCGCTGGCGTCGCCCATGACGAGCAGCGCCACGCGCGCGTGCTGCGCGGCGAGTTCACGCCCGGTCTCGACGCAGCGCTCGGTCGGCAGCCGCTCGTCGACGCCGATTCCGGTGACGGGCGCGGCCGACCAGGAGGCCCGTTCCAGGAGCCAGGCGGCGACGGCGAGGGACGCGGGCAGTTCGCGGTCGGCGGGGGCTTCGGGGTCGGCCGGGCCGAGGTGGACGTCGAGGTCCACGCCGAAGCCGCGGAAGCTGCCGGGGGCGCCCTGCGGATGCGTGCCCCGCGCGGGCTCCTCGGAGGTGCCGACGACGATCAGCCGGTCCGGGCGGGCGGCGGCGAGCACGGCGACGGCGTCGGCGCAGGCCGCGCGGGCCTCGGCCAGTTCACCGGCGGCGCCCGCGGCGACCTCCGGCACGAGGAGCGGTGGGCAGGGGCAGACGGCTGCGGCTACGAGCATGATCGGCAGCGTAGCCGCCACGGCCCGCCCCTGTGGGGTCCGGGTGCGACGGCCCTGCGCCTGCGCAGCCGCTCCGCGCGGGCCGGGCGGAGCCGGGTGCGATGCTGCGTGCCGTCACGGCGGCCAGCGCTGTCCGTACGCCGCGTGCGCCGCGTGCGCCGCGTGCGCCGCGTACGCCCCGTCCCCCGCCGCCGTCGGGCGGCGCGGTCAGTCGCAGCCGCAGCCCGAGGAGGCCGGGGCCGGCTGGGGGGCGGGGGCGCCGATGGTGGGGATGCCGAGCATGACGCCCGCGGGCTTGGCGGCCTCGGCGGCGTTGCGCTTCTCCCAGGCGTCGCCCGCGCGCGTGCGGCGGACGTCGAGGACGGGGCCCTCCGCGAGCAGGTGGTGCGGGGCGGCGTAGGTGATCTCGACCGTGACGACGTCGCCGGGGCGGACCTCGGTGTCCGGCTTGGTGAAGTGCACCAGGCGGTTGTCGGGGGCGCGGCCGGAGAGACGGTGCGTGGTGTCGTCCTTGCGGCCCTCGCCCTCGGCGACCATCAGCTCGAGCGTGCGGCCGACCTGCTTCTTGTTCTCCGACCAGGAGATCTCGTCCTGGAGGGCGACGAGGCGCTCGTACCGCTTCTGCACGACCTCCTTGGGGATCTGGTCGTCCATCTCGGCGGCGGGCGTGCCGGGGCGCTTGGAGTACTGGAACGTGAACGCGTTGGCGAAGCGGGCCTCGCGGACGACGTGCATCGTCTGCTCGAAGTCCTCCTCGGTCTCGCCGGGGAAGCCGACGATGATGTCCGTGGAGATCGCCGCGTCCGGCATGGCCGCGCGGACCTTCTCGATGATGCCGAGGAAGCGCTCCTGGCGGTACGAGCGGCGCATCGCCTTCAGGACCGGGTCGGAGCCGGACTGGAGCGGCATGTGCAGCTGCGGCATCACGTTCGGCGTCTCGGCCATCGCCGCGATCACGTCGTCGGTGAAGTCGCGCGGGTGCGGCGAGGTGAAGCGGACCCGCTCCAGACCCTCGATCCGGCCGCACGCGCGGAGCAGCTTGCTGAACGCCTCGCGGTCGCCGATGTCCGAGCCGTACGCGTTGACGTTCTGGCCGAGCAGGGTGATCTCGGAGACGCCCTCGGCGACCAGGGCCTCGATCTCGGCGAGGATGTCGCCGGTCCTGCGGTCCTTCTCCTTGCCGCGCAGGGCCGGGACGATGCAGAACGTGCAGGTGTTGTTGCAGCCGACGGAGATCGACACCCACGCCGCGTACGCGCTCTCGCGGCGGGTCGGCAGCGTGGAGGGGAACGCCTCCAGGGACTCGGCGATCTCGACCTGCGCCTCCTCCTGGACGCGGGCGCGCTCCAGGAGGACGGGGAGCTTGCCGATGTTGTGCGTGCCGAAGACGACGTCGACCCAGGGGGCCTTCTTGACGATCGTCTCGCGGTCCTTCTGCGCGAGGCAGCCGCCGACGGCGATCTGCATGCCGGGCCGCTTCGACTTCATCGGGGCGAGCCGGCCGAGGTTGCCGTAGAGGCGGTTGTCGGCG
The DNA here is from genome assembly GCF_046098215.1 of Streptomyces sp. Da 82-17. Classification (NCBI taxonomy): domain Bacteria; kingdom Bacillati; phylum Actinomycetota; class Actinomycetes; order Kitasatosporales; family Streptomycetaceae; genus Streptomyces; species Streptomyces sp. Da 82-17. The sequence goes on from NZ_JBJURH010000018.1 coordinate 124,981, forward strand.
TTCTCGCGGACGGCGCAGGTGTTGAAGACGACGACGTCGGCCTCGCCCTCGGCGGTGCCCTCGGGCGCGCGCACGTACCCGGCGTCCTCGAGGAGGCCGGAGAGCCGCTCCGAGTCGTGGACGTTCATCTGGCACCCGTAGGTCCGCACTTCGTACGTCTTCAGATCGCCCACTGCTCCACCTGCTGCCTCGTTACCGCTCACCCGACCAGGGTAAGGGGTCGCCCGGGGCGCCCGGGTACGCGAGCGACCGGGCGGTACGCGGGGCGGATCTGCTGTCAGCAGACGACTCTGGTCCGGGGCGGGGGTGAGCTGGCAGGATCGCGGCCATGTCGCAGGCTCTCCCCCGGATCAGCAGGCGCCGCGCCCTGCAGGGCTCCGCGGCGGCCTTCGTGGTGCTCGGGCTGCTGCTGTGGTGGCTGCTGCCGCTGGGCGAGACCTCGCCGAGCGGCCGGGTCGTGTTCAGCACGGGCGTGGAGTCGGGCGTCTACCAGCGGTACGGCCAGCTGCTGCAGCGGGCCGCGGCCAAGGACCTGCCCGACCTCGACATCGAGCTGAAGCAGAGCGAGGGCTCGCAGACGAACGTGGCCCGGGTCGCGACCGGCAGGGCGGACTACACGATCGCGGCGGCCGACGCGGTGGAGAAGTACCGCCTGGAGAGCGGCCCCGGCTGGGAGCGCCTGCGCGGCTGCGCCCGCCTGTACGACGACTACGTGCAATTGGTCGTCCGGCACGACTCGACCGTGCAGCGGGCCGCCGACCTGCGCGGCAAGCGGATCGCCGTCGGGCAGGAGGGCTCGGGCGTGCGGCTGATCGCGGAGCGGGTGCTGCGGGCGGCCGGGCTCGACCCGGAGAAGGACATCGAGGCCGAGCCGAGCGGCATCAACAAGGCGCCGCAGCAGTTGGAGAAGGGCGAGATCGAGGCGTTCTTCTGGTCCGGCGGGCTGCCCACGTCCAGCGTGAGAGAGCTGTCGGAGCGCGCGGACATACGGCTCGTCCGGCTCGACGACCTCGTCGAGGAACTGCACCGGCAGGGCGGCGCCTCCCGCTACTACCGGGCCGCGGTGATGCCGGCGGACGCGTACCCGGGGACGCAGGAGAACGCGGCGGTGCCCACCATCGCCGTCGCCAACCTGCTGGTCACGACGGACCGCGCGGACGAGGCGCTGACGGAGCGGCTGACCCGGACGGTGATCGACAGCCGGGACCACATCGGCTCCAAGGTGCACGCGGCACAGCTGGTCGACCTGCGGACGGCGATCTACACGGACCCGCTCTTCCTGCATGACGGGGCGAGACGGTACTACCGCTCGGTGAAGCCGTAAGGCCGGGCCGACGGTCGTACGGCCCGGGTGGCCCTTGCCGTCCGAACCCGCCCCGCGCAGTGATCAGTTGGGGGATTCCCCGGCGGCTCGGGCCGGGGGCGGAGGCGCGGTGCTCTCGCGGGGCTCCAGGTGCGGAAGTTCGGCCTGGATGCTGCGGACGGGGCCGCCGTCCAGCCGGTCGATCAACTCCTGCGCGGCCAGCCGGCCGAAGCCGGAGGTGTCCCGGACGAGCGCGGTGAGACGGGGATGCGTGACCCGGCAGAGAGCGGAGTCGTCCCAAGCGACGATGGACAGCTCGGACGGTACGGAGATGCCGCGCTCGGCGGCGACGGACGCGCCCGCGACGGCCATCACGTCGTTGTCGTAGATGATCGCGGTCGGCGGCTCCGGCTCGTCGAGGATGCGGCGGGTCGCCTCCGCGCCCTCGGCATCGGAGTAGTCGGTGGTGACCGAGCGGGCGTCGGCGAGACCCAGCCGGTCGGCCTCCGTGCGCAGGGAACTGATCCGGCGCTCCGTGTGCGCGAGCCCCGGCAGCCCCGCGACATGCACGACGCGGCGGTGGCCAAGGCCGTGCAGGTGGGCCAGCACGGAAGCCATGGCGGCGGAGTCGTCGGCCCACACCGTGGACAGGGCCTCCGCCTCCTCACCGGCGGCGGGCGCGCCGATCACCACGGCGGGCAGACCGAGGGAGGCGAGCAGCGCGGGCCGCGGATCGTGCGCGCGCGGGTCGACGACGAGGACGCCGTCCACCCGCTTCTCCGCCCACCAGCGGCGGTGCAGCTCGCACTCCGCGTCGATGTCCTCGACCACCTGGAACAGCAGAGCCACCTTCCGGGAGGCGAGCACTTCCTGCACTCCGGAGACGAGTTGGAGGAAGAACGACTCCACGCCCAGGGTGTGCGCGGGCCGCGCGAGGACCAGCCCGACGCAGCCCGCACGCTCCCCCGACAAGGCGCGGGCGGCGCTGTTGGGCTGCCAGCCGAGCTCCTCGGCGACACGGTGGATGCGGTCCCTGGTGCCCTGGGAGACCCCCGGCCTGCCGTTCAGGGCGAACGAGACCGCGCTCTCCGAGACGCCCGCACGGCGCGCGATGTCCTTGATGGTGGGGCGGCGCGCGGGAGTGGTCTTCGCGGACCTCGCGGTCTCACCGGGCGGCGGCGTCATGTCGTGGGCTCCTCGTGCGGGGTGCGGGACGTAGGGGGCGTTGCTGCTGTGTCGTCGGTCCGGTTCGGGCGGGGCGTTGCTGCTGTGTCGTCGGTCCGGTTCAGGCGGTGCGGTGGCCGCGGCCGGTCCTCGGGCGGTGGTTCAGGCCCGTCCTGCGGTCGCTGCGGGCGGTCGTACGGGGCCGGGGCGCGGACATGCACCGGGACGGCGGGACCGTACGCGATGTGGCCCTGGCAGACGGCCTTCAGGAGCACCCAGTACACCCCGGCCGGGGTGCCGGCGGGAGGCTGCAGGCGGAAGACGGTCTCGGTCTCGCCCTCCGCGGGCACGGTGACGGCGGCGGCGCGCGGGGTGACCGTGCGCCAACTGCCGTACGGGGACACGGCGAGGACCTCGCCGTGCACCGGGCTCAGCAAAGTGTTGCGCACGCGCGCGTGCAGGACTGCGTGCTCCCCCGCAGTGACGAAAACGGGCTCCACGCGCGCGTGCAGCTCGATGCCGGGCGGTGGTCCGGGACGGCCGGGCACGGTGACGGTGAGGCAGTCCTCGACGGTGAGGCAGTCCTCGACAGGGGCGGCGTCGCCCGAGTCCCCCAAGTCCCCGTACGCGTCTGCCGTTTCGCCGGTCGTGGCGATCACGCGGACGAGGTGGTCGCCCGGGGCCGCGTCGTCCGCGGCGTGCACCCGCAGGGGCAGCGAGAGGTGTCCCCCGGCGGGCAGTTCGGCCTCGTGCCGGACCCAGGAGGCGGTCAGGCCGGGCGGGGCGATCACCTCCAGGGTGACGGAAACGGCCGCTCCCGTGGGCGAGTTGGAGGTGACCATCACCGTGACGCCGACCGTGACGTCGTCCGCCCCGCCGCGCGTCTCCGGCCCCGCCACCACTGCCCCCGGGCGCACCGTGACCGAGCAGGGGGCGTCGCCGAGCGGGGCGGTGCCGGTGTTGTGCAGCCAGTACCGGCTGAACTGCGGCTGGACCGCCTCCCGTCGGCGTGCGACACCCGGCAGCGCGTCGACCGCGAGGCGGAGGGTCGCGTACGCGTTGCCGTCGAGCCGGCCGGTGAAGGCGCCGGTCGGGGTGTCGAGGAGGTCGGCGGCGCGGGCCTCGCCGGTCGTGGGCAAGGCGGTGGCCCAGGCGACGTCGACGGCGCGGCCCTCGGTCTCGCGGAGGCGGACGGCGAGCGCGTCGGGCCCGGCCCGCTTGACCGTCTCGACGTGCACCTGCCCGGCGGGCTCGACCGTCAGCAACGCGCGCGTGGCGGGGGCGGGGCCCGGCGCGGGGGCGGCGGCCACGGCGGTCAGCGGCTGGTTGAACTCCCGGCCTCTGCGGACGAGTTGAGCCGCACGCCAGTCACCCTCGTCGGCGATCAGGGCGTGCTCGAAGACGTGGGTCCAGTGCTGGAGCTGGAAGGAGCTGCCGTCGGGCATGGTGCGGCGGGGCGGGTCCATCCACTCGCCGCTGGGCCGCCCGGTGCAGGACCGCATGAGGTTGCTGTGCAGCCGGCCGCGGGTGTCGACGGCGAAGCCGGGCGTGCCGCGCACGAGCAGTCCGACGGTGCGGTCCTCGAAGTCACCCTCGCCCGTGCGGGCGTCCGTGCCCGTGCCCGTGCCGGTGTCTCCCTCTCCTCCCGATACCGGGTGAACAGCGGTCATCCCGCCCTCGTCCCGCACCTCGTCCGCGAGTCGGGCCAGCGCTGCCTCCGGGTCGTCGCCGGTCAGCACGGCGACGGGCAGGTCGCGTACGCCGGTCAGGTCGCAGCCGGGCGTCCAGGCCTCGCGCAGGGGGCGTACGGCGGGCACCCACACGACCCGGCCCGCGCCCTCGCGTACGGCCGCGGCGTACTCCGGTCCGGCCGCCGCGAGGACCGCCGCCGTGAAGGAGTTGGTCTCGGGGCCGCCGACGGCGATGCGGAAGTCGGGGAGGCTGCTGTCCACGGCGAGGTCGCCCCAGCGCGGGCCGTCCGGCCGGGTCGGCGTGCTGGTGACACCGCGCCGGACCAGCTCGGTGACGAGGTCCCGCAAGGGATCGCCGCCACGCACACCGCCCTCACCGCGCACGCCGCCAGCAGCAGGTCCGACCCCCTCACCGCTCACGCCGGCAGCAACGGGCTCCTCCGCGAGGCCCGGGAGGCCCGGGAGGCCCGCGAGGCCCGGCACGCCCGCAGACGCGCCGCGCTCGCCCCATGCCTCCTCGGCCGGGCCCGCGCTCCCGGCGAACTCCCCTCCCCCAGGGCCACGTTCGTCGGACCTCGCAGCGTGCCACCCCGAACCCGACTGCCCCGGCCCCGGCCCCGGCTCGCCGCCGCGCGCACCCCGCCCGCGCTCCGGAAGCCCGAGCTCCGCACGCCCGCCCCCCGGAGACCCGCCCTCCGGACCCCCGTACCCCGGAAGTCCGTACCCCGGAAGCCCGTACCCCGGAAGCCCCCCGTCCGGCAGGACGATCTCGGTCGCGCCGATCGCGCGTACCCCCGCGCGTGTGCCGTCGGGGCGGTTGAGGGTGACGGTGAGCGTGGAGGTGAGGGCGAACCAGTTGAGGCAGGGGGTGTCGAGGGTCCACGGGGCGCGGGTGTGGTCGGCGCCGGTGTCCGTGTCGGTGAAGGCGAAGCCGCGGCCGACGGCGGCGGCCGCGGTCTCGGCGACGGGCAGGGCGCCCGGCACGTCGGCCGGGACGCGCAGCCGCAGCAGTTGGTCGCTGCCGGTGAACTCGTCGACCTTCGTGGTGAGTTCGACCCGGTCGAGGCCGTCCCAGAGGGTCGCGGTACGGGTCCAGCGGACCGGTCCCGTACGGCCGGTCGCGACGATGCGGGAGCCGAGCGGGCCGCGTTCGACGGTGCAGGTCTCGGCGGGTGCGGCGGACGAGCCGGTTCCGGGGCCCTTCGGCAGCAGGTGCCAGGGGCCCTCCTCGAAGAACGGGTGCGCGGCGTACTCGTCCTGCACGACCAGTTCGTCGACCTCGCCCGCGGTGAGGAGTTCGCGGCCGGTGCGCAGGTCGGTGACGCTGCTGAGGCCGCCGCCGCGCGCGGGGTCGGCGGTGATCCGGAACGTGCCGTTCGAGACGGTGTGCGTGCCGGGCACGGGGGTCCAGCCGCCCGACCGGCGGGCGTCGTCGACGGTCAGCCACCAGGTGCGGTGCCCGAGCGACGGCACGTCCCGGGCGAGGAAGACCAGCTCCACGCGCGCGTGCTCCCCGGGCCCTCCGAAATCGCCCTCCACGCGCGCGTGCCCGCCGACGTCGGACACGGCCTCGACCAGGACCGGCGCCGTACGCCCGTCCGCGTCCTGCACCACGAGCAGCGCCGGGTCGTCCACCGCCAGGGTCCCGGGGTCCACGCCGACCCGGACAAGGTCCGTGCGCGTCCACGAGAGCGGGTTGAAGACCGTGACGGCCAGGGCGCCGGGGCCGCGCGTGTCCGCCTGGGCGGTGAGCGCGCCGAGCGCCGACTCCCGTACGTCCTCGGCGAGTTCGCAGGCCTCGCGCCAGGTGGGGAGGAGGTCCAGGTAGACCTGGTCGGAGAAGGTGCCGGTGACGGCGTCGTGGTGGGCGGCGTGCAGCAGGTGGCGCCAGCTCTTGTCGAGCGCGTCCTGCGGGTACTCCGTCAGGCCCAGGCCGTGCGCGAGGGCGGCGTACGTCTCGGCCTGCTGCACCAGGTTCTCGGCGGCGCGGTGGGCCTGTTTCACATCGGCGTACGTGACGTCCTTGCCGGTGTAGACGGGGCCCATCTCGCGGGTGACGGGCAGGGGGCGCTCGCCGCGCGCGGCCAGTTCGGCGCGGACGGCGGCGAAGTGGGCGCCGGGGCCGCCGTGTTCGAGGCGGGGCCAGGTGTAGCGGCGGTTCCAGGCGTGCTGGACGGCCAGGCCGTAGGGGTGCGGCCAGGAGAAGTCCGTGCCCATCGGGACGAGGACGTTGCGGGTGGCGGCGCCCTGGCGGAGGAGTTCGTACAGGGCGAGAAGCTGTTCCGCGGCGGCCTCGGCGTCGGGCGCCTTGTGGGAGAACCAGCCGGCGGAGTAGTGCGCGGGCAGGTAGTGCAGGAGCAGTCCGCGGCCGTCGGGGCCCAACCAGTCGTACTCGGCGGGCAGTTGCATGGCGGTCGGGGGGCGCAGGGCCTCGCCCCAGGTGTCCATCATCGGGCCCCACTGGTGGTGCGGGCCCCGGGCGAGGACGGCCGAGTCCAGCCCGGCGTCGGCCATGAGCGCGGGGAAGGCCGGGTCGTGGCCGAAGACGTCGAGCTGCCAGGCGGTGCGCGGGGCGGCGCCCAGGACGCCGCGGTGGAAGCCGAGTCCGTGGACGGCGCTGCGGACGGTGGTCTCGGCGGAGGTGAGGTTGGTGGACGGCTCGTTGTACGTGCCGCCGACGATCTCGATGCGGCCTTCGGCGATCAACCGCCGTATCTCCGCGCGGTGTTCGGGGTGGGTGTCCCAGAACGGCTTGAGGTAGTCGAGCTCGGAGAGGACGAAGCGGTAGTCCGGGTCGTCGTGCGCCTGCTGGAGGTGCAGCGGCACCAGCGTGAAGGCGGGCACGCCCGTGTACTCCCAGCCGCGTTCGGCCGCGCCGGGGCGCAGCGGGGCGTCCCACAGGGCGGTGTAGGCGGCCTGGGTGTTCCACCACATCGGGTCGTAGTGGAAGTGCGGCACGAGGCGCACGGTCCAGCCGGGCTCGGCGACCGTCAACTCACCGTCGTACGCGCAGAGTTGGCGGCCCTCCGGCGTGCGCACGCGGGCCGTGACCGGCAGCCGCTCACCGACCGGTGGCCGCCCGTCGGGGCCGCCGTCGACCGCGACGGGCACCTCGACCACGTCCTCAAGGACCCGCCCGCCGCCACCCGAAGCGAGCTCGGCCGCCGCGTCCACCCCCGCGTACGCCTCGGCCGTGTCGGCGCGGAGCAGGCGGGGGCGCGGGGTGTGCACGCCGGGGCCGTCGACGGTGAGCGCGAGCGGGCCTGCGGGGCGGGTGCGGCGGACCCGGACGCGGACGACCTGGAGGGGCGCCTCCTCGGGTCCGGTGAACAACGCCGGGCTCAGGAGTTCCGTGACGCAGACGCCGTTGTCCATTTTGTCCGCTCCGTCTGTGTGGTGCCGGAATTGTGGTGCCGGAATTGCTGTACGAGCCATTCAGCTAAACCGCATTAGCCACCCAACCACTATCACGGCGGGAACCGCTGCTCAAGCGGCAAGTTCCGCAGGTCCAGCGGAACTTGCAGCCCAGACTATTGACAGTGCTAAACCGCATTAGTACAACTTTCGATGCGCGCAGCAGAGATGTTTCTGGTCCGAGCAAAGGAGCCGCCAGCCATGCGCATATCCCGTCGAGCAGCCCGTCGCGCAGCCACCGCGACCGCGATGGCCGCGGCCTCGGCACTCGTCCTGACGGCCTGCGGGTCCTCGGGCGGATCCGGCGGCTCGGACAGCGCTTCCGGCAAGATCGAGGGCACGGTCAAGTTCCAGACCTGGAACCTGAAGGCCAACTTCAAGCCCTACTTCGAGGGCCTGATCGCCGACTTCGAGAAGAAGCACCCGGGCACGAAGATCCAGTGGATCGACCAGCCCGCCGAGAACTACGCGGACAAGATCAGCGCCGACGCCGCCGGCGGCACCCTGCCGGACGTCGTCAACGTCTCCCCCGACCTGGCCGTTCCGCTCGCCAAGGCGGGCCTCGCGCTCGACCTGGACAAGGCGGCGGCGAAGTACCGGGGCGAGTATCTGGACGGTGCCTGGAAGAGCCACCAGATCCCGGGCATGGAGGGCACGTACGCCTTCCCCTGGTATCTGAACACCGGCCCGATGTTCTACAACAAGCGGCTCTTCAAGGAGGCGGGCCTCGACGCCGACAAGCCCCCGAGGACGTACGACGAACTCTTCGACGCCGCCAAGGACATCGCGAAGAAGAGCAAGGGCAGGATCGCCACGCTCGGCAACGCGCCCGCGATCGAGGACTTCGGCCGCTACGGCGTTCCGCTGATGAACGACGAGGGCACGAAGTTCACGTTCAACGACCCGAAGGGTGTCGAACTCCTCGAGGAATACAAGGAGTTGTACGACGCGGGGGCGCTCGACTCGCAGGCGCTGACCAATGAGGCCGAGGCCACGGGCCGCAAGTTCAAGCAGCAGTCCATCGCCATGAACCCGGGCAGCGCGCTCGACCTGGAGAAGTTCAAGAAGGAGGCCCCGAGCCTCTACAAGAACATCGGCATCACGCCCGCGGTGACCAACACCGGCAAGGACAACATGTACGTCCAGGGCGTCATGGTGAACGCGCAGAGCGAGGTCAAGCCGGCCGCCGTCGCGTTCGCGCACTTCGTGACCAACGCCGAGAACCAGATGGACTTCGCGCACGAGGTCACCGTCTTCCCGTCCACGAAGGGCACCCTCGACGACCCGTTCTTCACCAAGGAGGACGGCACCGACGAGACACGCGTGCGGGTCGCTGCCGCCAAGTCCCTGAAGACCGCGGTGAATTACACCCCGGTGATGCTGAACGACCAGATGAAGACGGTCCTCCGCAACGAGGTCGCCAAGGCCATGCAGGGCAAGAAGGACCCGAAGAAGGCCCTCGACGACGCCGTCGCCGAGTGCGACCGCCTGCTGAAGAGCGCGGGCTGAGCCGGGCCGCAGGGACGGACGCAGCACGTACAGACCTAGGGACGTACCGCATGACTGCCATGACCACGGGCAGCGGCGAAGGGCCGGTCACCGCGACCGGCCCGGGCGCCGCTCCCCCGGCGGCCCCCGCCGCCCCGGAACCGAAGCGGCGCGGGCGCGCGATCCGCACCCATCTGCCGTCCAGCCCCTGGCTGTTCCTCGCGCCCGGGCTGCTGATCGTCGGCGGCTTCAGCCTCTATCCGTTCGTGTCGACGGTGATCAACTCCTTCACCGACCGGCGGACGCTGATCGAGGGCCGGTGGGTGGGCGGCGCCAACTACCAGGAGCTGGTCCAGGACGAGATGTTCTGGATCGGCCTGCGCAACAGCGTCCTCTACGTCGTCGGGGTCGTGCCGCTGCTCGTGGTCCTGCCGCTGCTGCTCGCGATGCTGGTGCAGCGGCAGCTGCCGGGCATCACGTTCTTCCGCTCGGCGTTCTACACGCCCGTGGTCGCGTCCGTGGTGGTCGTCGGCCTGATCTGGGTGTGGCTGCTCGACGACCGCGGCCTGGTCAACTCCGTGCTCGGCGCCGTCGGGGTGGGCACCGTCCCCTTCCTCAGCGACCAGTGGCTGCTGCTGCTCAGCGCCATGCTCGTCACGGTCTGGAAGGGCCTCGGCTACTACATGATCATTTACCTCGCGGCGCTCACCAACGTGCCCCGCGAGCTGCACGAGGCGGCCGCCGTGGACGGCGCCGGGGCCGTGCGCCGCTTCTTCACCGTCACCGTCCCGGCCGTGCGCTCGACGATGGTCCTGGTGGGGGCGCTCTCCTCGGTCGCCGCGTTCAAGGTGTTCTCCGAGGTCTATCTGCTCGCCGGGGACACCGGCGGGCCCGGCGGCGCGGACACCACGCTCGTGATGCTGGTCCAGCGGGTCGGCACCGGCCTCAGCGGCCGCGTCGGCTACGCCTCGGCGATCTCGGTGGTGGTCTTCGTGATCACGCTCGGCCTGATGCTTCTGGTGCTGCGCGCCAACCGCAAGGAGGACGCATGAGTACGCTCACGGCTTCGCGGCACGAGCCGGACGGCCGGACAAGTCCGTCCCGGCCCGGCCGCCGCCAGGAGAAGCGCCGGGAGCGGCTCGCCGAGAAGCAGGGGCAGAGCGGACGGCGCATGCCGGGATGGCAGTTGGTGCTGCGGTACGTGCTGCTGCTCGCCGTGCTCGCGCTGATGATCGGCCCGTTCCTGTGGCAGCTGTCGACGTCCCTGAAGGGCCCGACCGAGGACATCTACAGCTACCCGCCGAAGCTGCTGCCCTCCGACCCGACGCTCGCCAACTACGCCGAGGTCGCCCGCATCATCCCCGTCTGGGACTTCGCCCTGAACTCCCTGAAGGTGGCCACCGCCAACGTGCTCACCAACTGCGTGGGCGCGGCGCTCGCCGGGTACGCCCTGGCCAGGATGCGGTTCCGGGGCCGGAAGACGGCGCTCGTCGTGTTCGTGATGGCGATGCTGGTGCCGGTCGAGTCGATCATCATCGCCCAGTTCATGACGATGCGTGAACTGCAGCTCAACAACACCCTGATCGGCGTCCTCCTACCCGGCTGCATCGGCGCCATGAACGTCCTGCTGATGCGCAACGCCTTCGCCAACCTGCCGTACGAGGTGGAGGAGGCCGCGTACGTCGACGGCGCCAACGCCTGGCAGCGGTTCTGGCGGATCGCGATCCCCTCGGTCAAGGGCACCCTCGCCGTCGTCGCGATCTTCGCGTTCATGGGCGCCTGGGACGACTTCCTGTGGCCGCTGATCGTGCTGAGCGACCAGTCCAACTTCACCCTCACCATCGGCCTGAACTATCTGCACGGCACGTTCGCCGACGACCAGCGGCTCGTCGCGGCCGGCACGATCATCGCCGTCCTCCCGCTGATCGTGATGTTCACGTTCCTCCAGAGGTACTTCTTCCGGGGCGTCGGCGAAGGAGCGGTCAAGGGCTAGGCCGCCCGCCGCACCCGCCTCCCCGCCCCGCACAGGACCTCTCCCGACCTAGGACCCTCATGTCGCACGCCACCCCCCGCAAGCTCCGCTTCGGTGTCAACTACACGCCCACGCAAGGGTGGTTCCACCACTGGCTCGACTTCGATCTCGACGCCGTACGGGCCGACCTCGACTCGATCGCGCAGCTCGGCCTCGACCACGTACGGGTCTTCCCGCTGTGGCCGCTGTTCCAGCCGAACCGCACCCTGATCCGCCCCCGCGCCGTCGAGCAGCTGGTCGCGCTGGCCGACGCGGCCGGTGAGCGCGGGCTCGACGTGAACGTGGACGGGCTGCAGGGCCACCTGTCGAGCTTCGACTTCCTGCCCGCCTGGACGCAGACCTGGCACCGCCGGAACCTGTTCACCGACCCGGAGGTGCTGTCCGGCCAGGAGGAGTACCTGCGCACCCTCGCCGCCGCGCTCGCCGACCGGCCGAACTTCCTCGGCATGACCCTCGGCAACGAGATCAACCAGTTCTCGCACGACCCGCACCCCGACCCGGACCGCATCACCCACGAGCAGGCCGAGTCCTGGCTCGCGCGGATGCTCGCCGCCTGCGAGGCCGGGGCGCCGGGCCGGATGCATCTGCACGCCGAGTACGACGCCGCCTGGTACCAGGACGCGCACCCCTTCACGCCCGCCCAGGCCGCCCGGCTCGGCGCGGCGACGGCCGTGCACTCCTGGGTGTTCAACGGCACGGCGCAGCGGCACGGCCGCACCGGCACGGCCACCGAGCACCACGCGGCGTACCTGATCGAGCTCGCCAGGGCCTGGCACACCGACCCGCAGCGGCCGGTGTGGCTGCAGGAGGTCGGGGCGCCGGCGCCGCACATCCCGGCCGAGCACGCCGCCCACTTCACCGAGGCGACCGTCGCGAACGCCCTGGACTGCGAGCATGTGTGGGGCGTGACCTGGTGGTGCTCGCACGACGTGTCCCGCGACCTGGCCGACTTCCCCGAACTCGAGTACTCCCTGGGCCTGTTGACCAACGACCGGGCCGTGAAGCCCGCGGGCAAGGCCATCGCCGGGATCGTCGAGCAGTGGCGCGACCGCGAGCACCGGCCCGCTCCCCGTACGACCGCGCTGATCCTGGACACCGACCCGGTGACCGCGCCCGACCGGTCGGTGTGCGGGCCCGGCGGGGCGTTCTTCGAGGCGTGGGCCGCGCTGACCGCGCAGGGCGCCCGGCCCGCCGTGGTCCTCGCCGCGCACGCCGACGACACGGAGCACCTGGCCGCGCGCGGCATCACGACGACGGTCGCGCCGGACGACGTCACGCTCTGAACTCCCGTATCACTCACTGCTGTTGACTCCCGCTCGAACCATGCATCGAAGGAGCTCACCCGCCATGCCCCCGACGCACCCCACCCGCCGCACCGTGGTCCTGACCTCGGCCGCCGCGGCCGCCGCGCTGCTCACCCCCGCCGGCGCGGCGGCCGCCGCCCCGCGCCGCAAGGCCGCCGCGAACCTGCAGCCGTACGCGTCCTACTGGTTCCCCGACTCGCTCCCGTCCGGCACGCCGGGCGAGGGCATCGTGTGGCGCTCGCTGCTCGACTGGACGCCGGAGGGCGACGCGGACCTGGCGTTCAACCGGTCGACGGTGCCGCTGGCGGAGCGCTTCACTCCGGTGCCGGTGAACGCCTCGGCGCATGCCGACAAGGCGCGGATCGCGTCCCTGGTGTCCTTCCACCCGACGGCCGGCAACCCGGCGCAGGGCGCGGCGACCGCCGACTACTACGCCCTCACCCACTGGGCGTACATCGACGAGCTGGTGTTCTGGGGCGGCTCGTCCGGCGAGGGCATCGTGCTCGCCCCGAACGCCCCGGTCGTCGACGCCGCGCACCGCAACGGCGTGCCGGTGCTCGGCAACGTCTTCCTGCCCCCGGCCGCGTACGGCGGTCAGCTGCGGTGGACCCGTGACCTGGTGCAGCAGGACGCGCAGGGGCGTTTCCCGGTCGCCGAGAAGATGGTGCAGGTGGCCCGCGCGTACGGCTTCGACGGCTGGTTCGTGAACGCGGAGACCGGCGGTGGCGACGCCGAACTCGGCGCGCAAATGCTGGCGTTCCTGAAGGAGTTGAAGCGTCTGGGCGCGCCGCACGGGCTGCGGATCACCTGGTACGACGCGATGACGAAGAACGGCTCCGTCGACTGGCAGGACGAGCTCAACGCGTCCAACCAGGACTTCTTCCTCGCCTCGGACACCATGTTCGTCAACTTCAACTGGACAGCCGCGAAGCTCGCCTCGTCCGGGCGGCTCGCCCAGGACCTGGACCGCGACCGGTACGAGCTGTGGGCCGGCGTCGACGTCGAGTCGAACGGCTGGAACACGTCCGTGAACTGGGACGCCGTCCTGCCCGAGGGCGCCGCCCCGGTCGTGTCGTACGGCTTCTACCGGCCCGAGTGGACCCGCAACCACCTGCCGGACGGACGCACCCCGGGGCAGTTCCACGCCGCCGACGACCGCTTCTGGACCGGCGAGTCCCTCGACCCGTCCCGCCCCGGCGGGAGTTGGCGGGCTCCGGCCTCGGCGGTCGCCGACCGCTCGACCGTGACCGGGCTGCCCTTCGCCTGTTCCTTCAACACCGGCCACGGCCTGAAGTGGTACGAGGGCGGCGAGGTCCGCTCGGACGCGCCCTGGAACCAGCTCGGCCTTCAGGACCGGCTGCCGGGGCGCCGCTGGGTGGTCCGCACCGAGGGCGCCCGCCCCCAGGTCACCCTCGACTTCGCGGACGCCTGGCGCGGCGGCTCCAGCCTGCTCGTCGACGGTGCCCTCGACACGCCCACGACCGTCGAACTGCACGCCGTCCGGCTGCCGTTGAGCACGTCGACCGTCGTCCGGCTCGCCCAGCGCGTCGAGTCCGGCGGCCCGGTGACGGTCGAGCTGGGCGTGGCCCTGCGCGCGCCCGAACGCCCCGGCGACCCGATGGCGTACGCGTTCCTGCCGGCGGGGAAGATCGACGCGGGCGGCTGGTCCGAGGCCGACGTGCGGCTCGGCTCGCTCGGCGGCAGCGGCACCGTGCACGGTCTGGCCGTGCGGCTCACCGCGTCCGGCCCCGTGAAGTGGCGGCTCGGCGCGCTCGCCGTGCGGGACGCGGACGAGCAGGTCGCGCCGCCCTCCGGCCTGAAGGTCGACAAGGCGTCCGGCGACGGCCAGTTCCGCCTCTCCTGGCAGCCCGCGTCCGGCGCCGCCCCACGCCAGTACGCCCTGTACCGGGTGCTGTCCGACGGCTCCCGCCGCTTCCTCACCGGCACGTGCGCGCACGCCGCGTACGTGCAGGGTCTGAAGGCGGAGCCCGGTGAGAAGGCGGTGACCTTCGAGCTCCGGGCCGTGGGCGAGCTGTTCACGGCCTCCGAGCCGATTGCCGCGACCCACCCCTGGTAACTCTCCCCCTGGGTAGCCATCCCCTGAACCCGCACAGCCACCGATGAACAGTTACGGAGCCCCCCATGCATGACGACCGCGCCCTGGTCGAGGCCCGCCTGAAGCGGGTGCTCGACGAGCGCATCCGCCCCGCCGTGTACCCCGAGTCGGCGCCGCTGACGGTCGAGGCCTGGGTCGCGCCGGGCGAGCCGGTGCCGGTGGCCGAGGGCCTGGCCGCCGCGCACGAGCCGATCGAGGTCGGCACGCGCTGGGGGGCTCCGTGGGCGACGACCTGGTTCAAGGTGACCGGCGAGGTGCCCGCCGCGTGGGCGGGGAAGACCGTGGAGGCCGTGCTCGACCTGGGCTTCGACGAGCGGATGCCGGGCTTCCAGTGCGAGGCGCTCGTCTACACGCCGGACGGCGAGCCGATCAAGGCGGTCAACCCGCGCAACCAGTGGGTGCGGGTCGGCGACCCGGTCGCGGGCGGCGAGCGGGTCGAGTGGCGCCTCGAAGCGGCCTCCAACCCGGTGCTCCTCGGCGACGAGCCGTTCCGGCCGACCGACCTGGGCGACAAGGAGACCGCGGGCGACGAGCCGCAGTACGTCCTGACGCGGATGGACCTCGCGGTCTTCGACGCCGAGGTGTGGGAGCTGGTCCAGGACCTGGAGGTCGTCGGCGAGCTGATGCACGAGCTGCCCGTCGAGGGCGGCAGGCGCTGGGAACTCCTGCGTGCGGTGAGCCGTTGTCTGGATGCGATCGACCTGCAGGATGTGAACCGTACGGCCGCCGCGGCCCGTTCACACCTCACGGACGTCCTGGCGTCACCCGCTGACGCCTCCGCGCACCGCATCAGCGCGGTCGGGCACGCCCACATCGACTCGGCGTGGCTGTGGCCCCTGCGCGAGACGGTCCGCAAGGTCGCTCGTACGACGTCGAACATGACGAACCTCCTGGAGACGGAGGACGAGTTCGTCTTCGCCATGTCCCAAGCCCAGCAGTTCGCCTGGATCAAGGAGCACCGCCCGGAGGTCTACGCGAAGGTGAAGAAGGCCGTCGCCGAGGGCCGGTTCGTGCCCGCGGGCGGCATGTGGGTCGAGTCGGACACGAACATGCCGGGCTCGGAGGCGATGGCGCGGCAGTTCGTGCACGGCAAGCGGTTCTTCATCGAGGAGTTCGGCGTCGAGAACGACGAGGCGTGGCTGCCGGACACCTTCGGCTTCGCCGCGGGCCTGCCGCAGATCATCAAGGCGGCGGGCGCCAAGTGGCTGCTCACGCAGAAGATCTCCTGGTCGCAGATCAACAAGTTCCCGCACCACACCTTCCAGTGGGAGGGCATCGACGGCACCCGGATCTTCACGCACTTCCCGCCCGTCGACACGTACAACTGCTCCATGCTGGGCCGCGAGATCGCGCACGCGGCGCGGAACTTCAAGGACAAGGGCGTCGCGAAGCACTCGCTCGCGCCGACCGGCTGGGGCGACGGCGGGGGCGGCACGACCCGCGAGATGATCGCCAAGTCCCGCCGCCTGCGCTCCCTCGAAGGCTCGGCGACGGTCGAGTGGGAGAAGCCCGCGGACTTCTTCGCCAAGGCCGAGGCGGAGTACCCGGATCCGCCCGTCTGGGTCGGCGAGCTGTACCTGGAGCTGCACCGCGCGACGCTCACCAGCCAGGCGAAGACCAAGCAGGGCAACCGCCGCAGCGAGCACCTGCTCCGCGAGGCCGAACTGTGGGCGGCGACGGCGGCGGTACGCACGGGATTCCCTTATCCGTACGATGAGTTGGACCGGATCTGGAAGACGGTCCTCCTCCACCAGTTCCACGACATCCTGCCCGGCTCGTCCATCGCCTGGGTGCACCGCGAGGCGGAGAAGACGTACGCGGCGGTCGCCGAGGAGCTGACCGGGATCGTCGAGGCGGCGCAGCGCGCGCTCGCCGGGGAGGGCGACACCGAGCTGGTCTTCAACGCCGCGGCGCACACCCGCTCCGGGGTCGCTGCGGGCGCGGCGGGCCCGGCGGTCGAGGCAGGGACCGTCACGGTGACGGCCCGCCCGGACGGCGGTCACGTCCTGAACAACGGCCTGCTGCGGGTGGAGATCGACGGGCGCGGGCTGGTGGTCTCCGCGTACGACATCGACGCCGACCGTGAGACGGTCCCGCCCGGCGAGGCCGCCAACCTGCTGCAGATCCACCCGGACTTCCCGAACATGTGGGACGCGTGGGACGTCGACGCGTTCTACCGCAATGTGGTCACCGATCTGACGCAGGTCGACTCCCTGGTGGCGGACGGCGGTTCGGTCACGGTGACCCGGTCCTTCGGCGACAGCCGCGTACGCCAGACGCTGAGCCTGGCGCCCGGCGCGAAGCGTCTGGACATCGCGACCGAGGTCGACTGGCACGAGACGGAGAAGTTCCTCAAGGCGGCCTTCCCGCTCGACGTGCACGCGGAGCGGTACGCGGCGGAGACGCAGTTCGGGCACCTGTACCGGCCCACGCACACCAACACCAGCTGGGAAGCGGCCAAGTTCGAGGCGTGCAACCACCGCTTCGTGCACCTGGAGGAGCCCGGCTGGGGCGTCGCCCTCGTCACCGACTCGACGTACGGGCACGACGTGACCCGCGAGGTCCGGCCGGCGTCCGCGGGTGCGGGCACGACGACCACGGTCCGCATCTCCCTCCTGCGCGCCCCGCGCTTCCCCGACCCGCAGACGGACCAGGGCGTCCACCGCTTCGGGTACGCCCTCGCCCCGGGCGCGACGATCACGGACGCGGTCCGCGAGGGGTACGCGATCAACGTCCCCGAACGCCGCGTTCCGGGCGCGGCGCCCGGCCCGGTCGAGCCGCTGGCGTCGGTGGACCTGGACTCGGTCGTCCTGAGCGCGGTCAAGCTGGCCGACGACGGGTCGGGGGATGTGGTGGTACGGCTGTACGAGGCGGGGGGCGGGCGTGCGCGGGCCCGCCTGAAGCTCGGCTTCCCGGCGTCGTCGGTGCAGACGGTGGACCTGCTGGAGCGTCCGCTGGCGGAGGGGGCTTCGTACGAACTCCGGGAGGGCGGGGTGGACTTGGTCCTCCGGCCCTTCGAACTGGTGACGTTGCGCTTCACGCGCTGAGTGATCCCCTCCCCGTCCCTTCCCGAAATCCGGCGGAGCTGTTCGTTCGACTGTCCCGCCGTCGCGGCGCTGTGCCCCGAAAGGGGCGCGGGGAACTGCGCGACCAGCCACGACGGCGGGGAAGCCGAACGACCACCGCCGGAGGCTTTCGGGAAGGGGCGGGGTGGGGAACTGATCGAGCCCGTCCGGCGCATGAGGACGCTCGCCCGCAGGGCGATGCAGGCGCGGCGGCAACTCAGGAGCTCGGCGGCGCCGACCGCGGCAGGGTGACCGTCACGCGCAACCCGTGCGGCGTGTTCTGCGCGAAGGAAAGCGACCCCCCGCCCGCCGCGAGCAGCGCCCGCGTGATGGACAACCCGAGCCCCGACCCCTTCACGTTCTGGTGTCGCCCACTCCGCCAGAACCGATCCCCGACCCGCTCCAACTCCTCCTCCGCGAGCCCCGGCCCCCCGTCCGCCACGACGACCCGCGCATGCTCCCCGTCGGCCGCGACGGTGACCGTCACCGTCTCCCCCTCGGGCGTGAACTTCAGCGCGTTGTCCACCACCGCGTCCAGGGCACTGGACAGCGCGACCGGGTCCGCCCACGCCGTCGCCGCGGCGAGCCCGGCGCAGCGCAGCTCGACCCCGCGATCCTCGGCCAACGGCCGCCACGCGTCGACGCGTTCGGCGGCCAGCTCGCCGATGTCCGTCAGCTTCAGGTCGGCGGCGGCGTGCTCGGCGAGGGCCAGGTCGAGCAGGTCGTCGAGGACCTGGGCGAGCCGCTTGCCCTCGGTGCGCACGGACGCGATCTCCTCGTTGCCGTCGGGGAGTTCGAGGGCGAGCAGCTCGATCCGCAGCAGCAGCGCGGACAGCGGGTTCCGCAGCTGGTGCGAGGCGTCCGCGACGAACGCCCGCTGCTGTTCGAGGACGTCCTGCACATGGTCGGCCATCTCGTTGAACGACCGGGCGAGCCGCCGCAGTTCGGGCGGCCCGCCGGCGGCCGCGACGCGGGACTTGAGGCGTCCGGTGGCGATGTCGTGGGTGGTCGCGTCGAGCACGCGTACCGGCTTCAGGACCCAGCCGGTGAGCCGCAGCGCCGCGCCGATCGCGAGGAGCATCGCGGCGGCCTCACCCGCGGCGATGACGAGCCAGCCGTGCAGCGTCTCCTCGCGCATCTTCTCGGTGGGCGAGTCGGTGACGACGACGGCGACGACGTCCCCGTCCCGGATCACCGACGACGCCACGTACAGCCTGCGGTCCTGCCAGGGCCAGACCTGCCGCGGGTCGTGGCTGCCGCGCCCGGCGAGCGCCTCCCGGAACGCCTCGTCGCCCTCGCCCTCCTCCGGGACGAGGAAGTTTCCGGCGTTGGCCATGACGTCGCCGTCGCGGTAGAAGACGCCGGCTCTGATGCCGTACACGTCGTGGTAGCGGACGAGCTGCTTCTCCAGCGTGGTGAGCCGCTCGTCCTCCCTCAACCGCCCTGGTCCGGTGGGGCGTTGGGTGACGTACTGGGCGAGCCCCGCGAAGCGGACGGTGTCGTCGATGCGGTCGATGACCACCTTCTGCTGCTGCGCCGCCGCCAGGCTCGCCGCGAGCGGGAAGCCGAGCGCGAGCAGCACGCCCGCCATGAGGACGATGAGCAGCGGGAGAAGACGTGTCCGCACCGGCCTAGCCCTGGGCGGGCGCGACGAGGCGGTACCCGACTCCGCGCACCGTCTCGATCAGCGCGGGGCTGCGCAGCTTGGAGCGGAGCGAGGCCACATGGACCTCAAGGGTCCGCCCGGTCCCCTCCCAACTCGTGCGCCACACCTCGCTGATGATCTGCTCCCGGCGGAACACCACGCCGGGCCGCTGCGCGAGCAGCGCGAGCAGGTCGAACTCCTTGCGGGTCAGCTGCACGCTCTGCCCGCCCACGCTCACCTGCCGGGTGGGCAGTTCGATGCGTACGGGGCCGAGCCGCAGCGCGTCGTCGGCGGCTCCGGCGGACTCCTCGGGCACGGTGCGACGGCTGACGGCATGGATCCGGGCGAGCAACTCCCCGGTGTCGTACGGCTTGACCACGTAGTCGTCGGCGCCGAGGTTCAGGCCGTGTATGCGGGAGCGGACGTCGGCGCGGGCGGTCACCATGATCACGGGGGTGGTGGTGCGCTTGCGGATCTTGCCGCAGACCTCGTAGCCGTCCTGGTCGGGCAGGCCCAGGTCCAACAGCACTACCCCGAAGCCGGACTTGGCGGACTTGTCCGGATCGTTCTCGTCGGGCGGGAGCAGCGCGCGGAGCGCCTCCTCGCCGTTGCGGGCGTGGACCACGTCGAAGCCGTGCCGCGCGAGCACCGCGGAGAGCGCGGCGGCGACATGATCGTCGTCCTCGACGAGCAACAGCCTCATTCCGGCTCCCTCCAATTCACGGTTCGTTCGGGCGGCCCCTGAATCCTGCACGCGGGCGCCCCTGCGCACACCCCGGCCCTGCGCGCGCACGCGCGACGCACCAAGGCAGTCACGCCGATGAACGAGCGCCCCGTCAAGGGCGTTCGGGCCGCTGCCGGGTTCCGTTATGCAGCCGGTACGGAGCCCGGGCGCCCTGTTCACGCGGAGTGTCCGGTTGCGGCCGGATCGTTATGCTCAATTTCCCCTCAGATGTAATGACGCTGGTCGTACGGCCTTACTACTGTCCTCCCAACCGAGGAGGATGGAGCAAGAACCCCCATGGCCGAAGTATCAGTGACCAAGGACGCCGCGCCCGCGGCGGACGAGCTGGTCGCGCTGAAGAACGTCAACAAGCACTTCGGCGCGCTGCACGTGCTCCAGGACATCGATCTGACCATCGCCCGCGGCGAGGTCGTCGTTGTCATCGGGCCGTCCGGTTCCGGCAAGTCGACGCTGTGCCGCGCGATCAACCGCCTGGAGACCGTCGAGTCCGGCACCATCACCATCGACGGCAAGCCGCTGCCCCAGGAGGGCAAGGAGCTGGCCAGGCTGCGCGCCGACGTCGGCATGGTCTTCCAGTCCTTCAACCTCTTCGCGCACAAGACGGTGCTCGAGAACGTGATGCTGGGCCAGGTCAAGGTCCGCAAGGTGGAGAAGGCCGCGGCCGAGAAGAAGGCCCGCGAGCTGCTCGACCGCGTCGGCGTCGGCACCCAGGCCGACAAGTACCCGGCGCAGCTCTCCGGCGGCCAGCAGCAGCGCGTCGCCATCGCCCGTGCCCTGGCGATGGACCCGAAGGTCATGCTCTTCGACGAGCCGACCTCGGCACTCGACCCGGAGATGATCAACGAGGTGCTCGAGGTGATGCAGCAGCTCGCCCGGGACGGCATGACGATGGTCGTGGTCACGCACGAGATGGGCTTCGCCCGCTCCGCCGCGAACCGCGTGGTCTTCATGGCCGACGGCCGGATCGTCGAACAGGCCTCCCCCGACGAGTTCTTCAGCAACCCGCGCAGCGACCGGGCCAAGGACTTCCTGTCGAAGATCCTGCACCACTGACGGACCCGTGGGCGCCCGGGAATCCAGGCCCGAAGCGCCCGCAGACGTCCCTGCGCGGGACCGCCGTCCGCGAAGGCCTTCCCCCGAAGTCCTCCGCGAGGGCCCCCGCCCGCACACGTCTTCTCAGCACCTGACGACACGAAGGATGTGCACATGAAGCTCCGCAAGTCCGCAGCCACCGCGGCCGTCGTGGCCGCACTCGCCCTGACGGCCACCGCCTGTGGCGGCAAGCAGGGCACCGCAGGCGACGGCGGCAAGGGCCCCGACACCTCGGGCACCAAGGCCCTCTCGTACGAGGTGAAGAAGGACGCCAAGGTCGACTCCCCGGTCTTCGAGGCGGCCAAGAAGCGCGGCAAGCTGATCATCGGCGCCAAGGCCGACCAGCCGTACCTGGGCTTCGAGGACCAGTCGACCAAGGAGCGCTCCGGCTTCGACATCGAGATCGCCAAGATGATCGCGGCGGACCTCGGCTTCTCCCCGAAGCAGATCGAGTGGAAGACGGTCGACTCCGGCGCCCGCGAGACCGCCGTCTCCAAGGGCGACGTCGACCTGATGATCGGCACGTACACGATCAACGACGAGCGCAAGAAGCAGGTCGACTTCGTCGGCCCGTACTTCCACGCCGGCGCCTCCCTCCTGGTCCGCAAGGACGAGAAGGACATCAAGGGCCCGGAGACCGTGCGGGACAAGAAGGTCTGCTCGATCGTCGGCTCCACGCCGCTGCAGAACATCAAGAAGCCGAAGTACGGCGCCAAGGTCACCGAGCTGTCCAAGTACTCGGAGTGCGTGGCCCAGCTGCTCAACAACCAGATCGACGCCGTCACCACCGACGACGCGATCCTGATGGGCTACGCCGCGCAGAACGAGGGCAAGCTCAAGGTCGTCGGCAAGCCGTTCTCGGACGAGCCGTACGGCGTCGGCCTGAAGAAGGGCGACAAGGCGCTGCAGCAGGCCGTCGCGGACGCCGTCAAGGCGCACCAGGAGAACGGCGACTACAAGAAGGCCTTCGAGGCCACCCTCGGCAAGTCCGGCTCCGAGTACAAGGACCCGCCGGCCTTCACCGACCCGAAGTAATGACCTCCGCCCCGCTCCGTACGCTCCCTCGGGCGCGGCGGGGCGGGGCGGCCCATGTGCGCCTCGCTGCCGGGCCCTTCCCTGTGGGGCGGGGCTCCGTCGCGAAGACCTGCGACCGTCGCGAACCCCTCGCGGAGAATTCATGAACGTACTGCTCGACAACCTGTCGCTGTTCCGCGAGGGGTTCATCGGGACCCTGGAGTTGACCGGGGCCAGCGCCCTGGTGGCGATGGTGCTCGGCGTGATCATCGCCGGGTTCCGCGTCTCGCCCGTGCCGCCCCTGCGGATATTCGGGACCCTCTGGGTCACCCTGCTCCGGAACACCCCGCTGACGCTGCTGTTCCTGGTGGCGTTCTTCGTGGTGCCGAAGGTCCTCTTCCCGGACCTCGACTCCTTCCTGCTCGCCGTCGCCGCCTGCGGTTTCTACACCTCCGCGTTCGTGGCCGAGGCGGTGCGCTCCGGCATCAACACGGTGCCGCTCGGCCAGGCCGAGGCCGCCCGCTCCATCGGCATGACGTTCACGCAGACGATGCGCCTGATCGTGCTCCCGCAGGCCACCCGCACCGTGGTGCCGCCGCTGTCGAGCATCTTCATCGCGCTCACGAAGAACACCGCGATCGCCGGTGCCTTCAACAACGTCGACCTGTTCAACGTCTCCAAGACCCTGAGCAACGACGGCTACGACATCGCGGTGATCTTCATCTGGATCACCCTCGCGTATCTGATCATCACGTACGCCATCAACGGTCTCTTCCGGCTGTTGGAGCACCGCCTGGAGGTCGCCCGATGAGCGCGAGCGTTCTCTTCGACGCCCCCGGCCCCAAGGCCAGGGCCCGCAACATCATCTACACCGTCGTCGGCTCCGCCGCGCTGATCGGCGGCATCGCCTGGGTCATCCTGCGCCTGAACGAGAAGGGCGAGTTCGACCCCGCCCTGTGGGACATCTTCAACTACGCGGGCATCCGCCAGAACATCCTCGAAGCGCTGCTCGCCACCCTTCAGGTGTTCGCGCTCGCCGGTGTCTTCTCGCTGGTCTTCGCGGTCGTCCTGTGCGTGGCGCGGCTCTCCGACCACCGGCCGGTGCGCTGGCTCGCGGTCGTCTTCATCGACCTGTTCCGCTCGATCCCGCTGCTGATCACGATCTTCGCCCTGTGGGTCGGCATCCTCGGCACGATGACCCCGTTCTGGGCTCTCGTCCTCGGCCTGACGATCTACAACGGCTGTGTCCAGGCCGAAGTGCTGCGCGCCGGCATCAACGCCGTCCCGAAGGGCCAGAAGGAAGCGGCGTACGCGATCGGCCTGCGCAAGTCCCAGGTCATGACGCTCGTGCTGTTCCCGCAGGCGATCCGCTCGATGCTGCCGACGATCATCAGCCAGCTCGTGGTGACCCTCAAGGACACCTCGCTCGGCTTCATGATCCTTTACCCGGAGCTGCTGCACTCGGCCCGCCTGATCGCCAACAACACGCCCGTCAACGGCGTCTACCCGTTCGTCCAGACGGTCGCCGTCTTCGGCGCCATCTACATCGGCCTCTGCCTGGTCCTGTCGTGGCTCGCCACGTGGATCGAGAAGCGGGGGCGGCGGGCGAAGACGGGGATCAAGCCGGCCCACGCCGAGGAGCCGGCCTCCTCGGAGGTGGCCCCGGCGCCGGGCGCCCCCGTCGCCGAGAAGGTGACCGACGCCGACAAGGCGCAGGGCAAGGACAACTGACGGATCGTCGGACATACGGTCACGGCGACCGTCGGAGATCCTGAACCACCGGAGGCAGCGACGTCACGTCGCTGCCTCCGTCACTTGACGCAAGCACCGGCAATGGGTTGCATACGTTCTGTGATCGCGCACCCTGCCCCAACTGCCAGTAACAGCACGCCCTTCAGGGCCCGCCCCGCGGCCCTCTCCCTGGCAGGAGGCGCGGCGCAGTGGACCCGGTGATCGTCGTCGGAGCGGGACCCGTCGGGCTCACCCTCTCCCTCGCACTCGCCCACGCCGGAGTCCCCTCGGTCGTCCTCGACGAAGGCCCCGGCAAGGACGAGCAGCGTCCCGCCCGCACCGCGGTGCTCCGCGAGGACATGGCCGACCTCGCCGCCCGCCTCACGGGGCGCGACTTCTCCGCCGCCCGCTGGGCCGGCTGGCGCTCCTACCGCCGCAAGCAGGAGATGCGCCGGCACGCCTTCACCGTCGACGAGGTCAGCCCCGCCCCCGTCCACCTCGCCCAGCACACCCTGACCGCCGCCCTGCGCGAGGCCGTCGCCGACGAGCCGCTCGTCCGGCTCGCCACGGACAGCCGCGTCGACTCCCTGGAGCAGGACTCCCACGGGGTCTCCGCCCACACCCGCGGCCCCAAGGGCACCTGGTGGCGCGGCAGTTACCTGGTCGGCTGCGACGGCCCGCGCTCCACCGTCCGCAAGCTCCTCGACATCCGCTTCCCCGGCCGCACCGCCGTCGAACGGCACGCCGTCGCCGCGCTCCGCGCCGACCTGCCCTGGCCCGGCGAAGCCGTGCTGCACCGGCTGCCCCCGTGGCCCGGAGCCGCCACCGAGATCACCGCCCGCCCCCTCCCCGAGGGCGTCTGGCGCCTCGACTGGCTGCTCCCCGCCCGCAGCGAACTCGTCACCCCCGAGGTCCTGTTGGCGAAGATCCGCGACACCCTCGCCGGCTGGTGCGGCGGCAGCGTCCCGCCCTACGACCTGCTCGACACCGGCGTCCACACCGTGCACCACCGCCTCGCCCGCAGCTGGCGCGTACAGCGCTGCTTCCTCGCCGGGGACGCCGCCCATCTGCTCGGCGCACTCGGCACCCAGGGCGTCGACGAGGGCCTGCGGGACGCCGACAACCTCGCCTGGAAGCTGGCCCACTGCTGGCATCTGGGGGCGGGGTCAGGGTCGGGGTCAGGGTCGGGGTCAGGGTCGGGGTCGGGGTCAGGGTCGGGGTCGGGGTCAGGGTCGGGGTCGGAGGTGGCTTCGGGTTCGGGTTCCGGTTCCGGGTCGGAGACCGGTTCCGGTTCTGGGTCGGGGGCGACCGCGGGCTTGGGCTCGGGTACGGCCGCAGGCTCGCGCTCGGGTGCGGGCTCGGGCTCGGGCCCGGGTGCGGGCTCGCAGCAGGCTGAGGCCGACGCGCTGCTCGACAGCTACCAGGCCGAGCGCCGTGCCTCCGTCGCCGCCCGCCTCCGCGCCGCCGACCAGGCCCTGCCGATACTGCGCGGAGGCGGCGGCCTGCGCGCCTACGTCCCGGGTACCGCGCGCGGCCACGACGCCCTGCTCACCGACGGCCACGTCGGTCGCGGCCCCCTCGGCACTCCTCCCTCGTACGCCAACTCCCCTCTGTCGCCGGACACTTCCTCCCCCTCCGCGGTCGACACGGTCACCCACCCGGGCACGCCCGTCGCCGACGTGCCGGTCACCGTGCCCGACGGCAGCACGGCCCGCCTGCGCGAACGCCTCGGCCACGGCAACTTCCTCGTCGTCCTCGTCGCCCCCGGCACCGGCGTCTGGGAGCGCCGGCACTGGATGAAGGCCGGAGTCATGCCCCGCCTCGCCGCCGCGGTCACCGCCCTCCCGGTACGCGGCGAGCTCCTCGTCGCCGAGCGCTACCCCGGCGCCGGCGCCCACACCGTCCTCCTCATCCGCCCCGACGGCCACCTCGTCACAGCCCTCTCCGGCGTACGCCCCGCCGAGCTGTACGCAGCGGCGGACTCGGCTTGCGGGGGGTTGCGGGGCGGGGGCTCGGGCGTGGGTACGGGTACGGGCACGGGTCGTCGATCCGGTGACGCGGGCCGGTCCGGGGGTGCGGGCCGGTCCGGGGACGCAGCCCGGTCCGGGGGTCCGGTCGAGCTGGACGTCGAGGTTGCGGACGTGGTTGCGGACGAGGTCGACGAGGTGCGGGCCGACGACGGCACCTTGGCGTCGGACGAGGACAAGTCGGACTCCGAAGCCGAGTCGGAGACGGTTCCGGGGACGGAGCTGGAGTCGGGCACAGCGGCCGAGTGGAGCGCAGAGCTGGAGCGGAGGGCCGAAGCGGGCCCCGACCCGGCCTCCGGGAACGACTCCGCCTCGGACGCCGACCCGGCCCCCGCCCCGGACGCCGACACGAGTACCGGCAAGCCCAGCACCACGGACACCGTCAACGACCGCTGACGGGACCGGAGTTACCCCGTCCTCCGGCCTCCCTTCCGGGGGGCCGGAGGCGGCGGGAAGGAGCCGGGAAGTGGTAAGCGGCAGGCGGTAGGCGGCACGCTCGCCCCAACTACCGCCCACTTCCCGGACACCGTTTGACCCGCCCCGAGCCTCGTGCTGTACTCCGCTTCATGACCGACACCAGCCGACGCCTTTGGCGGAGGGTCCACATGGACCTCGTCCGCTACGCGGGCTGCGTCTGTCACTCGTCCTGATCTCGCCCTTCCCTCACGCGCGCCCCGCACCGCGGCCCAGCGTCGTGCCCGCGCGCACCCCGCGACTTCACAGGACGGCCCACGTGTCTTCGACGCCCCCTTCCGCACCCCCGGCAACGGCAACGCCCCCCGCTACGACCGCCCCGGCCTCCGCAGCCCCCGCCCCTGCACCCGCTCCCACTCCTGCCAAGCTTCTGGACTTCGTGCGTCGCACCGCCGCCGACGCCGAGTTGATCGCCTCGCTCCCCCTCGATCCCGAAGGCCGCACCTGGGTACGGCTCGAAGGTCCCGGCGGCAGTGAGGCGTGGCTGATCGGCTGGCCTCCTGGCACCGGTACCGGCTGGCACGACCACGCCGAGTCGGTCGGCGCCTTCACCACGGCCCGGGGCGAGTTGACGGAGCACTCGCTCGCCGTCCGCCTGCCGAGCGAGGGCTGGAAGACCCTCGAACTCGCCTCCGGCGTCGACCGCAGCCGCGCCCTCCCCGCCGGCCGCGGCCGTGCTTTCGGCACTCACCATGTGCACGAGGTCCTCAACGAGGAGGCCACCGAGCACGCCGTCTCCGTACACGCCTACTTCCCCCCTCTCCCCTTGATCCGCCGCTTCAGCCGCACGGGTTCGGTGCTGCGGCTGGAGCAGGTCGAGCAGCCGGAGGACTGGCAGTGACCCTCAACTCATCCACCCCGTCCACCCCGCCTCCGTCCGTCCCGACCGTCTCGTCCGCCCCGGGCCGCGAACCCGGCCGGCCTCAACCCCTCTCCATCGACGCCCACTTGGAGCGCGTCCGCGAGACTCTCGACCGTATCGATCCGCTTGCCGCCCACGCCGCGGCGGAGGCCGGTGAGGCCCTGCTCGTGGACATTCGGTACGCCGCGCTCCGCGAGCGCGACGGCCTGATCCCCGGCGCCCTGGTCGTGG
The DNA here is from genome assembly GCF_046098215.1 of Streptomyces sp. Da 82-17. NCBI lineage: Bacteria > Bacillati > Actinomycetota > Actinomycetes > Kitasatosporales > Streptomycetaceae > Streptomyces > Streptomyces sp. Da 82-17. The sequence continues at coordinate 152,379 of NZ_JBJURH010000018.1, forward strand.
AGCGCAACGAGCTGGAGTGGCGCCTCGACCCGCAGGGCAGTCACCGTCTGCCGGAGGCGACCGGCCACGATGTGCACGTCGTGGTGGTCTGCAACGAGGGCTACGCCTCGAGCCTCGCCGCCGCTTCCCTCCAGCAGCTGGGCCTGTATCGCGCGACGGACCTGACCGGCGGCTTCCAGGCCTGGCGCGCGGCCGGCCTGCCAGTCACCGCGCCCAGCCCCAACTCCCCCTGACCCTGGCCCTTCCCTCTCGCCAACTCGGCGCCCCGGCAAGGGCCTTGCTCCCCCTTTCTCCCCGTTCTCCCCGCTTTCCCCCTTCTCCTCGCTCCCCCGTTCCCCCCTTTCGCGACCGCCGACTCAGAACCCCCCGTACTCCAAGTCGTCCGTCTCTTCCCCCTCTTCTTCCAGTGCCTGCCGCACCACCCGCAGGGCCATGCCCTCCGGGTAGCCCTTGCGGGCGAGCATGCCCGCGAGGCGGCGCAGGCGCTTGTCCCGGTCGAGGCCTCTGGTCGAGCGCAGTTTGCGGGCGACCAGTTCGCGCGCCGTGGCCTCTTCCTGCTCGGAGTCGAGTTGCTCCATGGCCTCGTCGATGGCCGTGGAGTCGACTCCCTTGGTGCGCAGCTCCCGGGCGAGTGCGCGGCGGGCCAGGCCCCGGCTGTGGTGCCGGGACTCCACCCAGGCTCCCGCGAACGCCGTGTCGTCGATGAGGCCGACCTCCTCGAACCGGGAGAGGACCTCCTCCGCCACGTCGTCGGGGATTTCCCGTTTGCGCAGCGCGTCGGCGAGCTGCTTACGCGTGCGCGGGGTGCCGGTGAGCAGGCGCAGGCAGATGTTCCGCGCCCGCTCCTCCGGTGGCAGGTCCCGCTCTCGCGTACGCGACTCCCCCTTCCCGGCCCTCGACGGGTCGGGGGAATCGCCGTCTTCCCCGGCGCCGCCTTCGCCCCCGGGCGCACGGTCGCCGAAGCCTCCGCCGCGCCCCTCTCCGAAGGCTCTGTCGCCTTCGCGGCCTCTGGCCCCTCGCCGGCCGCGGGCACTGGAACGCCCTCCGCGACCGCCCCGGTCTCCCCTGCCGCCCGGGCCGTTCCAGCCCGCGCGACCACCGGAGCGGTCGGTTTCCTCGCCGGTGCCGAACTCCTCGAAGCGACCCGACTGCCCGTCGCCGTCGAAGAGTTCGCCGTCACCACCGTCGCCGAAGGCGTGCCCCTGGTAGGGCTGCCCGCTGTCGTTCCGGCCGTCGTAGGGTTCCTCCGGCCAGTCCGTTCGCCGTACCACGGGTTAGCTCTTGGCCGTGGCGGCCTTGGTCGACTTGGCCTTCGTCGCCGGTGCGGGCACCGACTTGGCCGCGTCCTTGGAGTCCTTGGCGTCCTTGGCCGCCGCAGCGTCCACGGTCGCCGCGTCCGCGTCGGGCTCGCCCTCCGTCGGCTTCACGCCGACGCCCAGCTTCTCCTTGATCTTCTTCTCGATCTCGTTGGCGAGATCGGGGTTGTCCTTCAGGAAGTTACGGGCGTTCTCCTTGCCCTGCCCGAGCTGGTCGCCCTCGTACGTGTACCAGGCGCCGGCCTTGCGGACGAAGCCGTGCTCCACTCCCATGTCGATCAGGCCGCCCTCGCGGCTGATGCCCTGGCCGTAGAGGATGTCGAACTCGGCCTGCTTGAAGGGCGGCGCCACCTTGTTCTTCACGACCTTGCAGCGGGTGCGGTTGCCGACCGCCTCCGTGCCGTCCTTGAGGGTCTCGATGCGGCGGATGTCGATACGCACCGAGGCGTAGAACTTGAGCGCGCGGCCACCGGTCGTGGTCTCCGGGGAGCCGAACATCACGCCGATCTTCTCGCGGAGCTGGTTGATGAAGATCGCGGTGGTCTTGGACTGGTTCAGCGCGCTGGTGATCTTCCGGAGCGCCTGGCTCATCAGGCGGGCCTGCAGACCCACGTGCGAGTCGCCCATCTCGCCCTCGATCTCCGCGCGCGGCACGAGGGCGGCCACGGAGTCGATGACGATCAGGTCGAGCGCACCGGAGCGGACCAGCATGTCCGTGATCTCGAGCGCCTGCTCACCGTTGTCCGGCTGGGACAGGATGAGGTTGTCGATGTCGACGCCGAGCTTCTTCGCGTACTCCGGGTCGAGGGCGTGCTCCGCGTCCACGAACGCCACCTGGCCGCCGGCCTTCTGCGCGTTGGCCACGGCGTGCAGCGTCAGGGTCGTCTTACCGGAGGACTCCGGGCCGTACACCTCCACCACACGGCCGCGCGGCAGGCCGCCGACGCCGAGGGCGACGTCGAGGGCCGTCGAGCCGGTGGAGATGACCTCGATGGGCTCGTTCGGCCGCTCGCCCATGCGCATCACTGCGCCCTTGCCGAATTGCCGTTCAATCTGTGCGAGCGCGGCGTCGAGCGCCTTCTCGCGGTCGGTTCCTGCCATGGGTTCCACCCGATTTGCTTGAGTCGATCGCTTCACGTCCAAGACGCTATCCCCTGCCACTGACAATGCGCCTCGACGTCGGCCCCGGCCTGTGGATAACTCCGCGGAACCCCCGATTTTCCGGGGCTGTGGGGGTACCGGAGCTCCCATAAGAATGGATGTTCGATTTACGTGTCAAGCGCACCCCGCGGCCCGCGTGTCGGCCTCGCGGCGGCCGGAGCACGTCGGCGAGGGCGGAGAATCCGGTCATGTCTCTCCTCGTCCACACCTTCGTCCGCGACGCCGCCGACGGTTTCGTCCTGCTCGAGGATCCGGCGCACGGCAAGACCCTGGCGGGCTTCGAGACCACGCGTACCCGGCTGTGGGGCTCGGACGCGATCCGAGCGCTGGGCGCCCGCTTCTTCCCGCGGCTCGACGGCGACGACTTGTACGTGGAGCCGCCTGACGTCGACGCCTTCCTCGCCGAGTGCGAGGCGCTCCGCCCGCATCTCGCCGACCTCGCCCGGCAGGGCGGCTACGAGACCGACTACGTGGGCCGGCGCTTCGACAACATCGTGGCCGCGGCGCATCGAGCCAAGTCGGTGGGCGGCGGGGTACTCGTCTGGTGAGGGGGTCGGGTGAGATTCCGTGGGGCAATGTCTCGCCGGGCGGCGTCTCGTACGGGGCAGCCTCTTCTGGTCATCCGGGGGCCGCGGCCTTCTCGGCGCCGAGGTGGTCCGCCAGGCGGTTGCGGCGGAGCACGCGACCGCCGCCACCTCCGCTTCCCGGCCGACCTCGGAGGCCGATCACACGGGCGTCCGTTGGCATGCCCTCGACCTGCGTGACTCCGCCCGAATCGAGGCGCTCGTGGCCGAGGCGGCTCCTTGCGTGATCGTCAACGCCACGGGCGCGAAGGCCGATCGGTCGGTCGCCGTCGAGGGGCCGGTGCGCCTGGCGGCGATCGCGGCGCGGCACGGCTGCCGCCTGGTGCATGTGTCGAGCGACGCGGTCTTCTCCGGCGCCCGCGTCCACTACGACGAGGCCTGCTTCCCGGATCCGTTCACTCCGTACGGCGCGGCCGAGGCGGAGGCGGAGCCGGTGTCCGCCGCCTGTTCCCTGACGCCGTCGTCGCCCGCACTTCGCTGATCATCGACGGCGGCGCGGGCCTCCCCGGTTCCTCCCCGCATGTGCGGCTGGTCCACGACCTCGCGACCGGCGTACGGACGGTGTCCTGTTCACCGACGACATCCGCTGCCCGGTGCACGTCTCCGACCTGGCCGCCGCCCTGCTGGAGCTCGCGCTCTCCGACGCGCGCGGCGTACACCATCTCGCGGGGTCCGACGCGGTCAGCCGCCACGAACTCGGACTTCTCATCGCCCACCGCGACGGCCTGGACGCCTCCCGCCTGCGGCCAGGTCTGCGATCGGACTCCGGGCTGCCGGCCGCGCTCGACGTACGTCTCGACAGCCGTACGACCCGACGCAAGCTGCACACCGTGCTGCGCGGAGCTCGGACGTTCCTGACGGACGACGGCCGACCGCCGCTCAGCCGGACCGCCCCTCACCGCTCCCGGGGAGCGTGAACACCGCGACGTCATAGCGCTCGTTCACCTCCTCCCGCGGCGCGGCCCCGCTCGCCCGGTCGGCCGCTTCGCGTCTGACTGCCGCCTCCATGCGATCGAGCCCCGCGCGGAATTCCTCGGGTGTGAGGTACGTGAACTTCGACTGCGGGGCCGTGGCCACGCGCGCGTGGTACGTGGCCAGGTCGGGCGCCACGGGCTGGGCGTACGACAGCACGTCCTCCCGTACGAACCCTGCCGAGGTGAAGTCGGCGACCAGCTGCTGTTCGCTGGGGAACCGCCGCTCGTCCAGGGCGCGCAAGCGGGGCCAGTAGTCGTAGACCACGGCGTCGAGGCGTTCCCTGAAGGTCGTTCTGACGATCGCCTTCCCGCCGGGGCGCAGGACCCGCGCCAACTCCCTTGCCGCGGCGGCCCGGTCGGGCAGGTGGTGGACGACCCGGGAGAGCAGGGCGAGGTCGAAGGAGTGCTGTGCGGCGGGGATGTGCTCCGCTGAGCCGCGCTCGTAGCGGACGGCCGGGTGCGGGTGGTGGCGCCGCGCCTCGGCGAGCATCGCCTCGGAGGCGTCGACGGCCAGGACTTCGGCGCCGTCGATCCAGCGCGCCATCGCGGCGGAGAACATGCCGGTGCCCGCGCCCACTTCGACCACTGCGGGCTGTGGTCGGTCCGTACGGGAGGCGATCAGCTCGACCCAGGCGCGCAGGGACGGTTCCGGCATCTCGTTGCCCCGCTCGTAGGCGCCCGCGAGGCGTTCGTCGTCGTACACACGGGGCGCACCGTGGCTGTGGTCGCTCCCGCGCGGGTGGGCGGTTTGCTGGTGGTGGCGGTCCATGAGGGTGTCCGTTCCGTCGTCGAGAGGCAGGGGGGTGAGACAGGTGCCGGGTTGCGCTCGACGCGGGATGACCCCGGTCGGGTGTCAACTCATGGGCAGAGCGCTGGTGTTGATCGGAACGTACGCGCGCGTGCGGTGGTTCATGCGGCGAGTGTGCGGAGCTCGTCGGCGATCGTGTCCCACGCGCGTGCGGGCAGTTCGTGGCCCACTTCGGGGAGGAGTCTCAGACGGGCGCCGGGGATGCGGGCCGCTATCGCGCGGGCGGCGGTCGGCTTGATGAGGGGGTCGTCCTGGCCGTGGAGGACGAGCGAGGGGCGCGTGATGGCGTCGATGCGCGGGCCGCTCCACTGGGCGCCGATCTGACGGCTCTGGGCCTGACGGTCGTGCAGGCCGTTGTCGAGGTTGCGCAGCGCGTCCGCGCGGGCGGCGTTCTCGTCGAAGGGGCGGCTCGGGGAGGCGAGGAGGCGGGACACGGCGATCCCTGCGGCCACAGCTCCGTCGGCGGTGTCGGGGAACCGGAGGCGGGCGAACTTGGCGAGGGTTCCGACGCGGATGTACCGCAGGGTGGCGAGGCCCGAGACGTCGGCGGGGACGGCGGCCATGGTGGTGAGCGTGCGCACGCGGTCGGGGTGGCGCAGTGCCACGCGCTGGGCGATGGCTCCGCCGAGCGAGACGCCGAGGAGGTGCGCCGAACCCCAGCCGAGGGCGTCCAGAACTGCGGCGGCGTCGTCCGCCATGTCCTCCGCCGTGTACGCCGCGCCTCGCCTGCCGAACAGCGCGGAGATGGGGTTGCCGGTGGCGACGGGCGGGAGCCGGGTCGACTCGCCGCTGTCCCGCTGGTCGTACCGGGCCACGGCGAAGCCCTGCTGCGCCAGCGCCAGGCAGAGGCCGTCCGGCACCCAGTACCTGTTGGCGCCAAGGCCGGTGACCAGCAGCAACGGCTCGCCGCCCGCGCCCTCGGTCAGCGCATCGAAGGCCAGCCGAACGCCGTCGTTCTCGGCCCGGCGGACCGGACCCCACAGGTGCACCGGGGACGTGGACATCGGGAACCTCCAGGGACAGGAGCGGGGCAGGCACGAGGGCAGACTCCGAGGAAACCGCGAACAGCGTTCGCAGTTCTAGGGTAGAGGACGCCGCACGTGAACGGGAGCGGCGGCGGAGGCCGATCGGCCCCGAGACATCCCTGATATTTCCCCTAGGGGTCCCCGGGGATCTCCCCGATGCGACCGCCTCGGGAAGCGGTCCGCCACGGGAATCGGCCCCGACCCGAGGTGCGTCCCCCCGGCACATGACTCGCCCGGCATGCGCCAGTGGGACACAGGCAGAACAGCGACGGGACAGAGAGACAGGAGACGAGCAGTGAGCGAGGAGTCCGAGCCGGAGACGGTCTGGGCGCGACCGCAACGCGCGACCCGCGGCCCCGCGGCCGGCCGGAGCCGCGACGAACTGGCCGCCGCAGCGGTCGAGTTGGCGGACCGTGAGGGCCTGGACGCGGTGTCCATGCGCCAGGTCGCCAAGGCCCTGGGCACCGGCCAGGCCTCCCTCTACCGCTACATCGCGGGCCGCGACGACCTGCTCGACCTGATGACGGACGCCGTCGCGCGCGAAGTGGCCCTCGACGTGCCGCTGCAGGGCGACCCCGTCGACGATCTGGTCGCACTCGCGGAGCGGACCAGAGCCGTGCAGCTGCGGCACCCGTGGCTGCTCGACGTCCCTCCCGAGCCGCTGCGCCTGGGCCCGCACGGCCTGGACCACCTCGAATACACCCTGCGGGCGATGGAGCCGGTGCCCTTGCCGGGCCGGGCCAAGCTGGAGATCGTCGGCCTCACGAACGCCCTGATCACTCAGCTCGTACGGGCCGAACTCCAAGGCTCCACAGGGGGATTCGCTCGTACGTCCGGCACGGGCGGTGGCGGATCCGGCCATCGTGCTTCGCGCGGGTCGGCCGCAAAAACCGGTACCAGTACGGCCGAGCGGCATGCCGCGGACCGTCGGGCCGCGCAGGCCATCTACCTGAACAGGGCAGCAGCGGAGGGCGACCGTCCGCTGATCGCGGCAGCTCTGGCCGATCAGCCCGAGGCGGAACTCGCCCAGGACCCGGAGGAGCTGTTCCGGCGTACCGTGCGCCGGATGCTGACCGGGCTGCTCGGCACCGGCCACCACCCTGGAGCGGAAAACGCCCCCTAAGGGATGCGGTTTTCCCGACAGGTCCGGGCCGTGGAGCCCGGAATATCCTTCCGGACATGGCCTTTCCCCCGACCGGTCCACCCGGGCAGCGACTGTCCGCGCGTGCCAAGGATCTAGCGGTGACGCTGGCCGTCACCGCTGTCGCCGCGGGCGGCGCGCTGTGGGGGATGCGGGGCGAGTCCGAGACGCTCTGGCAGGCGGTGGCGGGCTGGTCGCTGCTCGCGATCGCGTGCGGTGCGCTGCACTTCCGGCGTCGCAGGCCCATCGGCGTCGCAGTAGTGACGCTTTTGGCGTGCGCGGCGTACTTCCCGGTGAGCGCGAACGACGGCCCTGTGGTGCTCGCGTTCATCGTCGCCCTCTACACGGCCGCAGTGGACGGCCGTTTCGCCGCGGCCGCCGCCCTGGGGGTCGTGGCGATGCTGCTCGTGGTGTACGGCGAGGTGTTGCAGGAGCCGGGCCGGCGCAAGGTCGACGACATGTCGATCATGATGCTGGCGGGCTGGCTGCTCAGCCTCCTCGTGCTCGCTCGCGCACAACGCACGCGTGCCGCCTATTTGGAGGAGGTCCGCAGGCGCGCCCTGGCCGCGGAGCGGGAGCAGGAGGCGCTCGCCCTGCAGAGCGCGTCCGAGGAGCGGCTGCGGATCGCGCGCGAGGTGCACGACGTGCTGGGGCACAGCATTTCGCTCATCAACGTGCAGTCCAGCGCCGCCCTGCACCGCATCTCCAAGCACCGGTCCCGCGCCGAGGACACGGCTGAGGGGCGCACACCCGCCTCGGACAAGGCGGCGCCCGACCACGCAGGCGCGGACAGCCCGGCACCGAGCCGCGCCGCCTCGGACAGCACTGCGTCCGACCACGCAGCCTCGGACAGCCCCGCTCCCGGCCAGACCGCCGCGGGCGGCGCGCTCGTCATCGCCGAAGAGGCACTCGAAGCCGTCAAGTCCACGAGCAGGCAGGCGCTGGCCGAACTCCGCTCGACCCTCGGCATGCTGCGCCGGTCCGACGAGAGCGCGCCCACGGCGCCCACAGCGGGCCTCGACCGGCTGCCCGAGCTCCTGGCGGGCGCACGCAGCGCGGGCCTCGACGTCCGTGCGGAGACGGTCGGCGCACCCCGGCCGCTGCCGCCGCCGCTCGACCTGGCGGCGTACCGGATCGTGCAGGAGTCGCTGACGAACGTGGCCCGGCACGCGCGCGCGTGCGTAGTGACGGTCACGCTCGCCTACTCCGCCGATGAACTGCAACTGCGGATCGACGACGACGGGCAGGGCTCGCCCGACGAGCTCGCGCACGGCAGCGGGATCCGCGGCATGGCCGAGCGCGCCAAGGCGTTCGGCGGCGAACTGACCGCGCACAACACGGCGGACGGTTTCCGGGTGAGCGCCCGGCTGCCGCTGTCGGAACCGTTCGAGGGGGAGTTGTGACAGCCGCACAGGGGCCGACGAGAACCGGCTCAGCACCGCACGGCCGCAGAGCGGTCCGTGTCGTCCTCGCCGACGACCAGACTCTGGTCAGAGCCGGTTTTCGCTCGATCCTGGAGGACGAGGACGACATCGAGGTGGTCGGTGAGGCCGCCGACGGCGAGCACGCCGTCGCGCTCACCCGGCAACTGCTGCCCGACGTGGTCCTGATGGACATCCGCATGCCGGGCGTCGACGGCCTGGAGGCCACCCGCCGCATCACCGAGGACGCGTCCCTCGAAGGCGTACGCGTCGTCATCCTCACGACGTTCGACGTGGACGACTACGTGTACGGGGCGCTGCGCGCGGGCGCCTCCGGGTTCCTGGTGAAGGACACGGAGCCGATGGAGCTGCTGCACGGCGTGCGGGTCGTGGCGCGCGGCGACGCCCTGATCGCGCCCGCCGTGACCCGTCGCCTCATCGCCGGGTTCGCGGGCCGCAGCAGGCAGCCCGATCCGAGCCCGCGGCTCAACGCGCTGACCGAGCGGGAGCGGGAAGTCATGGGGCTGGTCGGCGCCGGCCTGTCCAACGACGAGATCGCCCGGCGACTCGTCCTGTCCCCCGCCACGGCCAAGACGCACGTGAGCCGGATCATGACCAAGCTGGACGTCCGCGACCGGGCCCAACTGGTCATCCTCGCCTACGAGTCCGGAATGATCACCCCGGGCTGGCTGAGCTGAAACCCGACACCGCGCGGGGGACGCTTTCCGAATCCGCCACCGCACGGGTGGGCCTGCCCGAATCCGACACCGCGCGTGTCCACGCTTTCCAGAAATCCAGCACTGCGCGTGCCCGCAACTTCTGGGGTACGCCGGCCCGCTCTCCCGCAACTGAGGATGTACGCCCACTGTCCACCAGCGGCCGATGCCGCTCCCTGAGTCGTACGCGGACTCTGGCGGTGTGGATCCCTTCCTGACTCTCGCGAGCGCCGCGCCGGCGTCTGAGACCGTCGACCTGGCGCGGCTGCAGTTCGCCCTCACCGCGGGCGGCCACTTCCTGTTCGTCGCCCTCACGCTGGGCCTGGCGACGCTGGTGGCGTGCCTGCAGACCCGGGCGACGCTCGGCGGCGGCAGCGTGCTGCACGCGCGCATGGTGCGGTTCTGGGGGCAGTTGTACGTCATCAACTACGCCGTCGGGATCGTCACCGGCATCGTCATGGAGTTTCAGTTCGGACTGAGCTGGAGCGGACTCACGCACTACGCAGGGGACGTTTTCGGCGCCTCCATGGCTCTGGAGACAGTCGTCGCCTTCTTTGTGGAGTCGACTTTCCTCGGGCTGTGGATCTTCGGCTGGAACCGGTTCAACCGCTGGGTCCATCTGGCGCTGATCTGGGTGGTGACGCTCACGGCCTACGCCTCCGCGTACTGGATCCTCGTCGCGAACGGGTTCCTCAACAACCCTGTGGGGCACCGGGTTTCGGGCGATCGGCTGGTCATCGCGGACGCTGCGGCGGTGTTCACCAATCCGAGCACGCTGCTCGCGTTCGGGCACATCGTCGCGGGCGCGCTGCTCACCGCCGGGTTCTTCATGGCGGGAGTGAGCGCCTACCACCTGTTCAAGCGCTCGCCGGAGTGGGAGTTCTTCGGGCGCGGGCTGCGCATCGGGGTGTTCGTGTCACTGCCCGCGCTGTTCGTGACGGCGACCTTCGGTGGGGTGCAGTTCGCGGTGATGCAGCCCATGAAGGAGGCGGTTTTCAGCAGCAAGGCGGCCGAAGTGGCCCGTCTTCAGGCCGACATGGTGGCCCGATTCGGTCCCGGTGACTACGTCCCTTCGGAGGCCTGGACGCGCGGTGCCGGAATTCTGATGCTGCTGGCCTTCGCGCTGATGATGTACCTGTGCCTGGGCGGCGTCGTGCTCGCCTGCTTCAAGAGGGCGGTTTTCCGCTTCCGGCTCTGGCATGTGGTGTTGATGGCGGCGGTTCCGCTGCCGTACGTGGCGATGATCAGCGGCTGGGTGTTCCGGGAAGCTGGGCGTCAACCCTGGGTGGTGTACGGCCTGTTGCGGACCGAGGACGCTGCCTCCTCGGTGTCGCCGGGCGCGATGCGCACCTCGCTGATCGTGTTCACCACCCTGTTCGCGCTTCTCGCCGCGCTCAACGTGTGGCTGCTCGTGCGGCACGCGCGCGTGGGGCCGGTCGAGCAGGGGCTCGGCCACGACGAGCGTGCCGCCGAACGGAACCCGGCCGACTCTCTCGCCGCCGCACGCTACTGAGGAGCACCCATGGACACCTCGACCCTCGAAACGCTCTCCGTCGGCCTGCTGGCGTTCTTCACGGCCGGATACTTCGTGCTCGGCGGCGCCGACATCGGCACCGGCATGCTCGCGCCCTTTCTGGGTCGCGGTGACGCGGAACGGCGTCTGGTTCTCACGTCGTTCGCCCCGTTCTTCCTCGGCAACGAGGTGTGGCTCGTCGCCGCCGCGGGCCTGCTCATCGGCTGCTTCCCTGAGCTCGAGGGCGAGCTTCTGAGCGGCCAGTTCGCCGTCGTGGTGCCGCTGCTGGCGGGCTGGGTGGTGCGCGACGCGGGGCTGTGGCTGCGCGGCCGTGCGGGCGGCTCCCGGTGGCGCGCCGTGTGCGACGGGGCGGTGGTGTGCGGCAGTTGGGCCGTCGCGCTCTCCTGGGGCTGGCTGCTCGCCGGGCTGTTCACCGGCTCGGCCGGTTCCGTTGCGACCGGCCCGGTGGCGGTTCTCACGTCCCTCGCGGTCGCCGCCCTGTTCGCGGCGCACGGGCTCGGCTTCGCCGCGATGCGCCTGACGGGGGATCCATACGCACGCGCGCGTGTGCTGGTGGGCCGGAGCGGGCGGCCCTGGCAGACGTTCGCCCTGACCGGCACCCTGATGGCCGCGCTGCCGCTGCTCGCAGGGCTGACGCTGCCGCTCACGGAGTCGGCTGCGGACGGGACCACGCTCGCGTTCCTGGTGCCCGCGCTGCTCGTGGTGACACCGCTCCTCGTGGCCGTGCAGGCGTGGACGTGGCGCACGTTCCGGCACCGCGTCACCCGGCCTTCGTACATCTGAGACCGGCGGCCGGATTCGTAGACCTGAGACCGCCTTGCCGGAAAAGGGCTCCCCTTACGGGGAGTGACCGATTACGAGAACGGCGCCGGGAGTGCGGCTCACCCGTCCCGCTCGGTCGGCGGCTCCGACGTGCGCTGCTGGGGCGGCGGAGGTGCGTCGCTGCGCGTGCTCAACGCCTGTCTCAGCCGTACGAGCGGCGGGCCGGCGGCGCGCCTGCGGTGGCCGTGCACGCGCGGGTCGTCCGTCACGTCGTACCGCCGCACATAGGCGCCGAGGAACGCCTGCAGCGTGGCCACCGCGGGGATCGCGATGAGAGCGCCGACCGCGCCGAGCAGGGCCGTACCCGCGATGACGGAGCCGAACGCGACCGCGGGGTGGATGTCGACGGTCTTCGCGGTCAGCTTGGGCTGCAGCATGTAGTTCTCGAACTGCTGGTAGACCACCACGAAGATCAGCACCCACAGCGCGTACCAGGGGTCGACCGTGAACGCGATCAGCATCGGCAGCGCGCCCGCCAGATAGGTGCCGATCGTCGGCAGGAACTGCGAGACCAGACCGACCCACACCGCGAGCGCGGGCGCGTACGAGACGTCGAGCGCCGCCAGCAGGATGTAGTGCGCGACGCCGGAGATGAGGGCCATCAGGCCGCGCGAGTACAGGTATCCGCCGGTCTTGTCGACGGCGATCTCCCAGGCGCGCAGCACCTCGGCCTGCTTGGCGGGCGGCAGCACGGAGCACAGCGCGCGGCGCAGGCGCGGGCCGTCGGCGGCGAAGTAGAACGAGAAGAGCAGGATCGTCAGGAGCTGGAAGAGCCCGCCGAGAACCTGCGCCGACACGTCGAGGACGCCGGTCGCGCTGTTCTGCACGTACTTCTGCAGCCAGTCCGAGTGCACCAGGCTGTCCTGCAGCTCGACGCGGGACAGCTCCGTGCGGAACGTGGTGTTGATCCAGCTGATCACCGAGTCCAGGTACTGCGGGAAGTCCTCCACCATGTCCACGATCTGGCCGGCGAGCATCGAGCCCAGCATGGCGACGAAACCCGCCCCCGCGACGATCACGCCGAGGAACACCAGGGCCGTGGCCAGGCCGCGGCGCATGCCGCGCTGCGCCATCCTGCTCACCGCGGGCTCCACGGCGAGGGCGAGGAAGAACGCGATCAGGATGTTGATCAGCAGGCCGGTCAGCTGGTGGAAGGCCCAGCTGCCGAGCTGGAAGCAGGCGAACAGCGCCAGGGCGAGCACCATGGCGCGCGGGAGCCATCGAGGCATGCGCTGTCCCGACCACGCCGACGTGGGCCCCGCGGGGGGCGTCGTGGGCGGGCCGCTGTCCTTTGCGACGGTCTCACTGGGTGCTTCGCTGGCTGCCACGTCGACCAGTCTCGCGTACGCCACCGACAAACCGGCAGCCGCGCGGACGTGAGCCACCTCATCCGGCCGAGGCCGTGTCCTGATCCTTTCGGTCGGCCGTCCGACCGACGAGCCGCTCCGTCAGCCCCCTTCTCGAACTTCTCGATCTCCTCGGAACTCCTCGAACCGTCACCGCGCGTGTCAGCGTTTGTCCTCCGGGAGGGTCCCGCGCTTGTCGGCCGGGATGCCCATGGCGGTGCAGACCGCGCGCCACACGTCCTTCGTCTCCCAGCCGGCGTCCAGCGCCTCGTGCACCGTCCGCCCGCCGAGCTCGGACATCACGTGATCACGCGCGAACGAATCGGCGTACGAAGCACCGAAGTGCTCCTCCATCCGCTGCCAGAACACCGTCAACCGCATGAGATCTGCTCCGCACCCACTCCGAGTCGCGCACTTCCACTTCCCGTGGCCTCTTTGGGGCCTGAAGTGCGTATGTACGCAGCGTAGAGCCTGGGCGGGCGGCCCCGGACCGGACTCGGGGCTCAGGGCTCCGGGCTCACCACCCGCTGGAAATGGGCACACTGCGTGACGTCCTCGTGGTCGCAGTCCAGGGCGCATTCGATGAGGTCGAGGGCCGACTGCGCGGCCGCGATCCGGGCGCGCAGGGTCTCGGCCTCCTCCTCAAGAATCGTCCGCCGCTGCGCGAGATCGCCGGTGGCCGCCAGAGTGCGGATGGTTTCGAGGGCGAGCCCCGCCTCCTTCGCGCGGAGCACGACGGCTACGCGCGTGAGGTCGGCCACGGTGTAGCGACGCCGTCCGGCGCTGTCACGCGCGGGCGCGAGGAGGCCCATCGACTCCCAGTGACGCAGTACGTGCGTGGCCAGACCGAAGCGCCTGGCGACGGCGCCGATGCTCATCGGACCACGCGCGGCGCCGCCCCGTACCTCGTCCTCGCTTGACTTCATGTCGACATTAAGTCGCAGCCTGAGCCGCATGACCAGGGAAACGGATCGGACCACACCTCGGGCACCCCGGCCGCACGAGCCGACGGACGGCCTCATCGCGCTCCTCGACGCGGCCGACCAGCTGCCGGGAGCCGCCGAACTCCGCGCGCTGTCCTACGACTTGCTGGGCGCGGCCGCAGGGCAGGCGGTCGTGGACGTGGGATGCGGCGCGGGGCGGGCCGTCGCGGAGCTGGCCGCGCACGGTGTGCGGGCCGTCGGCGTCGACCCGGACGGGCGCATGCTCGCGGTCGCACGCGCGCGGTGGCCGGAGGCCGACTACCGGCGCGCCGGCGCGTACGAGCTGCCGCTGCGGGACGCCTCCGTGGACGGCTACCGGGCCGACAAGGTGTTCCACGAACTGGCCCGGCCCGAACGTGCGTTGGCGGAGGCGCGCAGGGTTCTCAGGCCCGGCGGGCGGATCGTGCTGGTCGGCCAGGACTGGGACGCGTTCGTCATCGACTCCGACGACCCCGGCCTCACCCGCACGCTCGTGCACGCCCGCGCCGACCTGACCACGGCCCCGCGCGCCGCCCGCAGGTACCGGAACCTTCTCCTCGACGCCCACTTCGCAGAACCGGTCGTCGAAGTGCGCACGGGGGTCTTCACCGGGCCGGAGATGCTGCCTCTGCTCGTCGGCCTCGCCGAGGGCGCCTGCTCCGCGGGGGCCGTCACACGCGCGGAGGCGGACGGCTGGATCGCCGGGCAACGCGCGCGTGCAGAGGCAGACCGGCTCTTCCTCGCCCTGCCGATGTTCGTGGCGGCGGCGACGGCTCCCTGACGGCGTTGCACGGTGCTCCGGGGCCACTGTCCGGTTCGGATCGTGCACACGCGCGGAGGGGCCGGAACGTCAACCCCGTGCATTCGAAATCCGGCACCTGAGAGTGGCCGTTTCCGGAGCGGCTGCCCGGCGCCGTCCGCCGCCCTACGGTTCGAGGCATGGCTGAATCCGTAGCATCCGGTACGCCCGACGCAGCGGCGCGCCTGCCGCGCCCCACGGCCGCTCGGCCCTCCCGGCTGGCCCGCGCCGAGCACTTCGTGTGGCTCACCGCGCGCGTGCTCGAACAGCGCAGGTTCGCCCACCACTTCCTCGGCGGTTCCGCCGATGCCGTCGAGGAGGCACTCTCCGCGTACCGCACCCCCGACGGCGGCTACGGCCACGCCCTGGAGCCCGATCTGCGCGGGCCCGTGAGCCAGCCGCTGCACACCGCGCACGCGCTGCGGGTGCTGGACTCGATCGGGCGCTGCGGCGGGCAGCGCGTGGAGCGGGTGTGCCGCCACCTCTCGGACCTGTCGACGCCGGACGGCGCGCTGCCCGCGATCCATCCGAGCCAGCGCGGCTACCCGGTGGCTCCGTTCGTCCCGGTCGTGGACGACCCGCCCAGCGACCTGCTCGCCACGGGGCCGGTCGTGGGTCTGCTGCACCGCAACGAGGTGTGGCACGCCTGGCTCTTCCGAGCCACGGACTACTGCTGGGCCGCCGTCGAGTCGCTCACCACGTCGCACCCGTACGAGATCCAGGCCGCGGTCGCGTTCCTCGACGGTGCGCCCGACCGCTCCCGCGCACAGGCCGCCGCGGACCGGCTCGGCCGGCTCGTACGGGAGCAGCGGCTCGCTGTGCTCGATCCGCGGGAGCGCGACACGTACCCGGTGGCTCCGGGCTACGCGCCGGGCGAGCACCACTTCCCGCACGACTACGCGCGCGTGCCGGAGTCTCTGGCGCGTGCCTGGTTCACCGACGAGGAGATGAGCCGCTCGCTCGACCATCTGGAGAGCGAGCAGCAGGACGACGGCGGCTGGCCCGTCAACTGGCACCTGTGGGCGCCGGGTTCGGCCCTGGAGTGGCGCCCCATCGTCACGATCGACGCCTTGCGCACACTGCGGGCGTACGGACGGTCGCTGGGCTGAGGCGCTTCGGGCGTCACGGGTGCGGCGCTGCAGGACTGCACGCGTGCGTGGTGCCTGTTCTCCGTACGCACCCCGGCGCTCGGCGTCCGCCCCAGGGACCGGCCCCCTCAGCCGAGAGCCCGCACCCCGGCCGTGACGATCACCGCCGCCGCGATGATCACCAGGAACGGCGCCCGGAGCAGGAAGGCCACACCCGCTGCGGCGAGCCCTGCGGCCTTCGCGTCGAGGATGAGGTGCTGGCCCTCGCCGAACGTCTGCTGGGCCGTGAGAGCGGCGAGCAGCGCCACGGGCAGGAGCGCGGCGAGGCGTTGGACGAGCGGCCGTTCGAGGACTCCGGCGGGCACCAGGAGGCCGAGCAGCTTGACGGCGTAGCAGCCGACGGCGGTCAGGGCGATGGCGAGCCAGACGTTCAACGGTCTTTCCTCTCACGTGCGCGGATCTTGCGGCCCTCCACGAAGAGCACGAGCGGAGCGGCGAGCGCGGCCACCAGGACGGGCACGCCCGCGGGCAGCACCGGAAGCAGCCCGAGGCCGAGGAGCACCGCGAGAAGCGCCACCGCGCGTTCCGTCGTCGAGCGCAGCATCGGCGCGAGCAGGGCGAGGAACGTGGCGGGTCCCGCCGCGTCGAGGCCCCACGCGGCGGTGTCCCCGATGGCCTCGGCACCGAGACCGCCGAGCAGTGTGGTGAGGTTCCACAGCACATAGAGGGTGAGTCCGGTGACCGTGAACCCGATCCGGCGGGCACGCCTGGTGGGCTGCGCCAGCGTGACTGCCGTGGTCTCGTCGATCACCCAGTGCGCGGCGAACGGCCGCACCGCGCGCGGAAGTTGCAGCAGTTGCGAAAGTCGCAACCCATAGAAGGCGTTTCGCACGCCGAGGAAGAAGGCGCCGGCCGCCGCGGTCAGCGGATTGCCGCCACCGGCGAGCGCGCCGACGAGCGCGAACTGCGAGGCCCCGGTGAACACGAGAAGGCTCAGGGCGCAGGTCTGCAAAAGGCTGAGCCCGTTGCCGACGGACGTCACGCCGAAGGCGAAGCCGGAGAGCCCGACGGCCAGACCCACGCCGAGCGCGTCGCGGACGACGGCGGAGTCGGACTTCACGACGCCCTGCGCGGACGCGGCGGCCCCGTCGTCGGCGGGTTCCTCTCCGGGGCGTATAGCTGCGGATGCTGTCTGTTCTGCCACGCCTAGGAACGTACGGTGAACGGCTCCGCGCGGTCTTGTACGTTCTTGCGCACCGCGCCGCCGGGGGCAGCCACCCCGGAGGTACGGGACGGAGATGCGCCCGTACGGGCCGGTGGCGTGCGGGTCGGCGAGAAGGCCGGTTCCTCCGCGAGCGGCACCACACCCCGCTCCCGGCGCGAGCGCTGGTACGCGCCCGGCGGCACCCCGACGATGCGGGTGAAGTGCCGGTTCAGGTGCGGCTGGTCGGTGAATCCCACGGCGGCCGCCGCGTCGGCGGGGGCGGTGCCCAGGTCGAGCAGGGCGCGGGCCCGGCGCACGCGCGCGTTGGTGAGCCAGGTGTGCGGCGGCATCCCGTACTGCTGCTTGAAGGCGCGCAGGAGGGCGAAGGGGCTGGTGCCGAGTTCACCGGCGAGCTCGTCGAGCGAAGGCGGCTCGGCCATGCGTGACTCCAGGACGTCGCGCGCGCGTGCCGCATTGCGGAAGCCCGCGGAGCGCGGCGGCCGGGCGGGCAGGGAGCTGCCGTACCGGCGCAGCAGCCGGGCCACGAGGATCCGCAGCACGCTGTCCGCCGCGAGCGCGTTGCCCTCCTCGGCGGCCCGGTGCACCTCGCGGATCATCCGCGCGCCCTGCGGGTCGGCGACCTCGACCTCGGCGAAGCCCACCGTGCCGCGCAGCGCGGTCGTCTCCGCGGCGATCTCGGCGACGACGTCGGCGGAGGGGTAGAGCGTCGAGTACGCCCACCCTTCGGGGACTCCGGCGCGTGCGGAGTGCGGCACTTCGGGGTTGAGCATGACGACGCTGCCCGGCGCGGCGTGGACCGTGCGGTCGGGCAGTACGACGTCCTCGACTCCGCCGCTGACGGCCCCGAACACATAGCCCTCGTGGCTGTGCCGGGGGAAGGAGTGCCGCACGTACCGGGCGCGGAGCAGGTCGATGCCCGGCAGCTGCTCGTGCTGCCAGTACCTCGCCCACTCCTCCTCGCCCATCCCCATACCGGCATTCTCGCAAAGCGCAGGTGGGCACGGCCGAGCGAAGGCGAACCCTCCGGACGGCGGCCAGGCCCGGCGGAGGCAGCCCCTCCGCCCGGCGGCAACGCCCGCAAAGCCGCGGCACGCACCGCCAACCCAGCCCCGTTTCCCCAGGTCAGGGCAATTGTCAGTGGCGCGGTGCACGATGGGGCCATGGCACGGACAGCGCTCGACTCGTTCTCACCCGCGACCCGCAGCTGGTTCACGGGAGCCTTCTCCGCGCCCACATCCGCTCAGGAGGGCGCGTGGCGGGCGATCGGCGAAGGCTCGGACGTGCTGGTCGTCGCCCCCACCGGCTCGGGCAAGACCCTGGCCGCGTTCCTGTCCGCGCTCGACGGGCTCGCGAGCACACCGCCGCCCGCGGACCCCAAGAAGCGCTGCCGAGTGCTGTACGTATCGCCCCTGAAGGCCCTCGCGGTGGACGTGGAGCGCAACCTCCGCTCCCCGCTGACCGGCATCCGGCAGGAGTCCGTGCGGCTCGGCCTGCCGGAGCCCGAAGTGAAGGTCGGCATCCGCTCCGGCGACACCCCGGCCGCCGAACGCCGCTCGCTGGCCACGAAGCCGCCGGACATCCTGATCACGACGCCGGAGTCGCTGTTCTTGATGCTGACGTCGTCCACGCGCGAGGCCCTGACCGGCATCGAGACGGTCATCCTGGACGAGGTGCACGCGGTGGCGGGCACCAAGCGCGGTGCGCACCTGGCGCTGTCCCTGGAGCGGCTCGACGAACTCCTGCCGCGCCCCGCCCGCCGCATCGGCCTGTCGGCGACGGTGCGGCCCGTGGACGAGGTGGCGCGCTATCTGTCGCCGCAGCGCCGGGTGGAGATCGTGCAGCCGCCCTCCGGCAAGGAGTTCGACCTGTCGGTGGTCGTCCCGGTCGAGGACCTGGGCGAGCTGGGCGGCTCCCCGGCGAGCGACGCCGACGACGCGCAGGGCGAGCGCCCCTCCATCTGGCCGCATGTGGAGGAGCGCATCGCCGACCTGGTGCAGGCGCACCGCTCCACGATCGTCTTCGCCAACTCCCGCCGCCTGGCGGAGCGGCTGTGCAACCGCCTCAACGAGATCGCGTACGAGCGGGCCACCGGCGAGGCGCTGCCCGAGGACCACTCGCCCGCCGAGCTGATGGCGGAATCCGGTGCGGCCAAGGGCGCCCCGCCGGTCCTCGCGCGCGCCCACCACGGTTCGGTCTCCAAGGAGCAGCGCGCCCTGGTCGAGGAGGACCTGAAGGCGGGCCGGCTCCCCGCCGTCGTCGCCACGTCCAGCCTGGAGCTGGGCATCGACATGGGCGCGGTGGACCTGGTCGTGCAGGTCGAGTCGCCGCCGTCGGTCGCCTCGGGCCTGCAGCGCGTGGGACGCGCGGGGCACCAGGTGGGGGCGGTCTCCACGGGCGTGGTCTTCCCGAAGTACCGGGGCGATCTGGTGCAGTCGGCGGTCGTGACCGAGCGGATGCGGTCCGGGTCCATCGAGTCGCTGCGGATCCCGGCCAACCCGCTGGACGTCCTGGCCCAACAGCTCGTCGCCATGGTCGCGTTGGACACCTGGCAGGTGGACGACCTGCTGGCGGTCGTGCGCCGCGCGGCGCCGTTCGCGGCCCTGCCGGAGTCGGCGTTCACGGCCGTCCTGGACATGCTCGCGGGGCGCTATCCCTCGGACGCCTTCGCCGAGCTGCGCCCGCGCGTGGTGTGGGACCGGGTGGCGGGCACGGTCACGGGCCGCCCGGGTGCGCAGCGCCTGGCCGTCACCTCGGGCGGCACGATCCCGGACCGCGGCCTGTTCGGGGTGTTCCTCGCCGGTTCCGACCCGAAGAAGGGCGGCGGCCGCGTCGGCGAGCTGGACGAGGAGATGGTGTACGAGTCCCGGGTCGGGGACGTGTTCACGCTCGGCACCAGCTCCTGGCGGATCGAGGACATCACGCGGGACCGTGTGCTGGTCTCCCCCGCCCCCGGGGTGCCGGGCCGGCTGCCGTTCTGGAAGGGCGACCAGCTGGGCCGCCCGCTCGAACTCGGCCGAGCGCTTGGCGCGTTCCTGCGCGAGATCGGCGGCCTCACCCAGGAGGCGGCCCACCACCGCCTGGCAGAAGCGGGCCTGGACCAGTGGGCCGCCGAGAACGTCCTGGCGTACCTGGACGAGCAGCGCAAGGCCTGCGGCCATGTGCCCGACGACCGCACGATCGTGGTGGAGCGCTTCCGCGACGAGCTGGGCGACTGGAGGATCGTCGTCCACTCCCCCTTCGGCGCCCAGGTGCACGCCCCCTGGGCGCTCGCCCTCGGCGCGAAGCTCACCGAGCGCTTCGGCATGGACGCCCAGGCGATGCACGCCGACGACGGCCTGGTCCTGCGCCTGCCCGACGCCGACCTGATGGGCCTCGACCTGCTCGACCAGGACCCGGCCAAACCCGGCCTGGAGTACGACGACGAGCAGGCACCGGTGGGCGCCGCGGACGTCGCGTTCGACAAGGGCGAGATCGACCAGGTCGTCACGGACCAGGTGGGCGGCTCCGCCCTGTTCGCCTCCCGGTTCCGCGAATGCGCCGCCCGCGCCCTGCTGCTGCCGCGCCGCAACCCGGGCAAGCGCACCCCGCTGTGGCAGCAGCGCCAGCGTGCCGCCCAACTCCTGGAGGTGGCCAGCGAGTTCGGCTCCTTCCCGATCGTCCTGGAGGCGGTGCGCGAGTGCCTCCAGGACGTCTTTGACGTACCGGGCCTGGTCGAGCTGATGGGTGACATCGAGTCACGCCGTGTCCGCCTGGTCGAGGTCACCACGCCGGAGCCGTCCCCCTTCGCCCGCTCCCTGCTGTTCGGCTATGTCGCGCAGTTCCTGTACGAGGGGGACTCGCCGCTCGCCGAGCGCCGCGCGGCCGCCCTGTCGCTGGACTCCCGTCTGCTCGCGGAGCTCCTCGGCCAGGCCGAGCTGCGCGAACTGCTCGACGCGGACGTGCTGACCGAGCTGGAGCGCGAGCTGCAGTGGCTCACCGACGACCGCCGCGTCAAGGACGCCGAAGGCGTGGCCGACCTGCTCCGCGTCCTCGGGCCGCTCACCGACGAGGAGTTGGCGCTGCGCGGCGCCGAGCCGCACTGGGCCGAGGAGCTGGCCGGCGCCCGCCGCGCCATCCGGGTCCGGATCGCGGGCGCCGACCACTGGGCGGCGGTCGAGGACGCGGGCCGGCTGCGGGACGCGCTCGGCACGGCCCTCCCGGTCGGCGTCCCGGAGGCGTTCACGGAGCCGGTCAAGGACCCGCTGGGCGACCTCCTGGCGAGGTACGCGCGCACGCACGGCCCGTTCACGTCCAGCGCGGCGGCGGCCCGCTTCGGCCTCGGCGCGGCCGTCACGGACGGGGCGCTGCACCGCCTGGCCGCGGGCGGCCGCGTCGTACAGGGCGAGTTCCACCCGGCGGGCATCGGCCAGGAGTGGTGCGACGCGACGGTGCTCCGCCGCCTGCGCCGCCGCTCCCTGGCGGCGCTGAGGCACGAGCTGGAGCCGGTGCCGCCGGCCGCGCTCGCCGGTTTCCTGCCGCAGTGGCAGCACGTGGGCAGTCACGGTCTGCGCGGCATCGACGGCCTGGTGCGGGCCATCGAGCAGTTGCAGGGCGCCTCCGTGCCCGCCTCGGCGCTGGAGAAGCTGATCCTGCCGTCGCGCGTGCGGGACTACACCCCGGCGCTGCTCGACGAACTCACCACCACGGGCGAGGTGTTGTGGGCCGGCGCGGGCGCCCTGCCCGGCAAGGACGGCTGGGTCTCGCTGTACCTCGCCGACACCGCGCCCCTGCTCCTGCCCGAGCCGCACCCGCTGGAGATCACGGCGCTCCAGGAGTCCGTCCTGACGGCGCTCTCTGGCGGGTACGGACTGTTCTTCCGCCAGATCGCCGACCAGGTGCGCGCCACCACGCACCCCGAGGCCACCGATCCGGAACTGGCGGACGCGATCTGGGAGTTGGCCTGGTCCGGCCGCCTCACCAACGACACCCTCGCCCCCATGCGCGCCCTCCTCGGCTCCGGCCGCACCGCGGGCTCCACGGCCCACCGCGCCCGACGCAACGTCCCCCGCGGGAGGTACGGATCGCTCACAGCGGCGGCACGCACGGGCGCGCGGCCGGTGTCCCGCTCCGGTCCGCCCACGGTCGCGGGCCGCTGGTCGCTGCTCCCCGGCCACGAACCCGACGG
Organism: Streptomyces sp. Da 82-17; assembly: GCF_046098215.1. Classification (NCBI taxonomy): domain Bacteria; kingdom Bacillati; phylum Actinomycetota; class Actinomycetes; order Kitasatosporales; family Streptomycetaceae; genus Streptomyces; species Streptomyces sp. Da 82-17. The sequence continues at coordinate 174,465 of NZ_JBJURH010000018.1, forward strand.
CACGCGACGCGCGCACGCCCTGGCCCGCACGCTCCTCGACCGGCACGGTGTGGTGACGCGCGGAGCGGTCGGCGCCGAGGGCGTGGAGGGCGGTTTCTCGGCGACGTACCGCGTCCTGTCGGCGTTCGAGGACAGCGGACAGGCACGCCGTGGGTACGTGGTGGAGGGCCTGGGCGCCGCGCAGTTCGCGATGGACGGGGCCGTGGACCGGCTGCGCGCGGCGGCCAACGCGCGCGACCGCGGCGACACCCCGGCGGGCGGCGAGCGCGCGGTGGTCCTGGCCGCCGCGGACCCGGCGAACGCCTACGGCGCGGCGCTCCCCTGGCCCGAGCCGCCCACCGGAGCGGGCCACAAGCCGGGCCGCAAGGCGGGCTCCCTGGTCGTCCTGGTGGACGGCGAGCTGACCCTGTACATGGAGCGCGGCGGCAAGACCCTGCTCGCCTGGCCCACCGACCCCGACGATCCGGCCTCCCCCGAGGACACCCGGCTGCACGCGGCCGCCGAAGCCCTGGCCTCGGCCGCCCGCGCGGGCGCGCTCGGCACGGTCACCGTGGAGCGGATCAACGGCGAGGCGGCCCTCACGTCACCCCATGGCGCGCTCCTGGAGGCGGCGGGCTTCATCGCCACCCCCAGAGGCCTGCGCCTCCGCGCGTGAACCCAAGCCCCCGCCCTCTGACGCCCCGACCCCACCCCTGAGCCCGCCGCCGACCACGACCACGACCACGACCACCAAGAGCGGACCAGACCACAACCCGGCACCAGCACCGGCACCAGCCCCAGCACCACACCGACATCCCCAGGGATGATGCCCCCATGCCCGAAGGAGACACCGTCCACCAGGCGGCCCGCCGACTGCACGAAGCGCTGGCCGGCGAAACCCTCACCCGCTCCGACCTGCGCGTCCCGAAATACGCCACCGCCGACCTCACCGGCCGCACGGTCCTGGACGTCACCCCGCGCGGAAAGCACCTGCTGACCCGCATCGAGGGCGGCCTCACCCTGCACTCGCATCTGCGGATGGACGGCTCGTGGAAGGTGTACGCGCCGGGCGAGCGCTGGCGCGGCGGCCCCGCACACCAGATCCGCGCGATCCTCGGCAACGCCCACCACACGGCCGTCGGGTACCGACTGCCCGTACTGGAACTGCTGCGCACCGCCGACGAGGACCGTGCCGTCGGCCACCTCGGGCCCGACCTCCTCGGCCCGGACTGGGACCAGGACCTGGCCGTGCGCAACCTCCTCGCCGACCCCGCCCGGCCCCTCGGCGAGGCCCTGCTCGACCAGCGCAACCTCGCGGGCATCGGCAATGTCTACAAGGCGGAGCTGTGCTTCCTGGCCCGCGTCACACCGTGGCTGCCGGTCGGCGAACTCCCCGAGGACATCCCCGTACGCCTGGTGGCCGCGGCGAAGCGGCTCCTCGAAGCCAACCGCGACCGTCCGGACCGCTCGACGACGGGCCGCCGCGACCCACGCCTGTACGTGTACGGCCGCGCCCCACGCCCCTGCCTGCGCTGTGGCACACCCGTACGCGTCACCGACCAGAGCCCGGAGCCGAGCACACGGCAAGAACCGGCACAAGCACCGAAGGAAGCCCCGTCGGCAGCCCCCAACGCCCGGGACCGCGTCACGTACTGGTGCCCCACCTGCCAAGAGGGCCCGAGCCCCGCCTGACCTCAAAGGGAGACGCCCCCACTGCAACAACCAACACCCGCACCTCAATTGACGACCCGTCAGTTCCTCCGTACCGTCCGAGCATGTCGACCTCCGCGCGTACCGCCCAGGATCTGACCGGCCGCACCGCGTTCGTCACCGGTGCCGCGAGCGGGATCGGGCGCGCGAGTGCCCTGCTGCTCGCCGACGCGGGCGCCGTCGTGCACTGCGCGGACCGCGACGCCCAAGGGCTGCACGAGACCGCGACCGCCGTCAAGGACGCGGGCGGCACCGCCCGCACCCACACGCTCGACGTCTCCGACCGCGCCCAGGTCGAGACCGCGATCCGGGCCGCGGACCGGGAGGACGGCCTCGATGTGCTCGCGGCCGTCGCGGGGATCATGCACAGCAGCCCCGTCCTGGAGACGACGGACCAGGACATGGACCGCGTGCTGGCGATCAACTTCAAGGGCGTCCTGTACGCGTGCCAGGCCGCGGCCAAGGCGATGATCGCCGCGGGCCGGCCCGGCTCGATCGTCACCATGGCCTCGGGCGCCGTCGACACCGGCGGACCCGGGCTACTCTGCTACGGCGCCGCCAAGGCCGCGGTCGTCCAGCTCACCAAGACGCTGGCCACGGAGGTGGGCCCGCACGGCATCCGCGTCAACGCGGTCGCGCCGGGGTGGATCCGCACGCCGATGACCGAGCGACGCAACAACGACGAGGCGCAGCTGCACACCGAGACGCTGATGTCCCGGATGTCGCCGCTCGGCCGGGTGGGCACGCCCGAGGACGTCGCCCATGCGGTGCTGCATCTCGCCTCGGACGCGGCGGCGTTCACGACGGGTCAGATCCTCCGCCCGAACGGCGGCGTCGCGATGCCTTGGTGACCGTACGACGACGGCTCCCCCACGCCCGACCACCCGCGCCACGACGCTCCCACGCCGCACCGACCGTACGGCCCGCGTCCCGCCGCAGCCGTCGCGCGCCCGCGCGCCAGCACCGCAGCTCGGCCTTCCAGCGCGCGCCCTCCTGCCGTGCCCGCCGGCGTGCGCTCACCGCGCGCGCGAACGGCACACAGTGCACGGGAAGCACGCTCAACCCCCACCCGCCGGCGAGGACGGCGCCCTCCACAACTCCCGTACGCCCGGGGGCGAGCGCGAGCCGTAACACCGCCCACCACCAAGCCGCACCGGCGACCAACGCGACCGCCACAAGCAGCCACCCCCGCAGGCCCCGCACGCCTCGCACACCCCGCGCTCCCAGCACACCGCGCACACCGCGCCCGAGCCACGTCATGGCAGCCTCCTCCGGCCGACGCCGTACCCGCGGCGCGATCACCAGACGGGTCGGCGCGCAGAAGACGTCAGAAGCATCAGAAGCACAGCAACCCCCCACGCAGACAGCCGAGTTACGCACACACCGAGCCCACCTAGCCCGACGAGCCCACCGAGGCCGACAAGCCCACCAAGCCCACCAAGCCCACCGGGCCCACCAAGCCCACCGGGCCCCGGGGCCCGCACACCGAGCCCCGGAAACCACTCAGCCCGGTCACGTACAGCGCAGCGCAGCGCCCCTCACCCGTTCTCGGCCTGGAACATCCAGTGGTGCTTCTCGAGGTCGGCGGTGATGCCGATGAAGATGTCCTGGCTGACCGGGTCGGCCTCACCCGTCGCCTCGACGCGCTCCCGCATCCGCGAGATCACCGCGCCGAGCGCGTCCACGAGCGTCTGGACCGCGTCCGAGTCCTTGACCCAGCCGTCCGGTACGTCTCCGATCCCGCTGGACCGCGCCACGGTCGCCGAGCGCCCGTCGGGCGAGACCCCGAGTGTGGCCGCCCGCTCCGCGACGGTGTCGGAGTGCTGCCGGGCAGTGTCGACGACCTCGTCGAGCTGCAGGTGCACGGAGCGGAAACGGGGTCCGACGACGTTCCAGTGCACCTGCTTGGCGACCAGTGACAGATCCACCAGGTCGACCAGGGCGCCCTGCAGCGCGTCGCCGACCGTCTTCAGGTCGGCATCGGACAAGGGGCTCTTCACGACGTACATGCGTGTCCTCCCGGACGAATCGATGGCAGGCGACCGTCCCCCTCTTCCTCAACCATCCCACAGAGCCCCAAAACCGGGCACTTCGGAGCGATCTCCGAAGCCCACCGCCCACGCTCGCCCGAGGGCACCGGAACGCGCGAAGGCCCCCGAACACACGCCCCCCGGAACGCGCGAAAGCCTCGGAACGCACGAAGGCCCCGGAACGCACGAAGGCCCCGACCAGAAGTGTTCAACTTCCGGTCGGGACCTTCGCAACGTCGGCGTCAGCGCCTCAGGCTGCTACGACATCCACAGCTTCCGCAGGCGCCTTGATCGTCACGCGCTCGGGTGGCACACCCGTCACGGACACCGAATTGAGCATGGGACGCACTCCAGCAGGCACAGCAGGCACACCGGGCACAGCCGGAACCGGCTCACGGACCGGCGCGGTCTCACCCGCGGCAGCCGACTCGGCCAGCTCGGCGAGCGCGAGCTCGTCGCTCACTTCCCGCATGAGCTCGGACATCCGTACGTCAAGCGCGTCGCAGATCGCGGAGAGCAGCTCGGAGGAAGCCTCCTTCTGCCCCCGCTCCACCTCGGAGAGATAGCCGAGCGAGACTCGGGCGGACGAGGAGACTTCGCGCAGAGTACGGCCCTGGCGCTGGCGCTGCCGACGCAGCACGTCACCCAGCAGGCGACGGAGCAGAATCATCGGTGGCTCCCTCCTCGGACCGCGTAGCCGCATCCTTCACGCCCCACCGTACCGCCTTGCGCGACGGCCGTGCGGGGAGCGATGTCGTGTTCACTCAGGGCTGCAAACATCAATTCCCCCCGTTCTGTTCCGTATCCTTTGCCCGCTCGTTCGCGATGAGTTCGTCTGCGAGCAGGTCGAGCACGCTCCGTACACTCTCCCTACGGATTTCCGAACGATCGCCGTTCAACCGCAGTGCGACGACTTTGCCGGGTCGTTCTCCGTCCACGTGGCCGGGACCTGCCACTGCCACGTACACCGTTCCGACGGGTTGGCCGTCCTGGGTCTCGGGCCCGGCGACGCCCGTGGTGGCGATCCCCCAGTCCGCGCCGAGCGCCCCGCGCACGCCCTGCGCCATCTGCCGGGCCACCTCGGGATCGACGGCTCCGCGCTCGGCCAGGAGGGTGCCGTCGACGCCTAGGACGCGCTGCTTCAGCTCCGTCGCGTACGCCGTCACCGAGCCGCGGAACGAGACCGAGGCGCCGGGCGCAGCGGTGAGCTCCGCGGCGACGAGTCCGCCGGTCAAGGACTCGGCGACGGCCAGGGTCCGGCCGTGCCGGGCGAGCAGCTCGAGCACCTCGGCCGCCCTGGACCCGGTCATGCCGCCTGCTCCTCGGCGTCCCGTCCCTTGCGCCGCAGCACGATCGCCTGGCGGACGTAGTCGAGGCCGGTGGCCACGGTCAGGACCACCGCGAGGGCCATCACCCAGAACCGCAGCGTGGCCAGCGGCCCGGTCAGCGCCAGGACGTACATCCCGACCGCGATGCCCTGCGAGAGCGTCTTCAGCTTGCCGCCGCGACTGGCCGGAATCACTCCGTACCGGATCACCCAGAAGCGCAGCAGGGTGATGCCGAGCTCGCGGCCGAGGATCACTCCGGTCACCCACCACGGCAGATCGCCGAGCGCGGAGAGACAGATCAGGGCGGCGCCCATGATCGCCTTGTCCGCGATCGGGTCGGCGATCTTCCCGAAGTCGGTGACCAGGTTGTACGTACGCGCCAGATGGCCGTCGAAGACGTCGGTGATCATGGCGATGGCGAAGGCGGCCCACGCGAAGGAGCGCCACATCGGGTCGTACCCGCCCTCGGCGAGCATCAGCGCGACGAAGGCCGGCACGAGCACGAGCCGGATCATCGTCAGGATGTTCGCGATGTTCCACAGGCTGGCCTGGTTGACGGCCGCAGCGCCCAGCTTGCCGCCGGGTGCTGCCGGCTGCCGGCCGGTGCCACCCGCCGCCGATGCCGGGACTCCGGTCATCTGCCCGCCTCCTCGGATACCTGCTCCACCACCAGGTCGACACCCAGAGTTCCGACCACCTTCGCCTCGACCATACGACCGACAGTCAAGCCCGCACCGTCCGCGAACACCACCTGGCCGTCCGTCTCGGGCGCCTGGTGCGCGGCGCGGCCGAAGGCGCCGTCCTCGCCGTCCAGGGACTCCACGAGCACCTGCAGCGTCTCGCCGACGCGCTCCTCGGCGCGCTGCGCGGTGAGCTCCTCGGCCAGCTGCGAGATCCGCGCCAGCCGCTCGGCGACGACGTCCTCGTCCAGCTTGTTCTCGTACGTGGCGGCCTCGGTGCCGTCCTCGTCCGAGTACCCGAACACGCCGATCGCGTCCAGGCGCGCGCCGTTCAGGAAGCGCTCCAGCTCGGCCACGTCCTCCTCGGTCTCGCCGGGGAAGCCCACGATGAAGTTGGACCGGGCGCCGGCCTGCGGGGCCTTGGTGCGGATCTGTTCGAGCAGGTCGAGGAACCGGTCGGTGTCGCCGAAGCGCCGCATCGCGCGGAGCACGCCGGGCGCGGAGTGCTGGAAGGACAGGTCGAAGTAGGGCGCGACCTTCGGGGTGGACGTCAGCACGTCGATGAGCCCGGGCCGCATCTCGGCGGGCTGCAGATAGCTGACGCGGACCCGCTCGATCCCGTCGACCTCGGCCAGCTCGGGCAGGAGCGCCTCGAGCAGCCGGATGTCCCCGAGATCCTTGCCGTACGAGGTGTTGTTCTCGGAGACCAGCATGATCTCCTTCACGCCCTGTTCGGCCAGCCAACGCGTCTCGTTCAGCACGTCGCTGGGTCGGCGCGAGATGAAGGAGCCGCGGAAGGACGGGATGGCGCAGAACGAGCAGCGGCGGTCGCAGCCGGAGGCCAGCTTGACCGAGGCGACCGGGGCGCTGCCCATGCGGCGGCGCAGCGGGGCGCGCGGCCCGGAGGCCGGGGCGAGGCCCTCCGGCAGGTCGGCGGGCTCGTTCTCGGGCGCCTGCGCGTGCCCGGGCAGGGCGACGCCGTCGGCGCCGGACTGCCGCTCGACGGGGCTGAGCGGAAGGAGCTTGCGGCGGTCGCGCGGGGCGTGCGCCTCCACGTTGCCGCCGCTGAGGATGGTGTTGAGGCGGCTGGAGATGTCGGTGTAGTCGTCGAAGCCGAGCACGCCGTCGGCCTCGGGCAGGGCGTCGGCGAGCTCCTTGCCGTACCGCTCGGCCATGCAGCCGACGGCCACGACGGCCTGGGTCCTGCCGTGGTCCTTGAGGTCGTTGGCCTCGAGCAGGGCGTCGACGGAATCCTTCTTCGCGGCGTCGACGAATCCGCAGGTGTTGACGACGGCTACGTCGGCGTCCGCGGCGTCCTCGACGAGGTGCCAGCCGTCCGCCTCCAAGCGGCCTGCGAGCTCCTCCGAGTCCACCTCGTTACGGGCGCAGCCAAGAGTGACGAGAGCGACGGTACGGCGTTCGGGCATGGGGTCAAGCGTACTTCGTCCCCACCGGCCCCCCTGCCGCGAGGTTCCCGACGGTACGCGGCCCGGGCCCCGGCACGGCCCCCGCACGCCCGAGGCCCGGCCCCCGAAGGGAACCGGGCCTCTCGGCTGCGGTCGTGCTCAGCCGACCTCGGGCGCTCCGCCGTTGTCGCTGCGGGTGTACGACAGGCGCTCGACCTGGCCGGGCTTGAACTCGTCCTTGACCTCCTTGCCGTTGACGAAGAGCTTGATCGCTCCGGCGTCACCGAGCACGAGGTCGATCTTCTGCTTGTCCGTGAAGGACTTGGACTGGCCCTGCTCGAGGAGGCCGTCAAACAGGATCGCGCCGTTGTGGTCCTTCGCCGAGATCCAGCTGCGCCCGTCGTCGGCGCTGACCATGACGGTCACCTTGTCCTTCGGGGCGCCGGCGATGGCGCTGTCCGTCGGCTCGGGCTTCGGGTCGGACGGCTTGTTCGGCGCGGGCTTCGACTCGGTGTCACCGCTCGTCGGGGAGCCCTCGGCGACCGGGTTCTTCGAACCCTGGCCGTCCTCCCCGCCGTTGAAGAGGGTGAAGCCGACGAAGCCGATGACCGCGACGATGGCGGCGACCATGGCCGCGGTCCAGTTGGGCCGGCGCGGTTCGGGCCGGATGCGCTCGGCCTCGAAGAGCGGTGCGGCGGGGGTGGGTGAGGGACGGCCGCCGTGCTCGGCGTCGTACCGCTCCAGGAGCGGCTCGGGGTCGATGCCGAGGGCGCGCGCGATGGTGCGGATGTGGCCGCGCGCGTACACGTCGCCGCCGCAGCGGGAGAAGTCCTCCTGCTCGATGGCGTGCACGATCGGGACGCGCACCCGCGTCGCCGCGCTGATCTCTTCGACGGTGCGGCCCGAGTCGATTCTCGCCTGCTGGAGGGCACGGCCGACCGAAGGCCGGTCGTCTTCGGGGATCGAAGGACGGTCTTCTTCAGGAGAGTTGCCGATGGACACGAGGGCGCCTTTCGAGCGTGCAGCCACCTGCTGGACGTTCAGTCTAGGGGGGGTACGAAAGGGTCGGGCAAGCGGGCGGATGCAGTGGTTACGCCATCGGTATGGCCGGTCTCACCGCCGGCGGACCGGGGGTGAGGCATCCTTCCGTCACCCTTCCCAACTCTTTCCAACTTGACGTACCGGAAAGGGAAACGGTTGCCTGCCGAATCCTTTCGGTGGAGTCTCGGCCGACTGTTCCTACGGTTGAGCCTCCCCGCGGATCACGGCGAGCACTCCATCGAGTTCGTCCGGCTTCACGAGCACGTCGCGCGCCTTGGAGCCCTCGCTGGGGCCGACGATGTTCCGCGACTCCATCAGGTCCATCAGGCGGCCCGCCTTCGCGAAGCCCACGCGGAGCTTGCGCTGCAGCATCGAGGTCGACCCGAACTGCGTGGAGACGACCAGCTCGGCGGCCTGGCAGAGCAGGTCGAGGTCGTCGCCGATGTCCTCGTCGATCTCCTTCTTCTGCTTGGTGCCGACGGTGACGTCGTCCCGGAAGACGGGCGCCATCTGATCCTTGCAGTGCTGGACGACGGCGGCGACCTCGGCCTCGGTCACGAAGGCGCCCTGCATACGCGTCGGCTTGTTCGCCCCCATCGGCAGGAACAGGCCGTCGCCCTTGCCGATGAGTTTCTCGGCGCCGGGCTGGTCGAGGATGACGCGGCTGTCGGCGAGCGAGGAGGTCGCGAAGGCGAGCCGGGACGGCACATTGGCCTTGATGAGGCCGGTGACGACGTCGACGGAGGGCCGCTGCGTGGCGAGCACGAGGTGGATGCCGGCGGCCCGGGCGAGCTGCGTGATGCGCACGATCGCGTCCTCGACGTCCCGCGGCGCCACCATCATCAGGTCGGCGAGCTCGTCGACGATCACCAGGAGGTACGGGTACGGCTGCAGCTCCCGCTCACTGCCCGGGGGCGGCTCCACCTTGCCGTTGCGCACGGCCTCGTTGAAGTCGTCGATGTGCCGGAAGCCGTACGCCGCGAGGTCGTCGTAGCGCAGGTCCATCTCCCGTACGACCCACTGCAGGGCCTCGGCGGCGCGCTTCGGGTTGGTGATGATCGGGGTGATGAGGTGCGGGATGCCCTCGTACGCGGTGAGTTCGACGCGCTTGGGGTCGACCAGGACCATCCGGACGTCCTCCGGCGTCGCGCGCACCATGATCGAGGTGATCAGGCAGTTGATGCACGAGGACTTTCCGGATCCGGTGGCGCCGGCGACCAGGATGTGCGGCATCTTCGCCATGTTGGCCATGACGTAGCCGCCCTCGACGTCCTTGCCGAGCGCGACCAGCATCGGGTGGTCGTCCTCGGCGGCGTCGGCGAGCCGGAGCACGTCGCCGAGGTTGACCATCTCGCGGTCGGTGTTGGGGATCTCGATGCCGACGGCGGACTTGCCGGGGATCGGCGAGATGATCCGCACGTCCGGTGAGGCCACGGCGTACGCGATGTTCTTCGTCAGGGCCGTGATCTTCTCGACCTTCACGGCGGGGCCGAGCTCGACCTCGTAGCGCGTGACCGTCGGGCCGCGGGTGAAGCCGGTGACGGCCGCGTCGACCTTGAACTCGGTGAAGACGTTGGACAGCGCCTCCACGACCGCGTCGTTGGCCGCGCTGCGGGACTTGCCGGGTCCGCCGCGGGTGAGCAGGTCGAGGGAGGGCAGCGCGTACGTGATGTCCCCGGAGAGCTGCAACTGCTCGGCGCGCGGCGGGAGATCGCGGGGTGCCTCGGGGGCGGCCTTGGTGAGGTCGGGCACGGACCGCTCGCCCGTGTCGGAGTCCTCGGGGGCCTTCTTCCGGGCGCCGCGGGCGGGCGGCACCGGCGTCGGCGTGGTCTCCTCGGGGCGCTCGGCGGGCGAGACACCCTGGGTGAGGTCGGCGACGAGCGGAGAGGGCGGCATGCCGTGCAGCACCGCGCCGTCGAGGGCGGCGGCGGCCGCGGCGGCCACGTCCACGGCGTCCATCGGCTTGTCGAGGTCCGGCTGTACGCCGGGGCGCCGGGGCCGGCCGCGGCGCTTGCTGAGCGCCTCCTCCTCGGCGTGCTCCGGGTCGTACGCGTCGGGCGGGGTCTGCCGCGTGCGGCGCTTCTGTTTGGCGGGCAGGGCCTCGCGCCACTGCTCCTCGTACCGCGCGTCGTCCTCGGTGAACTGCTCGGCGGCGACGTCGGGTTGGACGATGCCGAGCTTCTCGCCGAGCTGCCGCAGCCGCTGCGGAATGGCGTTGACGGGCGTCGCGGTGACGACGAGCAGCCCGAACACGGTGAGCAGCACGAGCAGCGGTACGGCGAGGACCTCGCCCATCGCGAAGACCAGCGGCCGGGAGACGCCCCAGCCGATGAGGCCGCCCGCGTCCCTTATGGCCTCGGTGCCCTCCTCGCGCCCCGGCGATCCGCACGCCACGTGGACCTGGCCGAGCACGCCGATGACGAGCGCGGACAGGCCGATGACGATGCGCCCGTTGGCGTCGGGCTTCTCGGGGTGCCGGATCAGGCGCACGGCGACGGCGCCGAGCAGCAGGGGGACGAGCAGGTCGAGCCGGCCGAAGGCTCCCGTGACGAGCATCTCGACGAGGTCGCCGACCGGGCCGCGCAGGTTCGACCAGGTGCCGGCCGCGCAGATCAGGGCGATGCCGAGGAGGAGCAGCGCCAACCCGTCCTTGCGGTGGGCCGGGTCGAGTCCCTTCGCTCCGCGCCCTATGCCGCGGAACATCGCGCCGACGGCGTGGGCGAGGCCGAGCCAGCAGGCACGCGCGACCTTGTAGACACCGCCGGTGGGGTTCGGGGCCGGCTTGGGTGCGGGCTTCTTCGCCGCCGCTTTCCTGGCGGGGGCTTTCTTCGCGGGCGCCTTCTTCGCCACGGCCTTCTTAGCCGGAGCCTTCTTGGGGGCGGCCGCCTTCTTCGCGGGCGCCTTCTTGGCTGCGGACGGACGTGAGGCCATGAGGGTGAGGTTACCTTCGCGGACCACGGCGGACACGTGTGCCCACCGCTTCACCCGTTCGTGTCGCCCTTGCGGGGCCCGGCGGCTGACGTGCGCTCAGCTGCCGGCCGTTTCCTTCGGATCAGGCCGGATCCGGTCGGCGTCCACTGCTCGGTCGAGTCGAGCGGGGTCTGGTGCGTGCAGCTGCAAGGCGGAGGAGGGCGACATGGCGGAGCCATGGCAACCGACGACAACGCCGCAGATGGGCGTGCCAGACCCCGCGCCCCCGGCAAGATCCGAAGGGGACGGCCTAGGGCGCACCGGTCAGTTCTGCGTCGGCAGCGTGGCCGTACCGCTGTCGGTGCCGGGCTCCAGGGCGTCAAGTGCCCTGCGGAGTCCGGTGAGTTTGCGCTCCAGGTGGGCCGCGGTGGCGACGGCGGCGGCGTCCGCCGAATCGTCGTCGAGCTGCTTGGAGAGGGCCTCGGCCTGCTCCTCGACCGCGGCGAGGCGGGCGGAGAGCTCGGCGAGGAGTCCGGTGGGCTCCTGCGCGTCGCCGACGGCGGTCCGGCCGGCGCCGCCCTCCAGCTGGAGGCGGAGCAGGGCGGCCTGCTCCCGGAGTTGGCAGTTCTTCATGTACAGCTCGACGAACACCGAGACCTTGGCGCGCAGCACCCACGGGTCGAAGGGCTTCGAGATGTAGTCCACCGCGCCCGCCGCGTATCCGCGGAAAGTGTGGTGGGGGCCGTGGTTGATTGCCGTGAGGAAGATGATCGGGATGTCCCGGGTCCGCTCGCGGCGCTTGATGTGCGCGGCGGTCTCGAAACCGTCCATGCCCGGCATCTGGACGTCCAGCAGAATGACCGCGAAGTCGTCCGTGAGCAGTGCCTTGAGCGCTTCCTCCCCGGACGATGCCCGCACCAGCGTCTGATCGAGCGCGGAGAGGATGGCCTCCAGCGCAAGCAGATTCTCCGGCCGGTCATCGACCAGGAGGATCTTGGCCTTCTGCACCATGGCCCGTCCTCCTCGCCCCGGCTGAGCACCGGTCGCCGCCCCAGGGGACGACTCCGTCTCGCCGCCCGTCCTTGTGCCGGTCATGGTAGCTGCACCCCACTCGTCGCCACACCCTGTCACCGCGATGTCACTGTGCCCGTAGCAGAAACGGCGCGGGAACCGGGAAAGTTCCCCGATCCCCGCACCCTTACACGGAATCGGCCACGTTCAGTCAGCAACTACGCCTGGTCTGTCCGCGATTACGCCGAGACACGTCACCCTGCGCTCACTCTCCGCTCATCCAGCGCTGCATGACCGAAAGCAGGTGGTCCGGGTCGACCGGCTTCGTCACGTAGTCGGACGCTCCGGACTGGATCGCCTTCTCCCGGTCGCCCTTCATCGCCTTCGCGGTCAGCGCGATGATCGGGAGCCCGGCGAACTGCGGCATCCTGCGGATCGCCGTCGTCGTCGCGTACCCGTCCATCTCCGGCATCATGATGTCCATCAGGACCAGCGTCGTGTCGTCGTGCTGCTCCAGGACCTCGATGCCCTCGCGGCCGTTCTCCGCGTACAGCACGGACAGGCCGTACTGCTCCAGGACGCTGGTCAGCGCGAACACGTTGCGGATGTCGTCGTCGACGATCAGGACCTTCTCGCCGGCGAAGTGGAACGTCGGGCGCGCGTTCTCCTCCGTCTCCTCCGCCGGCCACTGCTCGGGCGCGGGCTGCGGGGCGCTCGACGCCGCCGGGGACGCCGACGGGGCCGGCTGGCCGGGCAGCGCCGGGCGCTGCTCCGGGGCCTGCACGCTGCGCCTGCGCCGCCGGAACAGCGTCCCGGACGTCGCCGTCGGCGCCTGCGGCTCCGCGGCCGGCTCCGGCGCGGGCTCCTCCGCCGCGGTCTCGTCGTCCTCCGGCACCGCGGGCAGCGCCGGCGGCGTCATCGACTCCATCCCGGCCGGCAGGACCGGCGGCAGCTGCGAGTAGCCCTGCGGCGGCAGCTCCCCCGGGTGCAGCGGCAGGTACAGCGTGAACGTCGAGCCGCGGCCCGGCTCGCTCGCCGCGTGGATCTCACCGCCGAGCAGCCGCGCGATCTCCCGGCTGATGGACAGGCCGAGGCCCGTACCGCCGTACTTGCGGCTCGTCGTGCCGTCGGCCTGCTTGAACGCCTCGAAGATCACCCGCATCTTGCTGCCGGCGATGCCGATCCCGGTGTCCGTGACCGAGAACGCGATCAGCTCCGCGTCCGCGTCCCGCAGCGAGCCCGCCTCGAGCAGCTGCTCCCGGATGCCGTCCGGCACATCGGCGCCGGCCGGCCGGATCACCAGCTCGACCGCGCCGCTCTCGGTGAACTTCACCGCGTTCGCAAGGAGGTTCCGCAGCACCTGGAGCAGCCGCTGCTCGTCCGTGTTCAGCGTCGCGGGCAGCTCCGGCGACACCCGTACGGAGAAGTCCAGGCCCTTTTCCGCCGTCAGCGGGCGGAACGTCGCCTCCACGTAGTCGACGAGCTGGACGAGCGCGATCCGGGTCGGCGAGACGTCCATCTTGCCCGCCTCGACCTTCGACAGGTCCAGGATGTCGTTGATCAGCTGCAACAGGTCCGAGCCCGCCCCGTGGATCGTCTCCGCGAACTCGACCTGCTTCGGCGAGAGGTTGCCCTCCGCGTTGTCCGCGAGCAACTTGGCGAGGATGAGGAGGGAGTTGAGCGGCGTGCGCAGCTCGTGCGACATGTTCGCCAGGAACTCCGACTTGTACCGCATGGAGATCGCCAGCTGCTCGGCGCGCTCCTCCAGGACCTGCCGCGCCTCCTCGATCTCGGTGTTCTTCACCTCGATGTCGCGGTTCTGCTGCGCGAGCAGCTCGGCCTTCTCCTCCAGCTCCGCGTTGGACGCCTGCAGCGCCTTCTGCCGGTTCTCCAACTCGGCCGAACGCTCCCGGAGTTGCTCGGTCAGCTCCTGCGACTGCTTCAGCAGCACCTCCGTCTTCGTATTGACGGAGATCGTGTTCACCGACGTCGCGATCATCTCGGCGATCTGGCTCAGGAAGTCCCGCTGGATCTGCGTGAACGGCTGGAACGACGCCAGCTCGATCACGCCGAGCACCTTGCCCTCGAACAGCACCGGCAGCACGATCACCTGGGCCGGCGGGGCGTCCCCGAGACCCGAGGCGATCTTCAGGTAGCCGCTCGGCGCGTTCTCCACCAGGATCGTGCGCTTCTCCGTCGCGGCCGTGCCGATCAGCGTCTCGCCGGGCTTGAACGACGTGGGCATCGACCCCATCGAGTACCCGTAACTGCCCAGCATCCGCAGCTCGTACGACTCCTCGTCGTCCTCGACCGCGAGCTCCGCGCCGTCGTCCGTGGGCACCGAGAGGAAGAACGCGCCGTGCTGAGCCGACACCACCGGCGTCAGCTCGCTCATGATCAGGCTCGCCACGTCCTCCAGGTCGCGGCGGCCCTGCATCAGACCCGAGATACGGGCCAGGTTGCCCTTGAGCCAGTCCTGCTCCTTGTTCGCGATCGTGGTGTCGCGCAGGTTGGCGATCATCGTGTTGATGTTGTCCTGCAGGACCTGGATCTCGCCCGAGGCGTCCACGTCGATCTTCAGGTTCAGGTCACCGCGGGTCACCGCCGTCGCGACCGCCGCGATCGCGCGCACCTGCCGGGTCAGGTTCCCGGCCATCTCGTTCACGGACTCGGTCAGGTCGCGCCACGTGCCGTCCACGTCCCGCACCCGCGCCTGGCCGCCCAACTGGCCCTCGGTGCCCACCTCGCGGGCCACCCGGGTCACCTGCTCGGCGAACGACGACAGCTGGTCCACCATCGTGTTGATGGTCGTCTTCAGCTCCAGGATCTCGCCGCGCGCGTCGATGTCGATCTTCTTCGTCAGGTCACCCTTGGCGATGGCCGTCGTGACCATCGCGATGTTGCGCACCTGACCGGTCAGGTTGGACGCCATCGAGTTCACCGACTCGGTGAGGTCCTTCCACGTACCCGCGACGCCCGGTACGCGCGCCTGGCCGCCGAGGATGCCGTCCGTGCCCACCTCGCGGGCCACGCGCGTGACCTCGTCGGCGAACGAACTCAGCGTCGTCACCATCGTGTTGACCGTGTCGGCGAGCTGCGCGACCTCGCCGCGCGCCTCCACCGTGACCTTCTTCGTCAGGTCGCCGTTGGCCACCGCCGTCGCGACCTGGGAGATGTTCCGCACCTGGCTGGTGAGGTTGTTGGCCATCAGGTTCACGTTGTCGCTCAGGTCCTTCCAGATGCCGATGACACCCGGCACCCGCGCCTGACCGCCCAACTGGCCTTCCGTGCCCACCTCGCGGGCCACCCGGGTCACCTGCTCGGCGAACGACGACAGCTGGTCCACCATCGTGTTCACCGTGGTGACGAGTTCGAGGATCTCGCCCTTCGCGTCGACGGTGATCTTCTTCGACAGGTCGCCGTTGGCCACCGCCGTCGTCACCTCGGCGATGTTCCGCACCTGGCTGGTGAGGTTGTTCGCCATGCCGTTCACGGACTGCGTGAGGTCCTTCCACGTACCCGCCACGCCCTGCACCTCGGCCTGGCCGCCGAGGATGCCGTCCGTACCCACCTCGCGGGCCACCCGCGTCACCTGCTCGGCGAACGCGGAGAGCTGGT
>NZ_JBJURH010000019.1:0-189278 GCF_046098215.1 Streptomyces sp. Da 82-17
GGGCAGCTCACGTCGACGTTCGACCAGGCTGCACACAACTCGGGCCTGACACCGAGCAGTTGGCTTCCCTCCTCCGAGATCGCCGCCGTGATCCGCACCGCGTACGACCCTGTCTCGTCCGCCGCCCTGGACCGCTGGTCCGCCTCCGGCCAGCCCCAGGCCGACCCGGATGCCGCCGGCCCCGTCGTACTCATCGAGAAGGCCGACCGTATCCAGACCGACTCCGCCCACCACGCCACGTACTGGATCGAGAACTGGCCGCGGATCGAGGCCCACCCCGGCTTCCTCCACCAGCTCCTCTTCACCTCCGGCGTACGCCGCAGCCTCTCCCTCACCTACGCGCCCAAGGGCCTCGACTCCGCGCTCAAGGACGTACAGCGCCGCAAGGCCACCGTCATCGCCGACGCCGCCGAGCGACAGCGCAAGGGGCAGGTCGACTCCGAGGAAGACTCGGTCGAGTACGCCGACATCAAGGAACGCGAGCGTCAGCTCATCGCCGGTCACGCTGATGTCGCCCTCACCGGTCTCCTCACCGTCAGCGCGGACAGCGACGAGGAGCTCAACTCCGCCTGCGCAGCGGTCGAGACTGCAGCGGTCTCCGCCCTCGTCGACCTGCGGCTGCTGACCTGGCAGCAGGCCGAGGCGTTCACCAACGCCGCCCTGCCTCTCGCCCGTCCTTAGAGCGCCCCCAGCCCGACCGACCGCGCTCCACCGAAGGACACCCTCATGCCCACCGAGCCCCTGCCCGACCTCGCACCGGACTTCGTCCCGTTCGCCACCGCCGCACTCGACTTCCACCGGGCCCTCAACCTCCCCGAGGCCCCGACCGCGGCCAGCAGGACCGAACTCGACGCTCTCCACGCCCACACCACCGCGCTGTACGGACTCATCGACGCACACACCGTTCGCACGAGCCAGGTCTCCGAGGTCGAGGGCGACCACCTGCGGGCCTGCCGTATCCGGCTGTGGCAGGCCGCCGAGCACCTGCACGCTGCCTACCACGCGGCGCCACCGGCGCAGGAGGCACGCAAGCGTGTCCGGCAGACGTGCACACGACTACGCCTCCCCGAAGGCGCTCCCGAACTCACCATCTGCCAACGCCACTTGACGACCTCGGCGCGAGTTCGCCGCGACCACACCCCTGCCGACCTCCACGGCCCGTTCACCGGTCTGATCCGCCACTGACTTTCACCGGAGCTCACCCAATGCCCCACCGCGACACCCGCGCCAGCGCCACCCCCCTCTTCGTTCCGCGCAAACGCGACTGCCGCAACGCCCGGACGACCCGCGACCAGTTCGCCGCCGCCCGCGAGAAGGTCCGCCGCGCCTCCCTCCCCCGCACCGACCAGACCCCCGACGAAACGGAACTCGACCAGCGACCGCCCTACCCCGTGAGCGGCCGCCCCGGGCCGGCCTCCTCTCGCGGCGGCCACCTCAAGCTCCCCGCCCACCGCATGACCACCGCGGTCGCCGCGGGCGCCTACCCATACCTCGCCGAGGGCGGCCTCGGCGCCCAGGGCATCTACATCGGCCGAGACGTGCACGCCGAAGCCGCCTTCACGTACGACCCGTTCGCGCTCTACGGCCGACTCGAAGGCTTCACGAACCCCAACATCCTCCTCGCCGGCATCATCGGCATGGGCAAGTCCGCCCTAGCAAAATCCCTCGCCCTACGGGCCGTCGCCTTCGGCTACCGCATCTACGTACCTTGCGACCCCAAGGGCGAATGGACCGTCGTAGCCCAGGAGTTGGGCGGACAGACCATCGCGCTCGGCCCCGGCCTCCCCGGACGCCTGAATCCCCTCGACGCACCGACCCGGCCGCCAGGGATCCCCGAGACCGACTGGACCGGCGAGGTCCGCAAACGCCGCCTCCTGCTCCTCGGCTCGCTCGCCAAGACCGTCCTACGACGTGACCTCCACCCGATGGAGCACACCGCCCTGGACGTCGCGCTCGACCAGGTCGTCACCCAAGTGGAAAGCACCGGCCGCACCCCGCTCCTGAGCGACGTCGCCCACGTACTCAACTTCCCCGGGCACCTCGACACGGCACTCGGCAACGACCGCCCTGGTCACTTCGGGCAGGCTGCCCAGGACCTCGCTCACGCCCTGCGCCGCCTCGTCCACGGCGACCTGGCCGGCATGTTCGACGCGCCCTCCACCGTGGCCTTCGACCCGAACGCCCCCATGCTGTCCATCGACCTGTCCCGCCTGAGCGGTGCAGGCGACGACACCGCCCTCGTACTCGCGATGACGTGCGCATCCGCATGGATGGAGGCCGCGCTCGCCGACCCCACCGGCGGACGACGCTGGGTGATCTACGACGAGGCCTGGCGGGTCATGCGGCACGTCGCGCTCCTCGAGCGCATGCAGAGCCAGTGGAAGCTCTCCCGCGGGCTCGGCATCGCCAACATGATGGTCATCCACCGCCTGAGCGACCTCCTCACCGCAGGAGACGCCGGCTCCCGTGGCCGAGCCCTCGCCGAAGGCCTCCTCACCGACTGCTCCACCCGCATCATCTACCGCCAAGAGTCGGATCAACTCGCCGCAGCAGCTTCCCTGTTGGGCCTGACCGGGGTCGAGACTCAGGCGATCTCCGCGATCACAAAGGGCCGCGGTCTCTGGAAGGTCGCAGGTCGGTCCTTCATCACCCAGCACCTCCTGCACCCACGAGAGCGCGAACTCTTCAACACCGACGCGCGCATGCACACCTGAGCGGCCTGAGTCCGTGGCCTTCATCCGCCTAATCCGCCGAGCACTTCAGCGCCTCGCTCAGCACTACGCCAACTCCACAGCTCGCAGGAGCCACCGCCGTGCCTGACCAGATCCGGATCAGGCTCGCAGCACACACCGGGCTGGGCATCAGCACGTCAACGGTCAACGACGGGCAGGGATTTGCCCGCAGGCTCCTAACTCACCGCCCGACTCCCTGTCGACGGCGCCGGTCGCGCCCCCCCCTACTGATCGACCGGCGCCCCGTGAGCCGCGGGGCCGAGGTCCGAATCGCGATACGGTCTGGCGCGGGGCCCGCTGGGCAGCGCTCCAGACCGAGGGATCCTCGTCGCCGCGAGGTGGCAGGTGGCATCAGACCAGGGCATGCCACCAGCGCCGAGAGCCCGTTCCCGAGCAGCAGGTTTCGGCCTTTCCAGGGCCGCTGCGTCACGCTTTCTTCACGCTCGCCATGGCAGCCCTCCACATATTGGTCCAGGCCAGAGGGTGCGCCGCTTACGTCTGAGTGCCGCTGCGGGCAGCATCGCATTCGGCCACCCTGGGGCGAACCCACAGAACCGGCACGGCATTTGATCGCTTCCGTTCTATTCTCACCTCGGTGAGTGCGGAGGGGGCCGTACTGCTCGATGTCCCGGTAGAGAGTGCCCTCCGCTCGACGGTATCCCTTTTGCGGACGGAGACGCACATGCGAAGACCCTTTGCCCTGGCGCTCGGCGTGACAGCTGCGATTTCCCTTTCTGTGGCGGTCGCGCCCGGCGCCTGGGCATCGAGTGGCGACGATGCAAACCTGCACAGCATGGAGGCTTGCGAGTCCAAGTCGACATCGTCGTTCAAGTTCCACATTCACTACAACTCCGGCCAGCAGGGCTCGTACCGGAATATCGGCTACAGCGTCTACGACTTCGACGCGATACGGCCTGGTGGTAGCGATCCTGGTTCGTACGCTCTGCGATTCTGCACTTTCGGTGTCAGCAATCCCTGGCCCGGGTCCGGGCAGAGAATCAAGAACAACGCCGCGTCGGGCGAGAACGACCACTACAAGTACACGGCACGCGTGTACTACAACAGCGGTTACAAGGGTGCTCAGGACGCCATGGCGCCGTACCAGCACATCGACCGCTTCGTGAACGTCTACAACGAGAACGCCTCCTTCCGGTGGACGTGAATCCGAATGGGCGGCATGCGGGCAACGGTGCAGGAGGGGATGGCGAAGTGATCTCTCGGGGAGTGTTTGTCAAGGTCGCGGTGCCGGCTGTAGCCGCCGCAGCCGTGGGGGCTGCGGTGTTCGTCGGGGCGACCGTCGACGCACCGTCACAGGAGGAGAAGCCGGCACAGTCTGCTGCGGCCGACAGCAGCACGAAAGCTGAGGCGCTCGTGGGCGACCCGAGCAATCCAGCGACGTGGCGGCTGCCCATCGAGGCGTACCTGCCCACCAAGGCCGACACACAGTTGATCTCGGGCGCGCGCGACACGCTGATCGACGCGTGCATGGAGAAGGCCGGGTTCGCCGAGTGGGCTCCGGCTCCGGATCTTCCCGAACTGGGCGGGAAGACGCTGACCGACTGGCGATATGGCGTTCATGACGCGGAGCAGGTTGCCAGCCGCGGATACCACCCGGATGCCTCCGAACAGAAGGCCTACGACGCAGCCATGGATGCGGGTGCTGTCGACGAATCCGGCGCCGACGACGGCACGTTGAGGGGGTGCGTGGCGCAGGCCGACGGTGAGGTTCCCCCCGCCCAGGAGGACGGCCTCGCTCAGCAGATCAGCGGCGACGCCTATCGTGCGTCGATGGAGAATCCGGACGTGCTCGCAGCGTTCGCCAAATGGTCTTCGTGCATGAGTGGCAAGGGCTACTCATACAAGGAGCCGATGGAAGCGAGTGACGATCCGCGCTTCAACGACCCGTACCAGGTGACGGACTTGGAGATTGCCACCGCCAAGGCCGACGTCGCTTGCAGGGACCAGTACGACGTGGAGAAGACCTGGTTCGACGCCGAGGTTGCGCTCCAGCAGGCCGCCATCCAGAAGCATCAGGCGGAGTTGGACGGCCTGAAGGCGGACAACAAGTCAGCGGTCGCGAAGGCTTCTGCCTTCAGAGATAACGGATAGGCACGTGTGATGCGGCCCCGCCTTACGGCGGGGCCGTACTTCGTGCTGCAAGTGGTGTGTTGATCCAGCCGAGTTGGGGAGAGCCTTGAGAATTCGGGGAAGGTTACGGACGCCTGTAGCGGCGCTGGCCGCAGCAGCCGTACTGGGAGGGCTGGTTCAGGCCACGGCCTGGGCCGATGAGACGGTGGGCAAATCGCCGTCCGTGCAGAAGCCGGACAAGAAGGAGCCGGATACGGTTCCTGCTCCGGAGCGCGCGGCCTTGCTGGGCGAGGGCTACAAGAAGTCGAGGGACCTGGCGTGGACGACCGCGAGCGACGCCCGTGGCTTCCATCTGCTCACCGCCTCGGAGAACAGCGGCTATACCTGGCGTACGGCCGCCTCCTTGTCCGAGCCAGGCTTTGAAGCAGACTCATGGATCGGAAACGCGTGTGTGACCGGCTCGGGCAAGCGCGCCGTGGTGGTGTATGCGCCGCGTACCTTCACCAACAAGCCCGACCTGATGGCTCGAGGCGCATTCACCGCGGTGGTCGAGTTGGAGAGCGGGAAGGTCACCAAGCTGCCGTTGCAGGCCTCGTTGTCGTACTACAACCCCGGTTGTGGTGTGGGCGAGGATGCGGTGCTGACACAGTCGGGTGGTGAGGACAAGGCTGCCACTCGGCTGGTACGGCTGGATGCGGCAACTCGCAAGTTGAGCAAGCCGGTGGAGACCAAGGGGCAAGTCACCTCCGCAGTCCTGGCCAAGGACGGTTCACTGGTCGGCGCGGCCGGCGCCCATGTGGTCAAGATTGACGCCGAAGGCAAGAAGACCGCACTTGTCGACACCGACTCCGTGCCCTATCGGCTGACCCCGGATGCCGACGGTGGCCTAGTCTTCCTCGACAAGAAGCCCTCTCCCGGGATGAACACCGCGTCCAGCGAGCGGGCGTCGGAGAAGGAGACCAGGGCCAAGCGAATCAGTGCCCGCCAGATCGGCTCCCCGGCCCCCAAGACATCCCGGCCCAGGGTGTTGGCGGAGGGCCCTCTGGTCGATACCGGGCTGACCCACCATGCGGGCGCGGTCTATCTGACCGGCAAGAGCGCCCCCGTAGGCAAAGCTCTTCCTGCGACCGTCCGACACCTCCCCAAGACGCCCAAGGACTCTCGGGTCTCCACGCGTGGTGAGGCCGTGGTGACGGCGACGGCATGGACCGATGGTCAAGGAGCACTGATCAACGGCGTCGATGCGGATGCCTCCCGGCCGGTCAATGTCGAGATGACCATCCTGGACAGCAGGAAGAGAACGGCCTTCACCATCGACCCCGCCCGGCGGCAAAGCAGCAGCATCAGCCAGGGCCGGGACCGTACGCCTGCACTGGCTGCTCCCAAGTCCGGCAGCGCTTCGGTGCAGAAGTCCGGTGTCGGCACGCTTGCAGGAGGCCGCACCGAGATCGTGGAGTCGGAGCGGGTCTGCTCGGTACCACGGAATGACCCGCGCAACCAGGCGATGCAGCCCAAGCCCCGGCAGGTGGAATGGGCTGTCGACCAGGCCATCAAGGGCGGTCTGAACAAGCACATCAGCCGGCCGGCCAACTGGAAGAACCTTGGTATGCCCGCCTATCAGCCGCAGACCCTGTTCCCCGCACCCGCATTGGAGGGCGGAGGCCGGGTTCCCGCACAGGTGATGCTCGGCGTCACCACACAGGAATCCAACATGTGGCAGGCCGCCCGCTCGGCCGTGCCCGGGGTCACCGGCAACCCGCTGATCGGCAACTACTACGGAATCGACTACTACGACGGCGAGCCGCTGAACGACTGGGACATCAACTGGGCCGAGGCCGACTGTGGTTACGGCATCAGCCAGGTCACCGACCACATGCGCCTGGCAGGCAGGGAGGACGGCCACGGCGGCACGGCATGGCCGTACGACAAGCAACGCGCGGTTGCCCTGGACTACACGGCCAACCTCGCCGCTGGGCTGCAGATCCTTGTCTCCAAGTGGAACGAGACCCGCAAGGCAGGCCTGCAGATCAACAACGGTGACCCGGCGAAGCTGGAGAACTGGACCTTCGCCCTGTGGGCGTACAACTCCGGCTTCCACGCGGACCAGGGTGATGGCAGCCCGTGGGGCGTGGGCTGGGCCAACAACCCCGCCAACCCCGAATGGGATGCCGCACGCACCCCGTTCATGGAGGACGCACTCGGCAACGAGCGTGCCTCCGACGCCGCCCATCCCCAGGACTGGCCCTACCAGGAGAAGGTGCTCGGCTTCGCCGCCCACCCTCCGTCCTTCCTCGAGGCGCCCGGCACGCTGGTCCCCGCATTCCGCGCCGCCTGGTGGAACGGAACCAGCGGTGACGCCACCGTGGACGGCAGCGCCAAGCAGAACCGCGCTCGCGTCAAGCCGTCCGAGGACGCCTTCTGCACCACCGACAACGGCTGCGATCCGGGCAAGATCAGCGACGGCGCGCAGAACGAGACCGGTGCCGGCCCCTGCACCCGCAGCGACTACAAGTGCTGGTGGCACCAGCCGGTCGAGTGGAAGACCGACTGCGCCTACTCCTGCGGCAACGAGTTCGTCCGCTTCAACGACACGTATCCCGAAGAAGCGGACGGCACTGCCTACCCGCCCAGTTGCACGATCAACGGACTGCCCTCGAACGCCCTCATCATCGACGACGTACCTGACGGCACCCCGTCCATCCGGCCCGGCTGCAGCAACAGCGGCTGGAACAACCAGGGCACCTTCTCCATGGACTTCGGCGACGGAGAAACAGGGGGCCACCCCTCGCAGTCGTACACGCGCTGGCCGTCCAAGGTGGACCTGCACCAGCTCGGCGCCGGGTTCGGCGGCCACTTCTACTTCGGCCACACCCGCCAGAACGACGCCAAGGGCCAGCGGCTGAAGTTCACCGCCACATGGAAGCTGAGCAGCTCACGCACCGACTGGATGCGCGTCATGGTTCACCTTCCCGACCACGGGGCCCACACCCAGCAAGCGAAGTACGAGATCGACACCGGCGGCGGCACCTTCACCGAGACCCGGTACATCAACCAGAAGCGGCAGTCCAACGACTGGGTCTCCCTGGGCACGTACAAGATGAACGGAACACCCAGGGTCCGGCTGAGCACGCAGACGGACGACGGCACAGGTGACGACGATGTGGCCTTCGACGCGGTTGCCTTCCAGCCACTGCCCAACAAGCCGCAGCACGTGATCGCAGTGCTCGGTGACTCGTACACCTCCGGCGAGGGCGCGGGCAACTACCTCAAGGAGACGGACGACGACTTCGGCAACGACCGCTGGAACGCCTGCCGTCGCAGTGACAACTCGTGGTCCCGAAAGACGACCCTGCCCGGCCACTCGGCCACCGTCGGTGAACTCACGGACACCAACTCCCCCTCGATCGACTACCAGAACGTGTCCTGCTCCGGGGCCCGCACCTGGCAGATGACCAGTGGGAACCCGCAGCAAGACGGCAAGGACCACTGGGGCTGGGACGGCAACTTCCACGAGAAGACACAACTCGACTCCGGCGCCCTCACCGACGCCACCACGCTGGTCACCCTCACGGCAGGCGGTAACGACGCAGGCTTCCCGCAGGTCATGCAGATGTGCGCGACCACAGGCTGCCCCGCGGACGAAGACGTACGGCGCGACATCGACAACACCATGCCGAAAATCGAGGACCTGCTGCGCCAGATCAACCTCGAAGCAAGCAACGCGAAGATTGTCCTCATGGGCTATCCCGAACTGTTCAACCAGGACGCAACCACTTGCGTGAGCGGTGTCGGCGGCGCGGGCATGATCCGACTCAACGACCACGCCCGCTACATGGAAACCAAACAGAAAGAGCTGGTCGCGGCACTCAAGGCCCAAGGCCTTCCGGTGTCCTTCGAGTCCCCCAACGCGGACTTCGAAGGCCGACGTGCCTGCGATGACCCCGAGGGGATCAACAAGATCGTCAAGGCTCCGGTCGGCGACGGCGACTTCCGCTGCGAGGCCGGCGGCAGCTGGTGCATCAGCCGCGAGAGCTACCACGCGAACCAGGTCGGCACCTCGGCCTACGCGACGGCGTTCCGCCGCGCGGTGGACAAGCTGTAGGCGCGGGGGGTGTCCTCACGAGACGGCAGGAGCGCGCCGTGGGCCAAGGTCCTCGGCGTGCTCCTGGGAGCCGTCCTCCTCGCCGCCGTCGCCTACTTCGTCAGCAACAACATCGAACAGAACAACCGGGAGAACGCCGCCTTCGAGGCGACCCGTACAGACGCCAGACGCTACGCGGACGCTGTCACGGACCGCGTAGCCACCTGGCCCGCCGGGAGAGAACAGCTGAGGAACATCCTCCGTACGACCGCAGGTAAGAACGGTCTGCTGTTCCAAGTGCAGGACACAAGTCAACGCACCCGTGTGATCGCCCTGTTCACACGCCACTACACCCGTCCGCTAGCCCTCTTCGGACCCGCGGACGCCACGGCCGACCGCTGCTTCGCCTTCGACTTCCCGCATGGGGCCACGACAGGGGAAGTCCAGGTACGGATCGATGCCGCAGACTCCGATGAGAGCTGCTCAGACCTGACCTGAGTCAATTGGTGCACGTGCCCTGATACACCGCCGGGCACTGATGAGGGCGCCGTCGGGCTTGGCCGGCGGCGCCCTGGCACAACTCGGCGCCGTATCTACCCGGGCTACCGAGAAGTGTCCCGCGGCCGATCGTCGATCGAGCGTGGCTGGGGCGGATGCTCAGTTCGGCACGGCTCTCATGAGCGGGCGCGAGAGGCCGCGGCCCTCCCCACGTGATTGGCGAACAGAGCTCTCAGCGTGCTGCGTGTCCGTGGCCCAAGGGCCAAGGACAGAATCCGGGGGCCGACACCAAGCTCCGAGTCCGGCGTCTATCGGAGATTCCCGGCCCGGCCAAATGCCGCTCCGGGCTGCACTCTTGTCGCCCTTCAGCGACAGCAAGGTGCACTTCATGGCAGCGGATCATCCCCGTATCACTATCAGCCATCACGTCGACCACGGCGTCGTAGCGGTCGCATCGCAGGACAACCCCGTCATCGAGCACATGCTGCGTCGGGTCTCCTTCGAGCGAGTTCCGCACAGTGACCTGTACGCGCTCACTGATCCTCAATACGAGCCCGTCCGGCGTGCGGCGCAAGCGGTTCAGTCGTTGCGTGCCGCGAAGTACGACGTGACCGCTGAGGCCGCGTACGACCTCCACCCCTGGTCTCGAGCGCCCGCACGGCGACCATCCGCTGACCGGCCAGCCGAAGCCTCCCTTCACGACCTCGGCAGCAGGCCTTTGCCCCAAGAACAACTGGCCAGGGCCGCGTGCTTCACCTCGCCTGCCCGAAGCCGGACTTCAGCACTTCGGCACCCGGCCGCCACCGCAGATGTGGCCCCTGCCCGCGAGGTCGCCGCACCGGAGCGGCAGCGCGTCCGCTGACCGCCCCTCGGCCCACCCGTTCCCGCCTCTCTTGGAGTCCACATGCCCGTGAACAAGATCTGGACCATCGAGCACGCCTGCTCGCACAGCGCCAGCATCGACCTCTCCTCTCGTCCCGCCGACCGTCGCGCCGGCTACGCACAGTGGCTCGCCGCCCGTGATTGCACCGACTGTTGGCAGGCCGACCGAGCCGAAGACACCGAGTCCAAGGCTGAGTGGCTGGCGAAGAGGCGGGCCGCCGAGCAGTCCGCGGCGGACGCATGGTCCGAGCAGTACCAGATGCCTCCGCTGGAAGGCACCGACCGGTCCGTCTCCTGGGCCGCTCGCTGCCGCCATCAGCTCGTCGCCGCCGCGTACACCGCCCTCGTGGTCGAAGGGACGTTCGGCGAGCGCCAGTGGGAGGGCCTTGAGGACTCCGTACACCTGCTGACCCGGGCCGGCTGGTGGATCGACCAGCGCGACGCCGACCCCGCAGACCTTCCGGAGCTGCTGGAGGCGGCGTCCGCAGAGGACCGACCTACGGAGAACCCTCACATGTAGAGCCGAGGCGCCTCTACCACCGATTCCGCGGCCCGACCAAGTCGGATGTGCGCGCCGATGATCCTCGCAACCCGCCGGGCATCGGCCTGCCCGGCGCTTCCCGCCGTCTGACCCTGGAGGTCAACCGTGTCCGCCGAGCCACACGTCGTCATCACCCGCGACAAGACCGGGAACGTCACCGCTCACGGCGGTGACGAGCTCGCGGCGACGCTCCTCAAGCGGGCCGGATTCGTCACCGAGACCTCGCCGCGCTCGCTCTGGTACCGCCTGCCCTGGGACCTCGGCGAGCGGCGCGAGAACGAGATGGCCAGTCGCGCGGCCCGCATGCTGGAAGCCGTTGGCTACCGGGTCGACATCGGGTCCGATCTCCTCGTCGGGGAGGTGACCACTCCGTCCGACCCTCGCGGTGTCCATGTCCACGGTCACCAGATCCTCCAACTCACCGACGAACTCAACGGCGTTCAGTCGCACGACGGGGCCGCCGAACTCATCGAGCATGTCGCTGACCCGACCGACGGAGTCGTCATCCGGCTCAGCGAGTTCTTCGAGGCAGCGGCCGAGCAGGCCAAGAACGCCGGGACCGAGGCCGGATGGAATCTGTCCTACGCCTTCGAGGACGCGGCCGCGACGCTGATCTCGCTCAGCGACGAGCTCGAGTCCACGGCAGACGCCTTCCGGGCGCTGGGCCGTACGCCGCCGAGTCGGCAGGCGCAGGCCGCCCAGCAGCACTCCGCCGCTGCCAGGGTGCGGAATCTTCCGTCCGCGTCCGGCACCGAGACGGCCTCCGTGGCTCAGCCGGTCGTGCCCGATCCCCGACGCAGGCGCTGACCAGCCGCATCAACCACGCTCCGCGCCACCAGCACGGCGCTCAACTCACCCGCCACAGCAAACCTCTTCACCAGGAGACACCGTGTTCACCCCCTCCCAGTCCCCCGCCGTTCGTCACCGCCTCGTCACCCGAGCCTTGGTCGGCGGCATAGCTGTCGCTGCAGGTCTTTCCCTCACCGCATGCGGCAACGACAACTCCGACGCGGGCAAGGGATCCAGCAGCTCCGAGGCCTCGTCTTCCAGCTCCGCCGCAGCAGCCGGTGCGAAGCCAAACGGTGTGCAGAAGCGCTCGGCCTCCGCGATCTACAACATCGGCCACAAGGCCAACGCCGACGCCGGCTCCCTCACCGAGACGCGCTCCCAGCCCGGCACCAAGGCGAAGCTCTCGCTGTCCGCCATGGAGTGCGTCGGCACCGTCAGCAAGACCGGGCTCGGCTCGTACGAGATCGTCGTCAAGGGCGACGAGGTATGGGCCAAGCTCGATGCGAACCTGACGAAGGCCGTCGAGCGGATGGCCGGGCCCGGTGCCTCCCTGCCGTCCGGCGCGTGGCTGCACGGGACCACCAGCCACGGTCTGCTCAAGGGACTGGCGAGCTACTGCCACACCGAGCAGTTCACCAAGCCCGACACCGCTTCCGCGAAGCTGACCAAGGGCGCGGTGACCAAGGTGGACGGTCAGCCGGTCGTGCCCGTAAGCCTGTCCGGCGGTGAAGGCGCGAACGTCACGTACTACGTAGCCACGACCGGCAAGCCGCGCCTGATCCGGCAGGAGAGCACGTCGAAGTCCGTCCCCACGCTCGCCTACAGCAGCTTCGGATCGCCAGTGGGCGCCGAGGAACCCAGCGGCAAGATCGTGCCCGCGCCGAAGGACTGACACGACCGTCCTCGCCGGGGTGGGCGGCAGATCGCTCCTGCCGCCCACCCCTCCCCCGTTCCACGCTCGTCGTCCCTCCCCGCCCAAGGACCTCCCGTGATGACCTCCAGAACTCAGCGCCGCCGGACAACCGACCCCGTTCGCGTCGCACTCACCTGGACTCCGCCGTGTCATCTCCGCGCACCGCCGCGCCCTCGTCCACCCCCGGCACCGACGCCCTGCTGTGCGTCATGCTCGGGCTCTTCGTTCTCGGCTTCGGCGCCGGATCGATGGCCTGGCTGTTCGGCAATCTCGCCAACGCCATCGCTGGCTCCGGCCCTTGGGTGGGCGTCGAGCCGAACACGGCCCTCGTACGTCCCCGTGAACTGTGGCCGGACCTCCCTCAGGCCGCGGTCTACATCAGCTGCTACGGCCTGCCGGCCCTCGTGCTCATCACCGTCGTTCTTCTCGCGGTCAAGGTGTGGCTGCGCTTCCGAACCAACCCCAACGGACTTGCGGGGCCAGCAGAGTTGGCTGCCCTGCTCCCAGGGCCGAGCGCGGCCAAGGCCATCGAATTGCGGCCGAGCCTCCAAGGCCGCAAGCCCAAGGAGATACAGCCCGACGACCGAGGTGTTCTGCTCGGGAGCCTGAAATCCGGCGGCTCCCAGGAGGTGCGGTCCTCGTGGGAGGACGTGCTCCTCGCGATCATGGCCCCGCGGTCCGGGAAGACGTCCGGCCTGGCGATCCCGGCGATCCTGCGCGCGCCCGGGCCCGTGCTCCTGACCTCCAACAAGGCCGCGCGCGACGCGTACACCGCCACGCTCGGCGCGCGTGCCGAGGTCGGGACAGTGTGGACGCTCGATCCGCAGCAGATCGCCCACGCTCCGCAGACGATGTGGTGGGACATCCTCGCCGACGCCCGCGATCTCGCCGGAGCTCGGCGTCTGGCCGGGCACTTCGTCACCGCGTCCGTGGACGAATCGAGCGCAGGCGACTTCTGGTCCGCCGCCGCAGCGAACACGCTGACCGCGCTGTTCCTCGCCGCCGCTCGCCACAGTCGGCCCATCACCGACGTGTCCGCGTGGCTCGCGTCGCCCGCCGACCGCACACCTGTCGACCTGCTCCAGGACGCCGGTCTCGACGCTGTCGCTGCACAGCTGCACGGCACGATGGCCGGCGCTGTCGAGACCCGTGACGGCATCTTCGAGACCGCCCGCCAGTACGCCAGCTGTCTCCTCGACCCGAGCATCGCCGCCTGGGTCACGCCTCCCAACGAGCCCGGCAGCGTTCAGGAGTTCAAGCCGAGCGACTTCGCGACGAGCAAGGACACTCTGTTCCTGCTGTCGAAAGACGGCGGCGGCTCCGCCTCGGCGATCATCGCCGCCGCTGCCGACGCCGTGATGCGCGCCGCGGTCGTCCAGGCCGAGCGCGACGGCGGTCGCCTCGACGCCCCGCTGCTCGCGATCCTCGACGAGGCCGCGAACGTCTGCAAGATCCAGGACCTCCCCGACCTCTACTCCCACCTCGGCAGCCGCGGCGTCATCCCCATCACGATCCTCCAGTCGTACAGGCAGGGCGTACGGGTCTGGGGCGAGGCCGGCATGGACGCACTCTGGAGCGCCGCGACCATCAAGCTCATCGGCTCCGGTATCGACGACGCCGACTTCGCGGACAAGCTGAGCCGCCTCGTGGGCGAGCACGACGTACGCACCGTCTCGGTGTCCACGAGCGAGTCCGGCAAGTCCACTTCCGTGTCCACCCGCCAGGAACGCGTCCTGCCCGCCGACCGCATCCGCGCCCTCCCCAAGGGCTCCGCGCTCCTGCTGGCCACCGGCGTCCGACCGGCCCTCCTCGACCTGAAGCCCTGGTACCGCGAACCGGGAGCCGACGTCCTCGGGGCGGCCTCCGCCAAGGAGACCGCGGCCATCACGGAGCGCGCCCTCACCAAGACGCTCCACGCCGACGATGTCGGACCTGCGGCATGAAGGCGCCCACGATCCGCCTCTGCCGTACGAGATGCATGGCCGGGCACCCGATCTTGACCGCGCGACTGAGCGCCCGCTCCGGCCACTCAGAGGACATGCGTTGCCCCACACCACTCCGCCCCACCGATCTGCCCGCCTCGCCGACACTCCTGTCGTACGACGCGTCGATGCCTGGTGGCTCGTAGCGCCGAGCGGAGCGCTCGCTGCTGCACACGGCTCGTTCACCGCCCAACTGGACATCCTGGCACGCGACTTGGCTGCGGCGGACCGCGCGGTAGCCGAGCTCGGAACCGTGCGCACCGCCACCCACGGGGAGCGGCCGTGACACCGCTCGACCATGCCGAGCAGGCCGTCCTGGGCGCGCTCTTCCTCGAACCTGCCCAACTCGACCAGCTCGCCGCGTGGTTGAAGCCCGAGCACTTCGCTCAGCCCACTCACTCCGCCCTGCACACCGCGATGCTCAAACTTCGCGCCGCCGACCACCCCGCTGCCGACACCAAACCCCGTGACCCAGTACCCCTGACCTGGGTCAATGCCACGCTGAAGGAGGCGAGCAGGCACACCCGCGGAATCACCGCCACGTACGCGCATCACCTGATCTCGGCGTGCCCACGGCCCGACCACGCCCCCGTGTACGGCCGCATGGTCCTGGAAGGCGCCACCCACCGCACCGTGGCTCGGCACGCCACCCGACTTCACCAGGCCGCGCTCGCCGACATGGCCCGTGGCGCAGCAGACGAGACAGTCCACCACGCCCAGATCCTGTCCGAAGTCCTCGCCGACCTGGCCCACCGCTGGGGCACCAACCCACGTCCACTCCAGCCGCCCACATCGCACGCTCCGGCCGCCGATGCAGCAACAACGCAGGTCGAGGAACAGGTCCTCGCCGACGAGGAGTTCCTCCTCGGCTGCCTCAGCGCACGCCCCGATCAACTCCTCGGCTGCCTCAGCGCACGCCCCGATCAACTCCTCGACGCCGTGCGATCGCTGCGCCCCAGCGACTTCGCTGACGCCGGCCACCAGCAGATCTACCGCTCCCTCGGAGCCCTCCACCACCGCGGCGAACCCATCGACCAGCTCACGGTGCTGTGGGAAGTCCAACGCCGAGGTGCACTCGCCGACGGAACGCTCGACACCGAACGCGTCCTGAAGATCTGCGCCCCGCAGTTCGGCGGGGCGGCCGAGTACCTCGGCGAGCAGGTCGTCCAGGCATCCCTAGTCCGCACCGCGGCGCTCGCAGCCCGGCAGGTTCGCGCCCTCGCCAACCGCGATGCTCTCGCTCCGGGACACCTCATCGGGTACGCCCTGCACGCCCTCGGCCCGCTCGACGACGTACGCCATCGCCTGGGGATCGCCCACGGGGCCGAATCCGCGCCACCACGACGAGCCGAGCGATCAGGTTCGCCCCCACCCGCGGCTCGTACGGACGCCGCCCGTGCCCGCAGCGCAGCGCACCACGCCCGGCCCTCGGCGGAACGCGTGTCCCACCGATCTTCCACTGCCAAAACCGACCGACCCCACCGGAGGATCCCGTTTTGAACCTCAGCTTCAACGACGAGTCGTACATGCTGCATGCCGCGGCCAGCCATGTAGACCTGGTCCGCCGCGACATACGTGTGCCGGGTGCACGCCGAGCGATTCCGACACTGGAAGCCGTCTCCGAGCTGCAGGGGCGACTCGCCGCCCTGATCCAGGACCGATCCGACGACGTCCTCTATCTCATTGAGACCCATCCGGACGGGGCGGATCGACGCGTCGCCATCGAAGCCCACGCGGCTGCCGGCGCGGACACAGCTCGCGCCGCGCAGCACTACACCGCAGCTGTAGCCGAGTTCGGCTTCCTCCACCGTCATGAGGAAACACCCGACACCCCGGAACTCCAAGACGCACGGGAAGCCGCCTTCCGAGGTATCCAGGAGCACTTGGAATCAGCGCGGGAGGAACTCGCCACCGCCAAGCAGACCTTGCAGCGGGCAGCGGAGCGGATCGAGAACCCGAAGCCGCGGTCTGCGGCAGCCACAAGCTGCTCGCCCGGCGCGACGCACGTGAAGCCCCAAGCAGAACTGCCGACCGCGGCCGCACCCGCACTGCGCTCTCCGGCATCACGCCATGCACGCTGACCTCCCTCGTACGCCGCCACGCCTCATCGGCAGTCTCTGCTCCGGATACGGCGGCCTCGACCTCGGGGTCCAAGCCGGGCTCGGCGGCGCCCTCGCCTGGCACGCCGAGATCGACCCCGGTGCCGCCAGCATCCTGGCCCGCCACTGGCCCGGCGTTCCCAACCTCGGGGACATCACCACCGTGAGCTGGCTCCACGTACCGGAGGTGTGCGTCCTCACCGCCGGCTTCCCCTGTCAAAGACGTCTCCGTCGCCGGCCGCCGCGCCGGACTTGCTGAAGGCACCCGGTCTGGCCTCTGGCATCACGTCGTACGCGCCATCGAAGCCCTCAACCCCTGCCTGGTGGTCATCGAGAATGTCCGCGGACTCCTCACCTCGCCCGCAGGTTCCCCTGGCGACGTGGAACCCTGCCCGTGGTGTCTGGGAGACACCACAGGCCAACCTGCTGTGCGAGCACTCGGTGCCGTACTCGGATCCCTGGCCGACATCCGGTACGACGCGAACTGGGTCTGCGTACGCGCCTCTGACGTCGGAGCCCCACACCGACGCGAACGCACCTTCCTCACCGCCTGGCCCGCAGGACACCCGTCCGCTGCTCAAGACCCCGACCAGCAACCTCGCGATCAACGGCGGCAGCCAGCACCCGGAGTTCCGCAAGGCGGGCGGCCACGGACCGAACCTGGCCGACGAGGTCGAATGGCTCCTGCCGCCCTCGAAGGCCTCCGACGGGACCGAGGACTCCCCGAAGCAACGTCACGGGAACCAGGGCTTGACCTTGCCCTCGGGAGCAGCTCACCTTCGCTCGACCTCGTCCACCCGAGCGAAGGCTCGGCCGCGAAGCCCGAGGCGGAAGGCTCCGTCTGGGGAGACGTTGCCGATGTTCCCGGAGGACGATCCGAGACGCCGGCGCCGTGGGGCCGTTACGCCCCGGCGATCGCGCGCTGGGCGCGGGCAACCCGCCCGGCACCACCGCCCACGGACGACGCGGGTCGCCTGAGCCCTCGCTTCGTGGAGTGGATGCAGGGGCTGCCGCCCGGCTGGGTGACGGCAACACCGGGCCTCGGCCGACCGGCTCAACTCGCCGCTCTGGGCAACGGAGTTGTCCCCCAACAGGCCGCGTACGCCTTGCGGGTCCTTGCCCCTCCCACAGCCAACTGCGGTCGCCACGCGCCCCGATGAGGGGACGTAGCCCGATTCCCCGGCCGGGCCAAACCGGCCCATTTCCAGAACCTCGACATCCATCCACCGGATCCTTCGGAGAGGCAGAGATGTCCGATTCCCCTCAGGACGACGAGCCGGTCCGCGTACCGGACCACGATCTCGACGACCTCGCTTCAACCGTCGCGCGGCTCGTCGCCGAGAGCCACAGGCAGCGGGACACCCTCTCCCGCCTCACCGACGAACAGCCCACCGTGCGCAGCGAGGGCTCCGTGGTGGACGAGGTGGGCCGCGAGGGCGATGTCACCTCAACGCCTGTCGAGCCCAGCCCGGAGAACAGCCTCACCTCCGTCTTCATCCTCGCCCTCGACGGCAAGACCTACGAGAACGAGCTCACGGCGCTCACCCGCTGGGTGCATGACCTCCTGCTCCCTGTCTACGGCCGGGAGATCACCGCCAACCGCCCCTGGTGCCGCCAGTGGCAGGAGCACCCCGAGGCGATCGCGCGCCTCCACGGCCTCTGGCTGGCCTGGCAGCAGCTCACCGACGTACAGGCCGGCCTTGCGGGGCCGTCGACCTGGCACCGCGATCACCTGGACCCGACCCTCATGCAACTCCGCGCCCCGGACGGGCCGTTCGCGGCCTGCACCACCAGCCCGGCCCGCCCGACCCACCGGCTCCTTGCCTCCCCCGAACCCGAGGAGGCCTGAGGTGACGAACCCCCACGAATCCTCGACCCCGGACTACCGGATCGACTCCTTCACGGGCGCCGACAAGGACACCGAGAACAACTTCGCCTCGGCCACCATCTCGGACGACGGCTTCGTACGGCTCGCCGACCACCACAGCGCAGACGGCCGCGACAGCTACTTCGTGTTCTTCGACACGAGCGCCCTCTGGGGCGTCCCGGGAGCCGCGGAGTACCTCTCCCTGCACATCACCCGGGATCCCGAGCAGCGCACGTACGACTTTGAGCACGCCGTCCACCCTGTACTGCCCCTCGCGCAAAACTGGGTCATCCAGCGGGGCTGCCCCGAAGACGCCATCACGGTCGCTTCCGCCCACGGACCGCGCCCCGCAGACGCCCAGACGTCACGCCTGGAGGACAAGCTCCGCGCCAACGTCGACGGCCGCTACGAAGTGCTCGCCCACTTCACCGACAACCCGGGTGCCTTCGACGCGGGCGTCACGGTCACCACCGTGCTGTACGACAGCCACCCCGACTCAGCTGACGCTCCGTACCGCCTCTTCCTCGAGGAAACGACCAAGGACTTCGCGACCTACACCGTGCGCGAAGGCGCCTTCACCTCAGAGGCTGCAGCCCGCACCTGGACTCCCGACGGAGGCACGCCGCTTCCGGAACCGAGCAGCGGTCCGGCTCGCCGCGCGGACGCCGCCCGAAGGCGATCCGTCCGCCAGCCGCATGAACCCGCCAGCCCGCCCACCGCACCGCCAAGGCTCGACTCGAGCCAGCAGGCCAGGCCCCGACGAGGTGCACGATGAGCCGGGCACGGTACGCCTTCGCAGCCCACCCGGAAGCGCTCGCGGACCTGCGCTCCGTACCGGAGAACATCCGCGACCTGGCCCTCCTGGAACTCCAGCACCTCGTACACGGCAACGAGCGCGGCGCCGCCCTCACCCGCGAACTCGCCGGCTGCCACAAGGTGTACGTAGACCCGGAAACCCGCTGGCGCCTGGTCATCCAGTACCGCGACGCGCCGGAAACCTCCCAACACAGCCGGGAGATCTACCTGTTGGCCGTAGGGCCACGCCAAGGCCAGGCCGCGTACGACGCCGCCTCCCGGCGCCTGCAACGCGAACATCGGGCCACCCGGCCCGCGACTACCGAACAGGGGCGACGCGCGCAGGCTGCCAGGGCCCGCTCCCCCCGTGGCGGGCCCAGCAGCGTCGCGGTAGCAGGTCCATCTGCGTCCGGGATGCAGGCCACCCAGCGGCGCACCGATCGCACCCGGTAACAGTCCCCGCCCTCAAGGACGTTCACCACCATGCAAACCGAGCCGCCCGAGAAGCGGCGCGAATACCACGTGACGCTGCGCTACCTCGCCGAGTCCAGAGGCACCGGTG
The DNA here is from genome assembly GCF_046098215.1 of Streptomyces sp. Da 82-17. Lineage (NCBI taxonomy): Bacteria > Bacillati > Actinomycetota > Actinomycetes > Kitasatosporales > Streptomycetaceae > Streptomyces > Streptomyces sp. Da 82-17. The sequence continues at coordinate 19,830 of NZ_JBJURH010000019.1, forward strand.
ATGCCGGATTCGCCGCCGTGGCCGACTGGCCACACCACTACTTCGGCGAAGGGACCGCCCACATTCTGTGACAGAGCGACGTCAGAGCAGCTGTTACGGCTTGGCGGCGGCCAGTTCATCAGGAGCTGTCACCGTGGCGCTCTTGCCGTCCTGCAGTTGCTGAAGGCGCTTCAAAGTCGCGCTGAGCATGGCCTGCGCACCCGAGGGGTCATCTCCAGTGCCACCCTCGACCTTTACCCGGATGTTGGCCCTGCCCGAGCGAGTGAACCCGTAGACGGTGTCCTCGCTGGCACCTGGGTTGATGACGAGTGTGCTCTCGCTGCCCACCGGCGGCTTGGGCGCCTGCTGCTTGCTCGTCTCGGTGCCCTTCCACGTCGTGTATGCCTTGGTTGCGCTCTTGACCGAATCGAAGAGGCAGATGTGCACGAAGGCCATGTTTTCCGTGGAGCCGTTGTACTCGTACGAGGAGTCTCCACCGCGGACCCATCCCGCAGGCGTGAAGTCGTTGTCCGAGCTGTTGCAGTACTCCCCGTCGGTCACGTCCTTGTCACCGTGCAGGGACCAGCCGGGAAGCGTCTCCCCGTCACCGAGCAGGGCCTGAGTAATGTCGGCCTGGGCGAGTTCCTTCGTGATCGGCTTCGCGGCAGGAGCAGTGACCGGCTTGTCGCTGTCCCCCTTGCTGGAGGCGGAGTTCGGCCCGTCGCTGCGGGAGGAGCAGGCGGTGAGCACGGCGATCCCGGCAAGGACGGTGACAACGGTGAGGCGTACACGTGACATGAGCACAGCCTATCCACTGGTGATCATCAAGCCGCGGACTCAAGGCCGGCCTGGAGAGGCCGCTGCCAGGGAGCCGACGGTGCCTGAGCGAAGCGAAGGCGCCGTACCAACTTGATGGTGATGCTTGACGTTCTTACCAAAGGGGCCTGACCTGCCGGAACCTGGACGACCGGATTCACCGGCGCCGGATTTTCAGGTTCGGGTCACCGGCAACTGAACCCCGGCCCGGTGGTGTTTCTGGGCCAGGCAGACGTGACTCGGACACTCACAGGCGCTCGGGCCAGTAGCGCTTGGCTCCGGCCCAGGCGTGCCCAAGTGGGCGGAGGATGATGTTCTCCAGCCGGATGGGCCGCTGCCGCAGCTCCGTGACGGGCTCGTTCCGCCACTGGCACTCCCGCTCCCATCCCATCACCGCGAACTGCCAGCACTTATCGCGGGGGCAGATGACCGCGAGCCAACCGTCCTCGTGGGTGTAGATGACTCGCCACCCCTGCTCAGCGTTCCATTCGTTCATTTCCTCGCGGCACACGGCGCACCGTATGTAGTTGGACGGCGGGCCCCAGTCGTTGGCCCAGTACTCTTCCGGGTGTCGTTCCCACGGGGTGGGTATCGGTCGCTCGACCATCGTTGGCCTGCCTTAGTGGCCGCGGCGACGCTTCGCCGCCTTCTTCACGTCGCGGACGTGCTTCGCAGTGATGTCTCCCAAGCTCGGCGATCGGGCCCGTAGTCCAACCGTACGGTTCCTCAGGGCGAGCGCGGCGTCCTGAAGGAACGGCATCGCTGTCTTGCGGCAGGCTGTAGCAACCGACACCGTCGCGGCCAGGACTGCAGCCGGTCCGCGGCATCCTTGATGTACGGCGGGAATGCCTTATTCGCATCGATCTGCCGATCCTCAGCTGACATGCGCTCGCCGTACAGGGCGATGAGGCACGTCTGCCGGTAGGCATTGGGAGGCGTTCCCAGGACGCTGCCCAATCCTCGGACGCCGTCGTAGAACCGCAACGACATCGCGGCTAATTGCGCTCCTAGCCGTGCATGGTCTACCACCGGCCGAATCGCTCGGGCAGGACCCGCCAGGGCACCCGGCCCGGAACTTGAACACGAATCCCTCCAGCACCTGGCGGTGATCACGCCACCGATCCCGAGCCAGGCCCGGCGGCGGCAACAACGGCGCGATCATCGCCCACGCAGCACCAGAATTCTCCCCATCCCTTACGACCAGCCCAACGATCGGATGATCAGAGACATACCTAGCGGCGGTTGGGCTCGCTGAAGTAGGTTCCGGCCAGCGTGCCGTCGTAGCCCGTCGCCTGGGCGCCGGCTTCCAGGCTCGGGTGGTCGCGTCCGCCAACCACGTCGATCATGGCCTCATAGTCGGCGCGGGTCAGCTCACGTTCGCTCCATTGGTGGGCGCAGCGGCAGCGGATGCTGATCTCGTTGCCGTCGCAGATGACCATCCAGTCGCGGCGCGCTCCGCAGCTGGGGCACATGACGAGCATGCCCGTGATGCGGATTTCCTCGGGGTGCGTCGTGAAGCGGAGTCGGGCAGCGCCGTCGCCGAGGTGAGTCTCGCGCTGGAGACGCAGTAGGGGGTCCTCATCTGGCGCCGTTGTGTCCGGGAGTGATCTTTGAATCTTGAGTTCCCCGCTGAGCATCCGCATCCACTCCATTCTCCGTCCTCACCAGCGATAACAGGCAAACGCCCGGTAGGTCCAGCCGTTTGAGTTGCCGCTCAACGCCGTGGGCCACGCCGTCGCAGGCCACGGGGATGGTGCGGCTGTGCCTCGGCTGCTACCGGAGGGGGAGGACGTCCTTGAACATCCCGCGTACGACCGGTGGATCGCGTTCGAGATGGATTCGGAGCTGCGGCCATATCTCCGGCTCGCCGCAGGCGCCAGATCAGAACGTCGGCGACGCGGTCCGCCGTGTCTAGCTCACGCCAGGCGACGACCTTCCTGAGCAGTGCCTCAGGGTCGTGGCCGTCCTCCTCCGCCTCGGCGAGCGTTGCAGCCAGGGCGTTCCAGTTCGGTGCATGCAGGACGTGATCTGCCTTGTTGGGCAGGACCTGCAGCACGGTTCGAACGTACCGCTCCCGTATTGGAGTTGGGATGCGGCGACCCTGCTCGCCCATGACTCGCATCGGTACGGCAGCAACTGCCCCATAAGCGCTCCGCAGATGTTCGGCGGCCTGCTGCGCGGCGGCGGCTTGTTGGGCGTGGCCCCGTGCCGCGTGCCAGCGGATTGCGGCCATGGTGACGAGGACAATGGTGGAGAGGAGCATGGCGGTGGTACCGCCGTCTTCGCCTTTGCCCAGGGCGTCTCCGGCACGGACGATGCCGCGTGCAGCGGCTCGCAATGCGCGGGCGTTCGCGTGCTCTGCCCGTACGGGAGAACGCGTGGCGCGCTCGAAGGCACGGGCGGCTTCTGTGAGATCGGGGCGAGCCGCCCCGGGGGAGGTCTGGACGACCGCGTCGAGAAGTTCGCCGGTCGCACTGAGTTGTGACGCAGCGGCTTCGTCGTCATCCCGGTCGAGAGCTACGAGCGCCTCCTCCGCTGCTGCAGTTGCCACTCGGCGTGCTTGCGCAGGGCGGCTCGACCTCTGCGAGGAATCCGACATGGGAGCCGGTGCGTCGTCGATGGCTCCGCGAGCGAGGCGTTCGCGGAGCCTCGGGAGGGACAAGTCCGGTGCGAGGCGTGAGCCGGAGAACCAGATGGGGTCGGCGTGGCGGTTGCGGTCGCCGGGCAGGGCGACCTTGTAGCCGAGGACGTCGCCCGACGGCGCGATGCGCTTGTCGACGCGCAGGCCAGCCTCCGTGAGGCGGCGAAAGAACTCCTCCTCGTCGGCAGCGCCGGCGACCGCTTGGCGAACACGCTCGCGGAGGGTCTCACGCGGGGGTTCGTTGCGGCCCGCGCGCTCGGCCTTGGAGCGTTCGGCGCTGGTGGGGCGTTGCGCTGCGGTTCGGTCGCCTTCGTTGAGAATCTGCAGCCCCAACTCGGCTTCCAGTTTTCGGCATTCAGCCTGCGCGCGGAGAGCGTCCTGGTGGCGGCGTGGGCTGCGTCCGTCCTCACGCTTGAGTGTGGCGACGATGTGGATGTGGTCGTCGGCGTGGCGAACCGCGATCCAGCGGCACGCCTTGTCGTCGCCTTCCTCAGCGATCCCGGTCGCGTGGACGATACGGCGGGCGACATCGGCCCACTCGGCGTCGGTGAGGCGTCGGTCGCCTGGGGCGGTTCGGACTGGGCAGTGCCATACGTGTCGGGCAGGGCGCCGGTTCTTCGGCACGGCCAGGACCGGCAGGTCGAGTCGGTCGGCGAGCTGCTTGAGCGTCGCGCCCGGGTCCCGGCCAGGGTCAGGCGCGAGGTGCGGCATCCAGGCGGCGACGATGTGCGGGTCAACATGCTCGTCGCGGCGTCCCGGACCGTAGAGGTAGGCCAGGAGCCCGTACGTACGGCTGCCGGTGGAGATGTCAGGCACCATCGGTCAGCGCTTGGCGAGTTCGGTGGCCGCGACCTCGACGCGAGCGACCGCGCGGAGTACGCGGGCCATCGCTTCCTCGACGTAGCCGACGTGACCGCCCGAGTTCAAGACCCGGGCGATCTGGTTGAGGTTGTTGCCGACACGGGCCAGCTGGGCGCTTGCTTCCATCAGCTCCTCGACCTGACCGCGCTGATCCAACAGCCCTGCCCGCAGGGTGCCTTGGCCTTGGGTCCGCGCGACCGCGACCGCAGCATCCGCGATGAACCCGGAGATTTTCAGGCCAGCGGCCGCTGCCGCCTGCTGCACGAGCGCGAGTTCATCGCGCGTCAGGCGGAGACTGCGGAACTGGTCTCGGGGCACGCTCTGGCGCAAGCGTGGGCGGGGGCGTCGCGTGGCGGCGGATGCTTCTGCTGTTCCTCCTAGCTGCGGTCCGCCCTCGGTCGCTGCTGCAGAGCCCGGCGCCCCCTGGTGCCAGGCCTCCCCCGCCTCCCCTGGGGCGGGGGCATGCCCTTCCGTGACACTTCCGCCGCCCGTGGCTGCGGAAGTGTCACGGAAGGTATAGCTTGCTCGGCCTCGTGCCGGGTCACCACCGTCGTCGTCATTCAGGGGTGCACGTACAGGCTCGTGTTGCTTCATCAACACGTTCCGGGCGCAGAGTTGCGTACGTCGTGCAGGACGTCGGCGACGAAGTCGAGTACGAGGGTGGGGTCGTGGAGCGTGTGGGGCGTGCTCGTGGGGGTGCGCGTCACGGTCCAGGCTCCGTCGAGGGCGCGTTCGGCGGTGTGGAGGTGGCCGTACTTGGTGAGGACGGTGATCCACGCGTCGGCTTCGGCGTGGGTGGGTGGCGTTGTCCGCATAGGGCTGCTCCAGTGCGTACGAAGGGGCTTGTGCAGGGCGGGTGTCCGGTGGCCGTTCTCACCGGACACCCGCCGTCCTCGAGCGATCGGTCAGCCGACAAGCTCCTCGTCCGGTTGACCGGACTCCTCGCGGAGCAGGCGCATTAGCTCGGTCAGCCGGGCGTTGCCCAGGCCGTGGTTGTGGCTGCGGATGGCGTCTGCGACGACCTTCCGGGTCAGGCGTCCGGCCTGGGTGACCGCGGGGCGGGCGATGGCGAGGAGGTCCTCGTCGGTGACCTGGCCGGCCTTGCGGTCACGGGCCTCCGGCTCGGTCAGTGGTGACCTCGCCGACTGCGGGCGGGTCATCTGGTGAGGTCTCGCGTCCGGTTGTCCGCTCCGGTCAGCAGCCCGGTGCGCTGGCTCCAGCTCTGTGGCGTGCGGCTGACCGAGCATCGCCTCGGACGTACTGAACTCCGCCGTGTTCGAAGGCTCGTCGCTCCCCGGACGGTCGAGGTGCAGCGTCTCCGGGGTCTCGGCACCTGCCTCTTCGGTCACCCTCCGGGCGATGAGGATGTAGAGGTGGACGGCGCCCGCCAAGGCGAGCGGGGCCAGGGTCGACAAGATGCCGACCGTGAAGTCGCCGAGCCGGAGCCCGGCACCTTCGGCCTGCTGCTGGTTGAGGCGTACGGCGTGGAGCGCGTTGGCCCAGATGCTGGCGACCGTCGCGGTACCGAAGAGGAACCAGACGTAGCAGCGGGAGCCGAGCGGTGCTGTACGCAGGACCAGCAGCCCTCGGACTCCGTACGCGATGAAGCCGTCGATGACGAGCGGGAAGACGAAGGTCAGGATGCCGCGGATGTGGATGGCGGTGGCCATCTGCTGCAGTGCGTCGTACGAGAGGGCGCAGCCGGCGGCGCCGAGGGCGACGATCGCGGCGCGGTCCCAGTTGGTGATGCTCGCGGTGGTGGTGGAGGGGTCGGTCACGCGGCCGCTCCGAGGTCGTCCTGGTCGACCGTGCTGCCGTCGGGTTGGGGTGCGGCGACGGTGGCGTTGCGGAGTTCGCGTCGTGTGCGGCGGTAGAGCTTGTTGGCGTGCTCCTCGGTGATCTTGAGGAGCCAGGCGAGTCGCTCGGTGGAGACCTCGGCCTCGTAGGCGGCGCGTACGACGGCGCGGCGTTCGCTGTGGGTGAGGTGGATGTCGCGTCCGGCGAGCGTGGCTTCGACCCGGCCGTCGTCGTGACGGGTGTCCAACTTGCTGTGCAGAGGCTCGCGTTCCTCTTCGGTCATGCCGCCTCGGATGCCTTCGCGGTCGTTGTTCTCGAGTGCGGCGTCGAGGCAGGTACGGCGTACGGGGCACGCGGCGCAGAGCGACTTCGCCCGGTGGATGCGGTCCATCTCGTCGGGCTCCGGGAAGAACAGGTCGAGGTCGACCTCGTGGTCGTCCGCCGGGCGGCAGGCGGCGTGGGCGTGCCAGGACTGGTCACCGAGGAGGCGGTGCCGGCGGGGCTCGATGGTGTGGTGCATGAGGGCGGTCTCCGTTCGGGCTCCGGGCGGCTGGAGGCAGGGCTGGGCCCGGAGTTGGTGCGGTGAAGGCGCGAACCGGCGACGTTCGCGAGGCGGTTCAGCGAGTGGCTGCGGCGTGGAGACGCTCGGCGGCCAGGGCTCGTCTGCGGTCGGGGCCGTCGAGGATGACCTTGTCGGTCATCTCGGTGAGCCGGGAGGCGACGCGGTCTCCGATGTGGGCTCTCAGGTCGGCCATGCCGAGGTTGGTGGTGAGGAGGGTGGGGAGCATCTCGTTGTAGCGGCGGTTGATCAGCCGCATCGTGATCTCCTCGGTCCACTCGCTGGTCTTCGCGGCGCCAAGGTCGTCGATGAACAGGAGCGGGCAGCGGGCGAGTTCCATGAATTCGCGCTCGCCGTCGTGGCCGGGCCGCGGACGGAGCTCGGCGTACAGGTCGGCGGCCGTGACCGCCTTCCAGCGCAGCCGTACGCCTTCGGCGAGGAGCGAGCGGATCGCGCCGTACGCCTGGTGGGTCTTGCCGGTGCCGGTGGTGCCGGCGATCAGCAGCGAGCGGCCCTGCGCGATGCCGGGGACGCCGCCGGGGCCGGGGCGTCCGGCCTGGGCGACGTCTCGGACCCATGCGGTGACGGCGGGGTGGTCGGCGAGGGCTTCGCGGTAGCGGGCAGGGATCCGGCCGTCGGCGGCCTGGAGGGCGGGGACCGGCTCCAGTTGATCGGTCGGTACGTCGACGGGGTCGATGCCCTTGGCGTGGAGGATGTTGGCCAGGCGCCGGGCGATGCCACCGAGCGGCTGTGCGTCGTGGTCGCGCATCACAGCTCCTCGGCGTAGGCGGCGGCAGGATTGGCGGGGTTGGCCCAGGGGCGATGGGCGGCGAGGTTAGGTGTCGATCCCGGCCGAGCAAAACCCGCGGGTGCGGCGTTCATCGCCTCGTGGACCAGACTCGGCAGGGTGCTGGGATGCAGGCCTTTCGCCCGGTGCCGGGTGAGTCCGGCGCGGATGTGGTCGGGGTCGACGCCCTCGGTGAGGAGCTTGGCGGTCTCGCGGCCGAGGTGGCCGAGCACGTCGCGGGGCGGTCGGTGGGCGCAGGCGGCGGCGTACTCGGCGATGAGCTTCTGAGCCGAGGTGGTCGGCTGTGCGGGGACGCTTGCGTCCCCCGTAGGGGAAGTAGTTCCAGGATCCAGGTTCCTAGGTCCTAGATCCGGAGCGTGAGGGCTCACGGACGGCTCCGTGAGGGTGTCGTGAGTCCTTACTGAGCCCCCAGGGAAGGGCAGTTGACCTGCGGGTTCGCGATCCAGCGGGCGTGCGTCCGCCATGTTCCGTGAGTCCGGAGTGCGCGCTCCGGGAGTCCTCATGGAGGGCTCAGTGAGTCGTGCGTGAGCCGTGGTCGTGGCTGATGCCGGCTCCGCTCGGGGTGCATCATGGCGAGGGCAGCCAGGAGTACGCACGCCACTGGGGCGGTTGATCCGCTGGTGCTGGGACCAGGTGACGACGTGGAGGTACGCCTTGCCGTCGTCCCCGGTGTAGCGGCAGATCAGATCCTCGGCGGCAAGCTGGATGAGGTCGTCCTCAACGCCCATGGGGCCGTGCTCCGGTCGCAGCGACCACAGCACGCCGGCGATCACGGCGGGCTGGTCGCGGATACGTCCGCGGTCGTCGACCTGGGTGAGGAGGCCGAAGAAGGTGCGCTCGGCGCTGAGGGAGACGGCGGCCAGGGACTCCGAGGCGAAGGCCTCCGGCTTGATGGTGCGGATGCGGGCCATGGTCAGAGCCCTCCCGCGGATGTTCGGCTGGGCTCGATCTGGTTGAGCACCCTTCCTGGGCTGTGCTCGGGCATGCGAGAATTCCTCACTCGTAGGTGGAGAGATCGGCCGCTCTCGTCGAAAAGGTCAGCCGGTCCGCTCCAGTTATGAATCCGTCGCTCCTCTGCTGAGGGGCTGGCGGCTTCGGCGTCCGGAAGGTGCGAACTTCTGGGCGCCGGTTTCATTTCCCCGTCCGTACGGGGCGCCATCTCGGCGTCTGGGTAACTCCTGCTGATCCCCTCCGTGTTGGTCCGCCTCGGCGCCGTTCGCCGAGGGACCAGGACCATATGCACACCGCCTGCAGCGTTCCAGCCGTACGGCGATGCTGATCCGCTCCGGCATCGGCCCGGCATGTCCGGCCTCCGTGGAGCCGTTTCGCCAGGCGCGCGACCAGAGCCCGTTCCGCTCAGGTCGGGCGCTGCCGCGCGTGGTGCGCGGTCGGACCCGACATGGGCAGAAGGGCGGCGAAGGGTGTACGTTGAACACCTTGATTCGCCAAACTGAACCTATCCCGGTTTGACCATCGAATCAATATGATGAAGTTTCCGCAGTTTCGACAACCAGCTTCGGGAGAGCCTCCGGATGGCCCCTCGCCAGTTCGACCGTGACCGGGTGCGCGCGCTGCGCCGCGCCCGGAACCTCACCCAGAGCGACCTGGGCGAGGCGGTCGGCGTCGGCGACACCACGGTGGCGAGCTGGGAACTCGGCTCGTCGAGGCCCGACGGCGAGAAGCTGCCGGTGCTGGCGAAGGTCTTCGGCCTGGCCCTCGACGACCTCTTCCCGCGCGAGCCGGGCGATCTGCCGGACCTCGCGGACCTGCGCTGCGACGCCGGGTACAGCCAGTACCAGACCCGCGAGCTGATCGGCACGAAGAGCTCGGGGCCGGTCGCCAACGCCGAGCGGGGCAAGCGCCGGCTGAGCGAGAAGTTCCAGGAGCCTCTGGCGAAGGCGTACGGCGTGACCGTGGACGAGTTGCTCGCCGCGCAGGAGAGATCGTTCGGCAACGACGTGCCGGCCCCGGCGAACACGGTGGCGATGCCTCGCACCGTGGCCGAGAAGATCACGTACCTGCTCGAGCACTCCTACCCCGGCACGCAGCAGCCCCCGACGGACGCCGAGATCGCCGAAGCCGTGAACGGGCACGCGGGCACGCCGGTCATCACGGAGGACGGCGTGCGGGCCCTGCGCACCGGGGACGACGAAGAGCTGCCGACCGTCGTGGCCGAGGGCCTGGCGGAGCTCTTCGGAGTCTCCCCACTGTACTTCCAGACCGACGACACGGTCGCCCGTCAGGTCGTCGAGGGACTGCGCCTCCTGGCTGCCGTACGCACAGGGGCAGTTGGACGCGTCACGACCCGCGGTCTCGGGCCCGAGGGCATGTCGGACGACCTGCTCGCCTTCCTGAACCAGGTGGTCGAGGAGATGGCGGACAGAGAAAAGCCCGGGACCGACGGCCCCGGGCACTGACCAACTCTTAGGTCTGGGTTACGCGCTGGCGCCGAACTCGTAGTGACGGCCGACCGCGATGACGGTTTCGACCGCCTTCAGAGCACCGAGGTCGGCGAGCGGGTCGCCGTCGACGACGAGCAGGTCGGCGCTGTAGCCAGGAGTGAGCTGCCCCGTCTGCTCGCCGAGGCCCAGCGCGTGGGCGGCTTCGGTGGTGGCCATGGCGAGGATGCGGTCGTTCGGCAGGCCGATGTGCTCGTAGAAGGTGAGGCTGGCGGGAAGGCCGTCGAATCCGGCGCGCTGCACGCCCGCGTCCGTACCCGCGATCAGGCGGGCCCCCGCCTCAGCCATCCGTCGGACGGCGCCGAACATGGCCTCGGCGCGCTCGGCACCGAAGAACTTCGGGAGCATCGGCCAGTGCGGGCTCACCGCGGGGCAGACGAAGATCCCCTTCTCGATGATCTGGGCGAGCACGTCCTCGCGTACGTCGAATCCGTCCTCGGTCATCCAGGTGCAGTGCTCGACCGTGTCGACGCCCGCCTCGACCGCGGCGGTGATGCCGTCGACACCGTGCGCGTGCGCGGCGACCGGAAGGCCGGCATGGTGCGCTTCATCGACCAGCGCGGCCAACTCCTCGTTGGAGAACTGGGATTCCCAACTCTTCGCTCCGCCCTTGGTCAGTCCGCCGCCGGTCTCCATCACCTTGATGACCTTGGCGCCAGCCTCGATGTTGTGCTGGACCAGCCGTCGCACTTCCTCCACGCCGCTGACCTCTCCGCCGAGGAACCAGCAGTGCCCACCGGGCGGCGTCACGGGCGTTGCGGCCGACACAATGCGCGGGCCGGCGACTTGGCCCTCGGCGACGGCCTGGGCCAGTCGCAGGGCGAGCCCGTTGCGATCACCGAGGTCTCGGGCGGTGGTGACGCCGATGCCGAGCAGCTGCTCCGCGCGCGCCTTCATTTCCGTGAACAGCGCCTCGTCGTCCTGCTCTTGGAGCGTGGCGACCGGGTCTGCTCCCCCGTCGAAGCAGAGGTGTACGTGGGCGTCGATCAGGCCGGGCAGGACGGTGCCGGCGGGGTACGCGAGCCTCGGCTCGTCGGGGCGGGCGTGGCGCTCGACCTCCTCACGCGGGCCGACGCAGGCGATCGATCCTTCTCGTACGAGGACAGCTCCGTCGGCGATGACGTGCCGATCGGCTCCGGCCAGGACGTGGGCGGCGGTGATGAGCATGGGTGGCGGCTCCCTTTCGCTTGTGGACGGGGTCAGTTGGCGGACCGCAGGGCGTCGGACAGGGCGAGGAGTTCCTGGATGTCGTCCTCTCGGCTGCGTTGGCGGGGGATTACGGCCAGGGGCCGCGTCGGTGCGGGCTGGTCAGCACCCCCGAGGTGCGCACGCACGGCCTCGCGCAGCCGTTCAGCGGCCCAAGGCGCGGGGGCATCCCGGAGCGACTCCGCATCCAGGTAGGGGCCGATCTCTACGAGCCCATCCCGGCACTCGACGATTCTGCGGTGGTGTCGGCGGTGAATGCCGCGGGCCCGCCAACGCTCCCACGCAGATGTGGAGTTGGCCCTCAGCACGGCATGAGGCGCCGCCTCGGCCATCAGCCGCCACAGCGGCTCAAGTCGCGCGTACTCACGACGGCGCCGGAACCACAGTCGGCACAGCGAGACCCGCGTACGCATCCCCGGATACGTGATCCCGAAGACGAAGAGCAGCGTCGAGACGACCAAGACCGCACCGGCGGCTGCCATCACGGGAGCGTGAACGGCGTTGCCCGTCCACCGGATTACGACGATCACGGCCCGGACTGCGCAGGCGAGAGCCATCCCGAACATCCCGATGCCCGCCGTCCAGAGCCCGGTCGAGTGCGGCTTGGCCGATAGCCGGGCGTAGCGGCGCGTCCAATACGCAGCGGCGGCCAGTGCGTACATCAGGTACAGGCCGACCACCAGGTAGAAAGTCGCGGCCTGCGGAACCGTCATGTCCGTGCTGGAGAAGCTCCCGACCAGCGCGTGGTGCGGGACCGTCGCGACGGTACAGGTGACGCCCAGGGCCACCGAGGCGGCGACGAGCGCCTCGATGCGGGCTCGGCGCCGGGCACCGCGCTCGTCTGCGGACGCGTACAGGTAGAAGCACATGAGGAAATACACGGTGGCAATCAGCAGGAGGTTCTGCACGAGTTTGGCTGCACCGTGTCCGGCCACTGTCTCGAATCCGTCCGCCCCGCCGGGCATCGCGAGCGGGTACGAGAGGGCGGCGCAGGTCAGGCAGAGCACCACCGAGCGCAGGCAGCGGTCGTGCGGGGCCTTGGCCAGTTGGTAGAGCTTCCAGACGATCGCCAGGACGAGCCCGGCGAGGAAGACGATCGCCATTTACAGCCATCCCTGGTGATCACCGAGCGCGGCCTGTACGCGACGGACTGCTGGATCGTCGCTCTGCCGCGTGGGCGTGACGTGGTCGAGGATCGAGGCCCACTCCCCCACGATCGTCGCTACGAGCTCGGCTTCCTGCTCCTCCTCCGTGTCGTACGAACACCGCAGGAGGGCCCGCCGGATCGCGTCCGACTTGAGCCCGGGGAGCAAGGACTCCCACACATCAGTGCCGGGCGGTCCCGGGTGGTCGGCGAGCATGTGGCCGAGCTCGTGCAGGACGATGTGGTCCTGGTGGTGCGGGGGCGTCTCCTTCTGGAAGACGATCACGTCGGCGTTCGGCGTCTCCAACCACGCGCCGAGCGGTCCACCGCTCTTCAGCGGGAAGGCCCGCAGCTCGATCCGCCGACCCCGCCGGCGAGCGAGGGCGGTACAGAGGTCCGGCACGCTCAAGGGCGGATGCACGTCGAGCGATCTCAGCAACCTCCGAATCCGGCGTTCCAGATCCCGTCCCTTGGCGCGACCTTCACCGCGTGATTGGCGAATGCCGGGAGGTACCTGCAGCGCACGGCTCCCGGATTCCTGACCCTCGAACGGCCTCTGCAGCGAATCGGCTCTGGCTGTACGCCACCGCAAGGTCATGGCCGGTCAGCTCCCTTACTCAAGCTCTGTTGCCTGAGTAATCGTGCACAGCCACTTGCGCCACCAGTAGTGGCGCTACTTTCACTCTCGAATACCGAGATAGGCATTCAGTGCTCGGAATGTCGCGCTGCGCATATGCCGGAGGCGTAGATGATTGGACATCTGACCCAATCCAGCAGGTCACACGGCAGCCATAAAGCAAAGGGCGGGTGACGCAGTCCATATGCCAGGCCACGCAGTTTCTCCCGAGCTGGCTCCGCTTCTACGTCACTGGCGCGAACGGCTCGATCACCGCCGCGTCGCCGGAATCGATTCGACCCGCAGACGGTTGAAAGACGGATTAACCCAGGACGAAGTGGCGACCCTAACAGGCGTAGCCAGTTCCTGGTACCGGCAATTGGAAGGCGGAAGTCCCCGCCCTGTATCGGAGCAGTTCGTGCAGCGCCTGGCCATGACCTTGAGGCTCAACGAATCCGAACGCGTCACGCTGTACCAAATGGCGCTGGGGCACACCCCTCCCCCGGTCAGTGCCGGTTTGAATCTGGAGGTGGAGGATCACCTACAGGTGATCCTGGATGACCTTGCCCCTCATCCCGCGTACGTCTCGAACCTGCGCTGGGACATCGTCGCCTACAACGAGCCCCAACTGGACTGGTTCCCATGGCTCCCGTACGAGCGGAACCTGATGCGGTTCGCCTTTCTGTACCCGGAAGCACGAGAGCAGCTCGTCAACTGGCACAAGGATTGGGCACTTCCCTTCCTCGCGCAGATCCGGTACGCCATTGCCACGCACCCAGACGCAGCCGAGTTGGCGGACCTACGAGATGAAATCCTCGCGGGCAACGACCAGGCCCAGGAATTGTGGGGAACTCTGCAGACGAGAGCTCACCCGGACGGCGACGTCCGACGATTCCGACTTCCCGTCCACAACGACGAAGAGGTCGAAGTTCGGATCGTCGCCTTCGCGCCGCTCAGCGATCCGAGCCTCCGAGTTGTCGTGTTGGTGCGCACGTAACACGCTGGGCCGGTTCCTCTGGACGTCTGGAGCACCTTCCGACTCTGCTCGCATTAGCCGGGCTCGGAGGCCCAGATCGACTATGTGATGGTGCTGTCCACCTCGCGGCACATGTCGTGCGCCCGGTGGCGCACTTGGATCAGCACGCCTTGGCCTCACTCACACCGAAGCCTTGCGCTACTTCGGTGGAGTCCCTCGTCGCCTAGGTGGCTCAGGCTCAACGGGTTGAATGCTGTGGGTCGTTGGGGTGGCCGACACGCCGAGCGCACGTCCCTGAGTAGATCCACTGAGCCCTCCCGGCAGCGCCCCACCGAGCACACGTCCTACCGGCTGGCAAGTCGTCCGAGGCGACCCGGGCGCCGACGGGTCGGGAGTGCGTTGGCTCTCGTCAAGGAGCACGGTGAGTAGGGGCCCGTTGAGGGTGTCCGTGTCGAGTTCACCTTGAACGTGGTGCGCGACGGCCTCCAGTACGGGGATCAGGCTGAGGCTCGGTTCACGGGATGCGTCCAGCTGCTCTTGCACGGCGTCCCACCAGGGGTGTGGCGGCTCGGGCCGGGTGTGCGCCGGCTCGAAGCGTTCCGCGCGCGATCCGTCCCGCCAGTGAGCGAAGACGTTCATGCCGTCGGCGCCGCGCAGAAGGCTCACCGTTTCCGTGCCCTTGGACAACGCTGCCAGAGAGCCGGACATGGAGCCCATGGTCCCGTCCTCCTCGAAGCAGAACGACCAATCGCCGCATGGTCCCGCGCGGAGTACGGACGTGTCGTACGGGCTGGTGTGGCCGAGAGCGGCGGCCTGTCGGCGGTCGAGGAGCCGGCCGGCTTCGGGGTCTGCTCCATAGCGAGCCAGGACCTCTTGCGGGGTGACGCCGCGGGTGAAGGTCAGGCACCACATGGCGACCCGCGAGTCCTGGGCCCACGACCACGGTCCACTCTCCACCTGAATCTCCTTAGGAGTGAGAAGCGGGGCCCTACTGAGGGCCCCGCCATGCTCGCGTGCGGCGTTCCGTCAGGAGCTCACGCTCACACCGTACTTCTCGGTGTCCAGGACACGCTGGTCCTTCACGAACGCCCCGTACTTGCCACCGGCGGAAAAGTTGGCGCCTTCAGGGACATGGGCGCGGACGCAGGGCTCCGTGAAGGTGACGGGCTTGTCGACACGGGCCTCGTAGATCCTCCACTGGCCGTTCTCGAAAAGCGGGACGATGTCCGCGCACTGGGCCCCGTCCGTTCCACCTTCGAAGGAGCCCGCGAAGGGAAACTCGTCACACGAGTCGTCGGGGATCTGGGGCAAGTACACAAATCGGTAAGGGAGGGTTCCGGCCTACTCCCGAACGACTTGGCGCAATTGGCGAGCTCGGCAAGCGCGCACAGCTCACCAACTCCCCATAAAGGATGGGTATTTACCCGTCAGGCATCAACACCTCTGCGAAGCCACAGGCCCAGGGGTTTGGCTGAAGGTCGTCTATGAGAGGTTCGGCCCTCGTTCGGCACCGGCAGATCTCATATCCGCACACGACCACGCTTCGGCGATTTCGCCACCAGCTGCCGCGTCACTGCCGCGCAGGTTTCGGCTGCCGATTGGAGGGCGTACTCGAGTTCGTCTGGGATCTGGTGTTGCTGGAGTCCGGCGGCGATGACCGCGTGGTTAAACGCCTCCCGCTGGCCTGGGCTCATTCGGTGTTGGGTACCTGCGTGGCCGAGCAATTCACGTGCGGCGTAGCCGTCTTGGAACTTCTCGGCCAGGTACAGCAACCGATCGCACACGGCGTGCCTTGCCGCGGTTCTGTCGGTTTCGCACAGGTCCCACACGACGAGCCCCAACCGCGCGCCGAAGAGGACCAGTTCTGGGCCGAGTTCCAGCTTCAGGAAGTTCTGGGCCAGGTCCGAGGGGAGGTCAGTGCGCCTTATGCCGGCTTTCGTGAGGCACAGCGCCGAGAGGCTCGCTGCAACGGCGCGCTCCCAGTCAGCAGACAGCGTGCTGCTCGCAAGGACTGACATCGCGGATGTCAGCTCTCCACCGAGACAGCGGGCTACGACTTGAACTTGGCGCCCGTCGAGGAGGCGGTTCCCGATGCCCTTGTGGTGCTCGACGTGCCTGAGAGCGCGCTCCCAGTGTCCCGCTGCCACGAGTGCGCGGGTTCCGTCGCCGAGGAGGACTGCCCAGAGCCACTGGCAGAGCTTGTGGTGGTCTTCCTCGGTGGCGGTGAGGTTCTGGAAGGACAGGGTGCGGTCGTCGATGATCGTTCCCCCGCGCTCTCGTACGGCCGTGTTCAGGTGGTCGAGCAGCTCGTACGCGGCTTCGCCAGCTCCGTTTCGGATGTGGAGGCGGGCGAGGTTGACCAGGGGTTCGAGGCCGTAGCGGGCTTCCTGGAGGCTCAGGGGTCGTCCTGCGTGCAGGTAGAGCTCGGCGTGGCGCCAGCACAGGGTGCGGGCCAGGTCGGGTAATCCGCAGTCGCTGGCGATGAGCGCCGCCAAGTTCTGTGCGACGGCGGCGGGTTGGAGGTTGGCGTCCCGCTCCGCCGAGCGGGCCAGGTCGGTGATCTCCTGGACCCGCTCGGCGAGCGGACGGCATGCAGGGCGTGGACGGGCGACCAGCGGGAAGCGACGGGCTATCTGGTCGACTTCCATGTCACTGCCACTCGATGACGATGCGGTTGAGGGCGTTGTCGAAGGCGAAGCGGCCGGGCTTCGGGGCGGGCTGTGCGGTGTCGAGGGACTGGATTTCGAACTTGACGTCCCGGCCGCGGAATTCGCTGTCCCAGGTGCGGACCGCCTCGGTGACTCGGTCGGCGAGCGACGCGGCATTCGGGCCATGGCCGATGACGCCGAATTCGAAGAGCGTCGCGCCGTCCGGGGCGGTCTCGGTGGCGCGGCGGCGGGTGAGGTAGGTGAGGGTGCCGCCTTCGAAGGTCGCGGTCGAGCTGGGGTACGGCGCGGTGAGGAGGCCGCTGTCGAGGGCTTCCGGCTTGGCGGGCATGCGGCTGAGGCCGTTCGGCAGGGTGCAGGTGAGCCACAGTTCGAGCCACTCGGGCGACTCGGGGCCGCGGAAGGTCACGCCGGTCCACTGTTCGGTGCGCGGCTGGCGCAGGACGTCGGTGAGGGCGTTGATGTCGGTCTGCTGGTCGCCGTTGGTGATGAGGACGACGGCGTTGTTCGGGGCGAGGGGCACGAAGGTGCGGGGGTCGTCGGCGATGCCGCGTCGCAGCGGCATGAAGGTGTTCATCTCGGAGCCGACGCTGTGCCAGGCGCCGTCCTGGTGCTCGAAGGCGATCGAGCGGCTGACGCTGCCGCGCAGGCGGAGCGGGGTGAGCAGGCGTCCGCCGGGGGCGAGTTGGTCGAGCCAGGCGTGCGGGACGCCGTGGGCGCCGACGGTGGCCACGATGCGGTCGTACGGTGCGTTCTCGGCGTGGCCGGCGGCTCCGTCGCCGAGGATGACGTCGACGTTGTTGATGCCTGCGGCCTTCAGTCCGGTGCGGGCGCCTTCCACGATGTCGTCGTCGACGTCGATAGTGGTGACGTGGCCCTCGGCGCCGACGAGGTGGCCGAGGAGTCCGGCGTTGAAGCCGGTACCGGCGCCCAGTTCCAGGATGCGCTGGCCGGGCTCGACCTCCAGCTGTTCGAGCATGACGCCGACGACGTCGGGCTGAGAGGCGCAGCTGATCGAGGCCCCGCTGTCGTCGTACTTGGTGTTCACGGGCGCGTTGCCGTACGCCTTCTCCAGCGGGGCGTTGGGCACGAAGAGGTGGCGCGGCACCGTGCGCATGGCCTCTTCGACGCGGGCGGTGCGTACGGATCCGTCCTGGACCAGATCGTCGATGAGCTGGGCGCGGAGGCGGTCGGCGGGGGTGGCTTCGATGGTGTCGCTGTTCACCTGGCCGACCGTAGTGTCCGGCGTCGCCTGGGCGGGGGCGGATGCGGTGGGCTCGTGCGTTCCCATGACTACCTCTTTCGCGAGTGCTGACAGGGTGCGCTGGTCCTGCGTGGGCAGGCCCAGACGGTTGAAGTGGAAGATCGCGTGGTGGGCGAGCACGGCCCGTAGTCCGCGCTCCAGTCGGCCGCCGTGGTTGAGCTCGGCGAGCTGCTGGCCGAGCTGCTCGAAGGCGGCGATCCAGGACTTGAGGTGTGCGAGTCGGCCGTGAGCGACCAGGGGGCTGGTGGCGCTGGCGTCGACGGTCATCAGCCGACGTACGGCATCGGTGAGCCGCGTCGGCGAGGGTGCCGTCGCGTCCCCGGTGTCGCGGAGTTCGGCGATCTTCGACCACACGTCGCCTTGCTCGTACCAGTCCAGGTCGGCGGCCCTCATGGCCGTGCTGAGCAGCAGGACTGCGAGTTCGCGGCGGCCGAGGTCGGAGGTGCCTGGGTCGGCTGTCCGGGCGCGGGCGACGTGGTCGAGGACATGTCGGCTGTCCTGGTGGAACAGCTCGTGCGCGACGTCCATGCCGGCCTGGCCGCCGAAGGCCGTGGTCTCGGGCTCGTAGAGGCCCGGGGTCCAGGCGGCAATCGTGCCCTCGCGGAGCAGCTCGTCGAGGGCGCCGTCCACGTCACGCAGTACGTCCGGATCGCTCGTCCGGAACCGGATCCGCCAGCGCGGGTGTTTGCGGGTGAAGGCCCACTGGGTGTCGCTGCGCTGTCGGGTGAGCAGCGGCAGGAGCTGGTCCGCGGCGACGGTTTCTGCCGCGTTCCAGTCGGTGAATTGGACGGTGCGTTGCGGCCATGCGTCGGCCGTCATGTTCCTTCTCCTCATGGTCAGTTGAGCAGGAAGCAGGAGTCCCAACCGGACACCGTGGCGCCGCCGTTCCGGTGGGCGTGCAGGGCGAGCGCAGTGCCTGCGGCCCCTTCAAGGAGGCCGACATCTCCACCGGCCGGGTCGTACAGGAGGGAGTCTGCAAGCTCGTCCGGGTCGGGCTCGATGAGCGGGGCGAGCAGACGCGGCACGCAGACGGTAAGCCCGGGGGTGATGGCGTCGGCCGCGATGGTGCGGGTGATGTGGGCAAGTCCGGCGAAGCCGTGGCAGAGGGAGACGTCCGCGGTTTGGCCGAGCTGGTTCGGGTCGGTCACGGCGTACAGGAGCGCTTCCTCGACGCCGCGTTGGAGCCGGGTGTCGCCGAGGGCGAGGGCGGCGAGGTGCTGGGCGCGGGCGATTCCGGCGGTTCCGTAGCACCAGGACGGACGGGAAGGGCCCGGGCCCGGTGTGCCGGAGCGCAGCTGTTCGCGGGTGATCCAGTACGGCCACCACGGGCCCGCCGGCCCGTCCTGCTGCCAGCGGGCGAGCCAGGTCAGGATCCGGCGGATGGCGTCTCCGTGGCCGATGACCGTGACTCCCGCTCGTGCGGTGAGGCTGAGCAGGGCGAGGGGGCCGGTGATGCCGTGGGCTGTGCCGTTGTTGGCGTGCCCGTCCGGGAAGTCGGCGGACGGCTTCCCGGACGGCGCCAGGTGGCTCCACCAGCCGGGCAGGACTTCGCCGTTGTTCTTGATGGGCTCCGTCAGGCGTACGACGTACTCCAAGACGTCCTGGAGCAGTTCGGTGTGCTTGCCTCGCTTCAGCAGGAGGGCGCCCATGCCGCTGAGCCCGCGGATGGCGTCGAACTCGGTGAGCGCGGGAAGCACGCCCCGGTCCATGCGGGCGTGAGCGCGGTCGAGGCGCTTGCGGACCTCCTTCGTGACGTTCTGGTCGAGCGTGTGCAGGGCGCGCGTGTAACGGCCGGGGCGGTCGGCCGCGGCGTGCAAGGCAAAGGCAAGCGCGGGTGCCCCGTAGTAGAGGTGGCTGTCGGCGCCGCCGATGGCCGGTTCGGCGGCGGCGCAGGCGAGCCAATCGTGGGCGCGCTGCCAGGGCCCGTGCCCGGTGCGGGCGCGCTCGATGTGGAGCAGGGCCACGCCGACGGCGCCGTGAGCCAGGGACTGCGGCCACCAGCCCTGCTTGAGCTTCAGTCCTCGTACGGCGTCCGGGGTGGCGAGGCGGTCTGCGATCGCGTCGGCTGCCGCCCCGGCGGTCTCATGCAGGTCCATGGTTGGCTCCTCCGTGCTTCCAGGCCAGCGCGGCGGCACGGGCCAGCCGGATGCAGGTGCGTTCGTCGTCCTTGTCGATGCCGGCGGCGCGGATGTGGTGTCCGTGCAGCAGCGAGTCCAGGACCAAGTCGGGGACCAGGGCTTCGGTGTCGTCGAGCTGTGCCCGGTAGCGGGCGATGGCCTTGTCTCGCTCGGCCCACGCGTCGTTGATCGCGGCGCCGCCGGGGACATTCCTGAGCGACTCGAAGTCGTCGCTCGGGTCGGCCAAGCGCACGGCCTCTTTCAGTACGGCGCGGTCGAGAGGCGTCGGGTCCTTGATGCGGCCGTGGGTGATCAGCCAGTCGATGCCCGCAACCGTGCTGCCGGTGAAAGCGGCGGCGAGCGAGATGAAGTTCGCGGCGGCGAGGACTTGGCGGTGGGGGCGGTGGGGCTGCGCGAACTGAACGGCCAGCGCGCGGGAGTCGGCGGCGAAGACCTCCTCGGCGAGCCGCATCGACTCCCCCGTGCCCCAGCGGCCGGTCTCCGGATACGAGGTGGCGAACTGGACGTCACTCAGCAGTCCTTCGCGGCGCAGGCCGGCGGCCCACTCGGAGACGCGGGTCGCCGTCGGCCCGAACTCGGCGGGCTCCGGGACGGCAATCCGCAGGCGCAGGTGCCAGCGCGGGTCGCGGTAGCGCATGTACCACCAGGCCGGTTCCTCGTCCCACTGGGTGAGCAGGCGGGGCAGGTGGCGGGCGAGGATCTCAGGGTGCCGTTCCACGTGGCCGTACAGCTTGACCAGCAGCCACGGGGAGGCACCGGGAAGATAGCCGTGGTCGCGGGCAAGGACGCGATCGGCGGTGACGGGCGGCACCGTGGGCCACTTCGGGGTGCGCGTGGCGGTCAGGGGGACGACGATCTCGTGGGCCCTCCCACCCAACCAGCCGCCCTCGGGGCCGACTTCGGTGAGGATCGCAGCGTCGTCGTTGGCGAGGTGGGCTCGCAGCACGGCGAGGTGGGCGGGCTCGGTCAGGTCGAGCGGCAGCACCCGGTCGCCCTCGGTGAGCGCCACCCGTTTCGGCACCCGGCGCCGGGTGCGCCACGCGTCGAGGGCCTTGTGCCACTGCTCCCACGGTTCCTGCCGGCCAGGCAGGTCGGCGCGGTCGAGGCGCCAGCGGGCCGGGGAGAGGATCGTCCGGCCGTACCGAACACGCGGTAAGAACGGCAGGTTGAGGGCCGCGCCCCACGGGAACGGCGTCACCACGGCCGCCGCGGACCGGCTGATCTCGGCAAGGAACCGCGCCAACGGCGGAGTGTGGGACCGCAGGTTGAGGGCGTGCAGGGACTGCGGCTCGACGACCTGCCCGCGCGAGAGGGAGACGAGGTACAGGCGGCGCCGGTCGCATCCCACCGCAAGGTCGTCCAGCGCGATGGTGTGTGCGTCTGGGGTGCGGTGTTCGGCCAGGCTGATCACGGCGGGCATCAGCTCGGGGGTGCGGGTGACGTGGCTGTCGCCGCGGGTGAGCGGCGAGAACGAGAGCTGGGCGGGGAGCGCCCCGGGTGTGTTCGTCGGCAGCTCGTCGAAAACGGCGGTCGCCCGCTCGCGGTCCTTGGGGTAAAGGAGGTTGAGGAAGCGGCCGGTCGTGGTGCCAATGCCGCGCGACGGGCTGATGGCTGTCAGGGCAAAGTTCCCGTCGAAGAGGCTTTCCAGGGAGGCGGCTTGGATCTGGAGGCCGAATTCGAGGTGAGGCGGCACCTGTACGGCGTCCCGGTCGCCAATGGCCAGGTCGTTGATCAGGTCCTCGTCGAGCTCGATTTCGTCGCGCCCGTCGAGCACGGCGGCCTGGGCGAGAGCGAGGAGCTTCTGCTCGCGCTGGGTGAGCGCCTCGCGGGGCTCCGGCTCCGCGTCCAGGTACCCGGCGGGGAAGCCGAGCCCGGTGTCCGCGTCGACGACGTCGCGCAGCGGCACGAGGGAGCCGATGCCGTACCGCTCGAAGAAGCGGTTGTGGAAGTCCTTCCACCCCGGCGTGCCGAACGGCATCGCACTGAGGCGGGCCAGCGCGGTCGCTGCCCGCTCCGCCTCCCACGCCACGGTCTGCGGCAGCACGAGGCGGCAGCCCACTCGCAGGTCGACCGCGATCGGCTGCTCGACGGCGTCGCTGAGCGTCGTCATCTTCTCCCGCAGCGCCCTACGCAGCCGTCGGCCGTCCGCCGCCGTCAAGGCCTGGTTGTGCTGCTCCATGCCGTCGCGGACCGCTCGCAGGTCCTCGACGAGATCGGCCACCTGCGGTACTTCGTGGCCGCCGGCTTCCTCTACCTGCCGTACGAGATGGTCCAGGGCGTCGAAGACCCCGGACGGCGCGTACAGGCTGCTGATGAGCGCGCCGTTGTCCACCAAGGTGGCGAGCAGTCCGCGGACTTGGTCCTCGGCGGCCTTGGGGAATTCTGCTGCCACGCGGTCGGCGAGTTTGGCGACGCGGATGGGTGTGGCCCGGGCTGCGTCGAGGGCGGTCCGCACGGGGCCGGTGCAGCGGATCGACACCTCCGTGGGCGGGTTCGGGTCCGTACGCCGTGATCGTGGCGGGTACGGGATGACCAGGCGGTCGCCGCGTACGAACACGGTGGTGGAGGCCAGAACCGGCAGGCGCCAGAGCAGTTCCGGGCAGGATTCGAGGCGGCTGATTACGTCGGCGAGCCAGGCGCCGTCGGCCCGCACGACCGCGTGGTCCAGCTCGCCCCAGGTCGTGACCTGAGCGTGCTGGGGCTCGAAAGATGCAGCGGCAACGCCGGCGAACAGGCCGTGGGGCGTGGCGCGGCCGGTCATCCGCAGGACGTATCGGGTCACCGACAGCAGTGCTCGACGCAGCTGTCGCGCATCCGGGGCGGTGGTCGAGCACAACGCCTCTACCTGTCGTGCCAGCAAAGGGCTCGCGTGCTCGATCGCCTCGGCGACTTCCTCTTGCGACCAGACCTCGCGCAGCCACGCCCGCCCCTCGGTGAGCTGTTCCGGCGAGCTGCTGGTGAGGGCGCCCGGCCATGCCGGCAGGAGCAGGTTCGTGTGGCGGGAGGCCCGGACGAGGGCCGTGTCCGCGGCTCGGTACAGCGTCTCGCTGCTGGAAGTCATGCGCCCTCCGCTTCTCGTGGTTGTCCGGGTGGGCGGCCCGCACAGGCGTGGTCGCTGTGCGGGCCGCCGTTGAGCTGTGCGTTCAGGCGACGTTGGTGGCGCAGGAGCCCTTACAGGTGGGCCTGCACCCGTCGTCCGTCAGGTTGATCACCGCGGCGGAGCCGTCTGCGGACTCCAGGACGCTGATGTCCAGGTCGAACGGATCGGCAGGCACAGCGGCGGCCGCGGTCTGCGGCGACCGCTCGAACGGGGTGACGTTCACGGCTACTCCTCCTGTTCGTCTGCTGGGGCGTCGGTCAGGCCACGTTGGTGGCGCACGGGCTGGAGCAGGTGCTTCCGCAGCCGTCGTCGGTGAGCTGGATCAGCGTGGCGGCGCCGTCGCTGGACTCCAGGACGCTGATGTCCAGGTCGAAGTCGTCGTTGTTCACGTGCTCTCCTTCTGCTTCTTCGCGGGAGCCTGCGGGGCAGCCCCGGTGCTTCTGCGGCTGTGGCGGCACACCCGTAACAGGCCCAGTTGGAACGGTGGTTGGTCTCGGTCAGGCGACCTTGCTGACGCAGGACGTGCCGCAGGTGGACCCGCAGTTGTCGTCGGACGCACTGGCCGTGGCGACCGTCGCGGCGGACTCGATGACGCTGACGTCCAGGTCAAACGCGTCCGCGTCAGCTGGCTTCGGCGCGATCGACGTGCTCGTGTTCATGTGGCTCCTCTGGTCGAGATCGAATGCGTTGTTGCCGCCCGGCCCGGCAGCGAAGTGCCGGACCAGGACGTTCAGGTCACGCGGGGAGAGGCCCAAGGGAACCGAGAGGGACCTGCGGCCCTCTCCCTGCGTATTCGTCCGGCACCCGAGCCGTCGTTTCAGGCCCGGCTGCCGGGTCGTGCACCCTCCTGTCGGCGACGACGGGAGGGCAGTCGGGAAGGCGGCCGCGTGCTCTGGTGTCGTTCACCAGCCCTGCGGCACGGCGCACGGCCATCAGCGGACTCGGCCGATGACCACGCTGGCTGAGGGGTTCGCCTTCTGGATCTTGTTCCGCGCCATGTTCTTGGCGATCTCCACGTTCTTCGCGCGGACCAGGACGTGCACCGATTTGGCGGGCTTGTTCAAGCTCCGGACGAGCGCGGTGACACTGAAGGTCCTCACGCCAGTGCTCCGGTCTCGCCAACGGGGCGGTGCGGGGCGATGACCTCGCCGCTCGGCAGCACCTCTCCGGTGTCCTCGAAGAGAACGACGCCGTTGCACAGCAGGCTCCAGCCCTGCCCCGTGCAGGGGGCAACAGGGATCGCGGCGTCTCGGTCGGACGAGTCGACAGTGGGGCAGCGAGGTTTGTGGGAGCACATGACGGTGGTCCTCGTCGATTTCAAGTCGCTTCAAGGTTTGGGGAGTTGCCCTTGACGGGCGGAGTTGATGACGTCGAGGGGCCAGAACAGCGGGGCGAGCACAGCCCAGACCAGGACCGTGGAGATCTGCCCCAACACCGTGGGCCGGGCATTGGGACCGCGATGCTTCTGGAGTTGTTCGCGCAGGAGCCGCAGGGCTCGGCGCGGGGTGTTGCCGATGAACGACATCCAGCCGTGGCCGATGCAGTAGTAGATCGCGACGGCCAACAGGCCCTCGATGAGGTACATGCAGGTGTCCTTGGTACGGAGGGTGGGGAATGGGCCGGCCGCTTACTCCCCCACAGAGCGCGGCCGGGGCGCCGACGTACGGCGCCACCTCCTCCTGGAGGGAGTGCACGGGCCCCACGTGCACAGGCACGTGGCGCCTCGGTCCTCGCGGCCAGGAAGGAGGCCCCAGGTCGGGTGGTCAGTGCGCGTCGGTCGGGTGACCCGAGCGGTACTGCGCGCCGCTGAAGGGAATGGCGGCGAGGGCGGCTTTGATCCGGGAGACGGTGTATGGGGCCGCGTACCGGGCGAGTTCGGACGGCGCCACGAACTCGTAGCCACTCAGTTCCTCGGGGAGGCGGATGATCGCGCCTGCGGGGGCAGTGCCGCCGTGGAAGACCAGGTTGATGCCCTCGGCGCTGTCTCCTTCGCGGGGCATGTGGTGGACCGCCAGGACCTCGCCGAGCTCAATGGCGAGCCCGAGCTCCTCCTCGACCTCGCGTCGGGCGGCGGCCAACGGGTCCTCGTTCTCCTCGGCACAGCCGCCCGGCAGGCCCCACGGGTACGGGTCGCCCTGGTCCTTCTTGTACTTCTTCTCGACCAATAGAACGCCACCGCCAGCGTTCCGGATCAGGGCCAGGCAGCCGAGGCGGCGCCGCGGCGGGGAGGTGAAGTGGATCGACGTGTGCATGGCGTTGCGCCTCTCATTGCTCGAGTGCGTGAGTTGGATGGGTGGTGAGTGGCCGCGCCCGCAGCCGCCATCGGGGCCGGGCGGCTTGCCCGAGGAGAACTCCGTCAGGTGCCGAACTCCAGGGCGGCGGTGAACCGGCGGGCGGTGCTCAGCTTGAGATCGCCCAGGGTGATCGCGGCTTCGCGGCTGCACCTCTGGCAGTAGGGGTGGAAGGACAGGTCCATGAAGCCGCCTGCTCACTTCCGTGGTTCAACCCCCGTCCGCTTGTAAGTGAGTTGGGCGCAGAGCGCCGCGAACTCGAGCTCGTCGAGGTCGGTCCGGCGGTGCATGGCGGCGGGAGGCCGCCGACCGAACCATGGCTTCTTCAACGCAGCGATCGCGGCGTGCAGAAGTACACGAGCGCGCTGGAACCGTCCGGTGCTGGTGCGCTTCGGCTCCCGCTGATCGGCATACGGGGCCGTGTCCTGCCAGCACCAGGCGACAGCGCATCGGGGCGACGAGTGACGCACCCCGGCGTTCGTGAAGGAGGAGCGCCTCATACCTCAGCCGCCTCTCCCAAGTGGTCGAGCAGCGTGAGGACCGCGCACGCGAGGCGCACCAGGTACCCGTGCTCAGCCTCCCGCACCGGCTGCTCCGCGCTCAGCACCACTGCGGACGCCATCTGATCGACCACCGCGTTCTCCTCGTCGGAGTTCGGCGAGACGAGCCGTGGCACGACGTCCACAAGCCGCCCGGTGGCCGTACGAAGCCGCGCGGTGATGGCCACGCGGTCGTCTGGCGAAGGACGTACGGCGTGCTCGCCTAAGACCGTTTCCAGGTCCTCGTACAGCTCGTCGCTCACGACATCGGCCGCGAGCGAGCGCCGCAGGCCGGACAGCACCCGCTCCGCCGTCGCCGTATCTCCGGTGAAGACGGTGACTACCGGGCGAGCGCCCCGAGGTACGACAGCCGTCGTCACGCGCCACCCCCGGAAATCCGGAAGGCACACCACGTCCTCAGCCCGTCAGGACTGACGCCACACTTGTCGGCGACCGCCGCCACGAGGAACAGCCCTCGGCCGCTCTCCTCGCTCGGCGAGGCTGAACGCACACGGGCAGGAACCGGGTTTCCGTCGGTGACCTCGATCCGGAGCTCGCCGCCCGAGCACGTAACCCGGAGCCCAACTGTGCCTCCGCCGCCGTGCAGTACGGCATTGGTCACGAGTTCGGAGACCGCGAGCGTGACGCTGTCTTCCAGCGATCCCAAGCCCCAACTGCGTACGCACTCCGATGTCTTCCGACGCATCTTCCGCACCTGCGACGCGGCCGACGGGAAGTGCGTCTCGAAGCCGAGTACGGCCGCGTTCCCGGCGCCTGCGGCATCCGGGGCGACAGCTTTGGTTCGGATCATCGTGGCTCCTTCAGCGTCTTGCTCTTGAGCCCTCGGCGACCGACGGGTACTGCCGGATCAGGTCCGGGACCCACGTCGGCCGGTGTGGGGGGATCAAGATTTGCGCTGTCGAACCGGGCGCACCATGTCACGGCGGTTATCACTTCATGAGTGGTCGGGTGACGCAGGTATCACCGACATGTCATTTGGCGACCACATCGCCCAACATCACTTTCAGGCCGCGTAGTTGGGCAATAGTGGGTGTGGGGCCAGCCACGCTGCCCCAGCCGTGCTCACGGGGGCCAGAAGGGAACCACGACGATGAAGTTGCAGGCCAGGACACTGCTCCAACTTCTCGTATGGGAACGAGGCTGGACGTACAACCAGTTCAGGGACGAGTACGAGAAGGCTGCCCGCGAGGTCTCAGCGGCATCCGGCAAGCCCCCGTCGACCGCCACGGTGGAAGAGCAGACCTTCCGGCGATGGACTTCCGGACGCGTACGGGGAGTTCCGAATCAACCGGCTCCTCAGGTCCTCGAGCACCTGCTCGGCCATCCCGTTCGAAGCCTGCTCAGCCCGCCGACGGAGACGCCGTCGGCACCACCGCACGGCCAGGTCATCGCACTCAATGAAAGTGAACTCGCTATGACGGCTCGGGACGCAGCTGCACACGCCAGCGATGCCGCCTCCCTCAACGTGCCCGACATGACCCTCGACCAGCTCGACGACGACGTCGTCGCTCTGGCCCGGGACTACAACCGCACGTCGCCGGTCGAGGTGTACCAGCGGGCCAAGGAGCTTCTGGGGATCGCGCAGGCTCTGCTGGAGCGGACGGAGATTCCCCGGCAGAAGGAGCGGGCGTACCTCGCCGCCGGCCAGTCGGCTTCCCTTCTGTCCGCGGTCTGCTTCGACCTGGGGTCCTTGCCTGCTGCCGTGTCCCTGTCGCGTACGGCGGCACTGTATGGGCAGGTGATCGAGCACGGCCCGCTCCAGGCGTACGCCCATGGCGCGCTGGCGTTCCTTGCGTTCTGGGGAGGGCGGCCGACGGAATCGGTCCGGCTCATCCAGCAGGCGCAGCGGTTCGGCGGACTCGGCGACACGGCTCGGACCCGCCTCTCCGTCATCGAGGGCCGCGCATATGGCCACTTGGGCAACATGGCCGCCGCCGAGCGCGCCATCCGCGCCTCCCTGGACCAGAGCACCGGGGACCGCGACGACCTCCACGACGACATCGGCGGCGAGTTCGGCTTCTCCACCGAACGCGTCGCGATGAGCAACGCCACCACCTACCTGCTGCTCCGCGACGCCCAGGGCGCCGAGGAAGCGGCGAGCACCACCCTGAATCTGCTCTCGTCCCGCCCCGAGGACGAGCGGCCGATCCTCATCTCCTCGCAGGCCTCCGTGGACCTGGCGCGCGCCCGGCTGCTTCGCGGTGAACTCGCCGGCGCCCATGAAGCCCTCGAACCGGTCTTCTCCGTACCCACGGCGTGGCGGAGCGCCGGTGTCCTGGAGCGGATGGCGGCCGTACGAGCCGAGCTCTGCCGCCCCGACTTCAGCGGGGCGGCAGAGGCCAGCAGCCTGGGCGAACGCATCGAGGAGTTCTCGGCTGCGGCCACGGCACAGACGCTCGGCTCCGCTGCACCGCTGGCGATCGAGGCCTGACTCTCAACTCCCCAGCTTGGCCAGGACTTCCGCTTCCTTCTCCACCGAAATCCCGTGCTCGGCCCACCGCGGGTGTTCCACCGGCGTACCGCCGCTGCTCAGCCACTCCCACGTATCGGCGACCGTCTCGGCGAGCGGTCGGCATCGCAGTCCTGCTTGCTGGGCTCGGGTGGAGTCGATCCGCCACGCACCGGCGTGCGTACGCCACAGCGGCAGCTCGGTCCACTGCTGCACCCCGTGGTCGATCAACAGGTCATCGGGCGCCCACACCAGGTCACCGGAACCACCGGTCACCTCCAGGCACGCGCTGAGGAATCCGCGCATCGTCTCGTGCCCGATCGGAGCGGTGACGTTGTACGCGTCCCCGCCCGAGGCCTGCGCCTGGTCGAGCGCGAACTCCGCGACGTCGCGCACGTCGATGGGCTGAATCCCCTGAGCCGGATCACCGGGCGCGAGAATCGACCCACCACGCTTCGCCCGGCTCAACCACCACGGCAGCCGACCCACGTACTCCCCCGGCCCAAGGATGACGCCAGGCCGCAGGATGGACACCCTCTCCTCGCCGAACGACTCCAAGGCCGCACGCTCGGAACCCGCCTTCTGCCGACCGTAGTACCAGTCCGGTCCGTCCCAATCCACAGGCAGCCGACCGTAGTTGATGTCCGCGTCGGCCGGACCGTCCAGCACCTCGGATACCTCGGACAGCGGCTCGTTCGGCCAGCCGCGGTAGGCGTTCACCGTGGAGATGTAGACGTACCGCCCGGCAACCGGCGCCAGGGCCTGCGCGCCGGCCAGTACGTCACGCGGCGCGAGCTCGGACGCGGAGGTGTCGATCACCGCATCCCATGGGCCGTGCGAAGCCAGCTCGGCGACGTCGCTCCGGACGGTTCGATCCCCGTGTATCTCGGTGACGCCTTCGGGCGCGACGCCCGAGCGCCCCCGGTTGAAGGCGCTCACCTCCCACCCACGGTCAAGAGCCACCTGAGCAACCGCCCGCCCCAGGAACCACGTACCACCCAGCACAAGAATCTTCATGACCCCGATCCTGCACGCTGCGCCACGAGCTGCGCCATGCCCCCGGGGGCTGCCCCGTTCCGTCGCCTCGTCCCCGCCCGTCGATCAACGGGGCAGTCAGCGCGCGGGCCGCTCCCGCAGCCACTGCAGACACCGGCGGGTCAAGGTCTTACTCAGGCCGGTACGACGGGCCAACTCGATCGCGTCAGCACGTACATCGGCTGCGGCACCCCGGCCGAGGGCCGACACCGCGGAGGTGCCCCGGCGCACGGCCCACGTCGGCGGTCCGTTCCACGACTCGTCGTACGAGCGGGTGGGGGCCGGTTCGGCGCACGGCGGTGGGGCGCTGCGTGTTGCTCGCGGGCCAGAGGGCCGGTCGGGTGCCACGGCTGTGCTCTCCATGGCACAACTTCCTTTCCTCATAAGGGATATGCCGGCCCAACCAAGAGGAAGGCTCGGCTGGACCGGCGGTGAGTGTGTCCCGCTGCGACTGTCCCTCGGGCACCGCGGACAGATGGGTGGCCAGGGTCTGGTTACCCCGGACCAGGGGGGTTGGCAGGAAATCCCGCAGAGCAGGTCGTCGCGTGTGCCACGACGTAAGCCCACGGGGCATCGCCGTCAGCTGAAAACCACCGTCCGATTGCCGTGGAGCAGAATGCGGCCCTGGCAGTGCCAGTTGACGGCGCGAGCCAGCGCCAGACGCTCCGCATCGCGGCCGACCGTCACCAGCTGGTCGGGGCTCGACCGGTGATCAACGCGGATGATCTCCTGCTCGATGATCGGGCCCTCGTCCAGATCTGCGGTGACGTAGTGGGCGGTCGCGCCCACGAGTTTCACGCCTCGTCGGTGGGCCTGGTGGTACGGCTTGGCTCCGGCGAAGCTCGGTAGGAAGGAGTGGTGGATGTTGATGGCCCGCCCTTCCAGCTCCTTGCACAGCTCGTCGGAGAGCACCTGCATGTAGCGGGCGAGGACGACGAGATCGACCTGGTGTTCTTCCACCAGGGCCAACAGCTCGGCTTCTGCCTCCGGCTTGGTGTCGGCCGTAATCGGGATGTGCGTGAACGGCACGCCCTCGGCGGCAGCCATGGGTTCGAGGTCGGGGTGGTTGGAGGCCACCAGGACGATCTCGGCGTCCAAGGCGTTGCTGCGCCATCGGTAGAGCAGATCCGCCAGACAGTGGCCGAACTTCGACACCATCACGAGGACCCGCGGCTTGACCGAGGCGTCCCTGAGCTGCCACTCCATCCCGTATGCGGCGGCCACGCGCACGAACGACTCCTGCAGCCCGTCCAAAGTTTCCAAAGTGACTCCGGCAGGCCGCGTGAAGCTCGTACGCAGGAACACACTGCCGTGCTCCTCGTCGTCGAACTGCTGGTGCTCGGTGATGTCGCAGCCATGCTCGAGAAGAAATGCTGTCACGGCGTGGAGCAGCCCTGGCCTTCCGGGGCAACTGAGGGTGAGGACAAACTCGCTGGTCATGTAAGGCTCCTCAAGATTTTGGCACGTGGAGAGCAAAACCACCCGGGGCGGTGTTCCTGCACTCTGCGGTGGCGTAGTGGCGCCGAGGAGACGGGCGGCCAGATCAGAGGTTCGGCGAAGGGGGGCAAGTATTGCGCCGGCCGCTCCGCGGCAACGAGTGCGCGGGCGGCCGCACCCCGGCAACAGCTGCGCCGCACCGTGGCTGCGTCGAGGCGCACCGGGTTGTCGAGAACCGGCCGCGGTGGCGAGTCCGAGCCGAGGAGGACCGAACTCGCCACCGTCTCTTACTGCACCACGGCGCGCAGACGGCGGATCAGTTCCGCGTCCACCTCCAACTCGGCTTCGGCGGCGCCCACTTCGAGCGCAGGGAGTCGTACGCCGTGATCCGCACGCACCCTGTCCAGGTGCGCGGCCACCCTGCCCTGTTCTCCCGTGAGCACCCCTGAGTCCACGCACAGCAGGAACACGCCGATCCCAGGCGGCTCGTTGCCGTGGTCGAACGGGGCCGCGTCCAGTGAGAAGGAGCCGCCGCCCAAGGTCGCCAGGAGCTCCACGAGCAGGGCGACGTTGCCTCCCCGGTGTCCACCGAACGGCAGCAGCGCTCCCGCTAGGGCCGCCGAGGCGTCGGTCGTCGGAGCTCCATCGGGGCCGACCGCCCATCCTTCGGGGATCGGTTCGCCTGCCTCGGCCTTCTTGCGCACATTGACGTAGGCGGTCTGCGAGGACGCCTGGTCGATGACGACGGGCGGGCCGTCCGCCCGCGGTACGGCATAGGCAAGCGGATTGGTGCCGAGCACCGGCCCGCCGGAGCCGCCCAAGGACATGAGGGCGGGACTGTTGGCGCAAGCCACGGCCGTGAACCCGAGCTCGGCCGCACGACGCGGGTAGTAGCCGAGTTCGCCGCAGGTGTACGAACCTCGGATCCACAGCGCCGCCATGCCGTTCTCGCGTACGGCAGTGAACAGCGTCTCCGCGGCGGTCTCGAAGGCCTCTTGGGCGAGCCCGTCCCGCGCGTCTGCGATCACGCAGGACGGCGCGGGACGGGTCACCTCCGGGAGGACGCCTGCCACGATCCGACCATCGCGGTAGGCGTCGAGGTAGTCGAAGAGGTGCGCCAGACCCACGGCGCGGTTCCCCACATGCTCGGCGTCGAGGACGCTGCGGGTGAGGATCCGGGCGGCCGGCGGTGCGGCGCCGGCCGAGCGCAGCGCCCGGACGCAGAGCCCGGAGATCTCATGCTCGGTCATCCGGATGCTGCTGCTCATCACAGATCGTTCCTTCTCTTCGCGGCTCAGCGCCCGTGGTGGTGCATGACGTGCTTGGTGCGCGAGTAGTCCTCCAGGGCGTAGACGGAGAGGTCGCGGCCGTAGCCCGAGCCCTTGAAGCCGCCCCAGGGGAGCTCGTTGGCGAGCACCAGATGCGAGTTGACCCAGACCGTGCCCGCATCAAGGCGTGCGGCGACGGCGTGGCTGCGGCGCGCGTTCTCCGTCCATACGGAGGCGGCGAGACCGGCGTCGACGTCGTTGGCGCGGCGGATCGCCTCGTCCTCGTCGGTGAACGTCTCGATGCTGACGACGGGGCCGAAGACCTCCTCGCGGGTGATCTCGGCGCCCTCGGCTACATCGACAAGGACAGTCGGGGCGATGAAGTAGCCGGGCTTGTCCTCTTCGAGGGCCGTGCCGCCGACCACCGCACGTGCGCCCTCGGCGACGGCGCGGTCAAGGTGTCCGCGTACCCGGTCGTAGTGCTGCTTGGACACCAGCGGGCCGATCTCGATGGACTCGTCCGCGCGCGGGTCGCCGACGGTGATCTGCTCGATCTCGCGGACGACGTGAGCGGTGAACTCCTCGGCCACGGAGGCGTGTACGAGGACGCGGCAGGCGGCGCCGCACTCCTGGCCGGAGTTCCAGTACCCGGCCGTACGCAGTCCTTCCGCGGCTGCCTTGAGGTCGGCGTCCTCGAAGACGAGGAACGGGGCCTTGCCGCCCAGCTCCAGGTGGGCGCGCTTCACGGTGTCGGCGGCGGCGCGGGCGACGGCCTGGCCACTGCCGGTCGAACCGGTGAGCGCGATCATGGCGATGTCGGGGTGGCGCGCGAGCCGGTCACCGACGACCGAGCCACGGCCCGTGACGACGTTGAAGACACCCGGCGGCAGCAGGTCCGCGATCAGCTCGGCGAACTTCAGGGTGGACAGCGGGGTCTGCTCGGACGGCTTGAGGACCAGGCAGTTCCCGGCGGCCAGGATCGGCGCGATCTTCCAGGCGCCCATCAGGAGCGGGTAGTTCCACGGGGTGACCGCGCCGATGACGCCGAGCGGCTCGCGCAGCATCAGCGAGGTGTGGTCGGCAACGTATTCACCGGAAGCCAGGCTGCTGCCGGTGGCACGCAGGGCACCGGCCATGAAGCGGAAGCCGTCGGCGGTCATGCCGATGTCGTCGCGGGAGACCGCGAACGGCTTGCCGGTGTCGGCGGATTCAAGGCGTACGAGGAGATCGGCATGGGCGTCGACCCGGTCGGCGACGGCCATGAGGAGGTCCGCGCGCTCCTTGGGTGTGATGCGAGCCCAGGCCGGGTGGGCTGCGCGGGCTGCGGCCACGGCGCGGTCGGTGTCCTCGACGGTGCCGAGCGGCACGCGGGCGAGGAGTTCCTCGGTGGCCGGGTCGAGCACGTCGGTCAGTGCGACGCCGGGCTCGGTGAACTTGCCGTCGATGAAGTGGCCGAGCGGGGGCAGCTCATCCGCGTTGATCAGCGGTGCGGTGCCGGCGTCGGGACGGCGGACGGTGAACGTCATGTTGTGGCTCCCTCTGGTCGCAGTCTCAGACGGTCAGGTGCGGAAGGTCGGCGAGCGCGGCTCGGATGCGCTCGCGGTGCGCGGCCTCGACGGGCAGCAGCGGCTCGCGGGGCTCGCCGACGGACAGGCCGATCTCCTGAAGGGCGGCCCGGACGCCCTGGATGAAGGGGCCGCCGGTCATCAGGGCGTCCATGAGCGGGAAGATGCGCTTCCAGCGCGCACGGGCCAGCTCCAGGTCGCCCGCGGTGAGGGCCTGGTGGACGGCGACGAGGTCGGCAGGCATGACGTTGGCGGTGCCGGCCATGACACCGGCGGCGCCCTCGGCGACCGAGGCGAGCAGCAGGCTGTCCCAGCCGAGGAAGGTGTCGATGACGTCGCCGTGGCGATGGATCAGCTGGCCGGCCTGCGCCATGTCGGCGCTGGTGTCCTTGATGTACTTGATGTTCTCGACCTCGCGGGCGAGCGCGCCGACGGTGTCCGCGTCGAGGTTCACGCCGGTGCAGTCAGGGATGTTGTACAGCATGACCGGGATGGACACGGAGTCGGCGACGGTGCGCAGGTAGCGCAGCGTCTCGTCCATGGTCAGGGCCTCGTAGTACGGGGCGACGACCATGACGACGTCCGCGCCGGCCCTCTCGGCGTGCTGGGTGAGGGCGACGGCCTCGCGGGTGGCGACGGCGCCGGTCTGCGCGATGACCGGGACGCGGCCGGCGGCCTGGTCGACGACGGTCTCCACGAGCAGGCGGCGCTCGTCACCGGTCATGGCGGCGAACTCGCCGGTCGAACCGCCGGCGACGACGCCGGAGACGCCCCCGTCGATCGAACGGTCGACGAGCACGCGAAGCATCTTCTCGTCGATGTCACCGGCCTGGTTGTACGGGGTGGCGAGGGCGGTCAGGATGCCGTTCTGCAGGGTCATGACGTGGTTCTCCTTGCTGGGGCGAGCGGTGGTGGGGTTCAGGAAGAGGCGGCCAGTCCCGCGCGGGCGGTCTGCCGGTCCGTGCCGACCAGGGCGCGCACGTCGGTGGCGGCGTTGAGACCGGACTGGATGGCGGTCTCGGTGTAGAGCGATCCCAGGTAGTCGCCGGCGAGCAGGACGCGGCCGGTGCGGCGGGTAAGAGTGGGCTGCAGCTTTCCGCGACCGGGGAAGCAGTACGGGGCACCGAGCGGCAGCCGCCAGATGTGCGACTCGACGACGTCGGATGCGACGCCCGGCAGCACCTGGTCGAGGTCCTGAAGGTAAGTACTCCTGATGCCCTCGTCGTCCATCTCCATCAGGTTGCGGGCGAGCGTGCCCGGCGAGAACGTCATCAGGCTGGAGCCGGGGTGCCGCTCGCGGCTGTAACCGTGCTGAATGTTGGACATGTTGAGCACGACGTTGAAGGACCGCTTCGGGGTCGCGATGCCGTACGCGTTGTCCCAGGGACGCCGCTCGGTCTCGTTCGTCAGGAACGCGGCGCTGACGTACGGCCCGTACTGGATCTTCGAGAGTGCGTCCCGTACATCCACGTCCAGGTCGGGGGCGATCCGGTGGGTGACGGGGGCCGGGGTGGCGAGCACGGCGGTACGCGCCTCGACCTCCAACTCGTGGCCGTCCTGCTGGTAGCGGACGACAACCGAGTCCTTCTTCTGCACCACTTCGTGCACGGCGGCGCCAAGCTGCACACGGTCGCCGAGCGCGCCCGCGATGGTCTCGGTGAGAGTGGAAGGGCCGCCGACGATGGAGTTCGACAGTCCTGCGCCGATGTTCCACACGAGGCTGAAGTAGCCGACCCCGGCGCCGGCCGAGATCTGGTCGATGTCTCCGGCGGAGCGGGTGACGGTCGGCTCGAAGAGGGCCTGGGCGTCGGCGGGGATGTCGCCGATGAACTCCTTGAAGCTGATGTCGTTCATGAAGTCGTAGACCCGCTGCTGCCGTTGGGCCTCGCTCTCACCCTTGCGTCGGCCGACGATCCGGGCGTACTTGCCGACCTTCGTGAAGACCTTGGCGCCGGTGGTGAGCATGCCGATACGGGCAGACATCGGCATCGGGATGCGGAACGGGTACGTCTCCACCCGCCCCTTGAGCAGCAGCTTGCCGTTCATGTGCAGACCGGAGAGCGATCCGGGGACGGGAACGGCGTCGACGCCTGTGTTGCCGAGCAGCCACGAGGTGGCGGAGTCGCCGCCCGCGTAGACGTGGCCACCCCAGTTCAGGAAGTAGCGGCCACGCTTCTCGGAACGGACGCGGCCGCCGACCCGGTGGTCCGATTCCAGGACCAGAGCGTCGAGGTGGCGCAGCCGCCAGGCGGCGGAGAGTCCGGCGATGCCACCGCCGACGATGACGACGTCTTTCATGGGAGGTGCCCCCTGATCTGCGACGGGTCGGGCCCGCCTGGTGCGTTGGGAGTGCTGGTGGGGACGCGCGCCGGCAGATGAGCCGCGCGGCGATCTGCGGGTCACACTAGAATGTGATCACAGATCACACAATAGGTTCCGGGTGGGACTTTCACGGATCACAGCGATGGGACGTGAGGGTCGTGGCCGAGCCCCTGACAGGCCCACCCTGTGCGCGTGGCGGGCCAAGCTGCGGCAGGTGACGCTGCCGCCGAGGGTGCCGTTCGGGATGTTGACGCACACGTAGAGCTGCCCTCCTCCGGTCGAGGAGCGGCCCGGCCAGACTAGGATGTGATCAGACATCACACAATGGGTCCGAGAACCTACCGGCCGCTGAATAGGATGCGTTGGTGGATACGTCAAAACGCCTGGAACCAGCTCCCTCCATGGCCGACCGTGTGTACGCGGTGCTGCACGAGTCGATCATGAGCGGGGAGTTCCCCGTCGGCTATCGCCTGCGCATCCGCGATCTCGCGGCCCTGGTCGGCACGAGCGAGATGCCCGTACGCGAAGCGATCCGCCGCCTGGAGGAGGCAGGCTTCGCCGAGCGCGTCCAGCATCGGGGTTCCGTGGTGAAGGGCCTTGACCTCACCGAGCTGGTGCACGCCTACGACGTACGTCTCCTCCTCGAGGTCGAGGCCACGCGGCTCGGCGCCCTGCGCATCGACAAGGCGGGCATCGCCGAGATGCAGGAGGGCCTGGCGAGAATGCGCGAGGCCATAGCGGACGGCGGAGTGATGGAATACCTCGACCGAGACGAGGCCCTCCTCGACGTCCTCTACAAAGCCTCCGGCAATCCGGTCCTGGTCGAGACGGTGCGCGCCCTGTGGGGGCAGTGCCGCGCCTACAAGACGGTCGGCGCCCGTTCCGCACTCGCCAAGCCCGCCGACGACGCGCTGTGGCGTCACCAGGAACGCCTGGTGCAGGCAGTCGAGGCGGGCGACGCCGAGGCGGCGGCCGCGGCGACGCGCGAATCGTTGGCGAGCGCGATCGGCCGCATCAAGGCACAGCTGAGGGAACAGCGGAGCTAGGGCCTCTGGTGGCAGGCCCGGGCCGAACCCCGGTCGCACCCCTCGCCGTTGTGGTCGTCCGCGAGGACCGCGGTGGCGCTCGCCGAGCCGTGACCGAGGACCGACGGCCGGACACACGCCCGGCTTCGACCGCGCCACGTAAACGAATGCCTCGCCGGCCCCGGTCCGATACACGTCAGATGGCCCGGCAGAGGCGAGCTGCGTCGAGCATCGCCGCGTGCACGTTCCGGCTCGCCACCGCGTCGCCGATCCGGAACAGCTGGAACGCGCCCTGTTCATTGTGTACGAGGGCCTGGGGCTCACAGGCCAGGAGTGCGT
The DNA here is from genome assembly GCF_046098215.1 of Streptomyces sp. Da 82-17. NCBI lineage: Bacteria > Bacillati > Actinomycetota > Actinomycetes > Kitasatosporales > Streptomycetaceae > Streptomyces > Streptomyces sp. Da 82-17. The sequence goes on from NZ_JBJURH010000019.1 coordinate 57,151, forward strand.
TCAGGTCGACGGCGCCCTGGTTGGTGGACACGTCGAGCAGCTCGTCGTAGAGCTCCTGGACCGGATCGGTGCCCATCTCGGCGACGACCGCGTCGAAGGTACGGTGCTCGCGGTGCGGGAAGCCGTCCACCCCGAACTCCGCTTCCAGGCCTTGCCCGCACTTCGCGACTCCGTGCAGGCGTCGCAGGACCGTGGTCGTGACGCCGTTCTCCGCAAGGGAGTTGACATATCCGGATGCGGTGAGCGACCCGACGTCGGGCGACATCGTCCGTTCCGGCGTGACGAGCTCGACGGTCGCTCCGCCGCGTACCAGGGCCTCCACCGCGTCGAGTGCCTGGTTGCCGCCGTGGTCGTCGTACACAAGAACGTGGCCGCGCGGCTGCCACGCTCCGGCCAGGATGTCCCACGTGTCGTGGACCATCTCGGCGCCCGGAATGCGCGGCGCCGTGGGGGTTCCACCGGTCGCGACGATCACCACGTCCCAGGCCCCGTCGAGGAGGGCCGCCCTGTCCACGTACGAATTCAGGTGCACCGGCACGCCCAGGCGAGCCAGCTCTTGCGTACGCCAGTCGACGATGCCGCGCAGGTCGCGGCGGCGCGGGGCCTTGGAGGCGAGAAGCAGCTGGCCGCCCGCCTGGCAGCCGGCCTCGAAGAGGTGGACTTCGTGGCCGCGTTCGGCGAGGACGCGGGCCGCCTCCAGGCCGGCAGGCCCGGCGCCGACGACGGCCACGCTCTTGCGCGTGTCCGCCTTCGCGATGCGCTGCGGCACCTCCAACTCCCGCCCCGTGGAAGGGTTGTGCATGCAGTACGCAGCACCCGAGGTGTAGATGCCGTCGATGCACATGTTGGCGCCGACGCAGGGACGGATACGGTCGGTGTGCCCGTCCCTGACCTTGTTCGGCAGCTCCGGGTCGGCCATCAGGGCCCGCGTCATACCGACGAGGTCGAGCAGCCCCTCCGCCACGGCGTACCGCGCGGTGGCGACGTCACCGATTTTGGCGGCGTGCATGACGGGCACCGACAGCTGCTTCTTGATCTGCCCGGCGAACTCCAGGTGCGGTGAGGCCGGGGTGGCCATCGGAGGGATGGCGCGTGCGAGGTCCGCGTCGGTTCCGATGGAGCCCTTGATCAGGCTGATGAAGTCGATGCCCGCCGTGGTGATGTCCTGGGCGATGCGCAGTGCTTCGTCGGTCTCCAGTCCACCCTCGCGCTCCTCGTCGAAGGTCATGCGCGCACCGACGACGAAGTCCGGGCCCACCGCTTCCCGCACGGCGCGGATGACCTGGAGCGGGTATCGCATGCGGTTCTCGTACGAGCCGCCGTACTCGTCGTCGCGGTGGTTCCAGAACGGGGTCCAGAACGCGTCGAGGAAGTGACCCCAGGTCATCAGCTCGATGCCGTCAAGGCCCGCCGACTTGCAGCGCTGGGCCACGTCGACGAAGTCCTGAAGCACCCGGTCGAGGTCCCACTGCTCGGCGGCCCTGGTGAACGCGCGGTGGGCGGGTTCACGGACGTTGCTCGCCGAGACGGCGGGAATCCAGTTGTCCGTGTAGTTGCTGGTGCGGTGGCCGAGGTGGGTGAGCTGGGTCATCACGGCCGTGCCCTGGTCGTGCACCTCGTCGGCGAGTTTGCGCAGCCAGGACTCGGACTCGTCCTTCCACAGCTGCAGGTTGCCGAACGCGGGCGCACTGTCCCGGCTGACCAGGGCGCTGCCGCCGATCATGGTCAGTCCGACCCCGCCGCGTGCCTTTTCGACGTGGTACGCGCGGTACCTGTCCTTGGGCAGACCGTCCTCGCTGTACGCGGGCTCGTGCGACGTGCTGACGATGCGATTGCGCAGGGTCAAACTCTTCAGGACGAAGGGTGCCATCAGCGGGTCGTCGGCGGTCATCCCCTACCTCCTCGGTCTGTCTCGGTCATGGCACGTCCGATCGGTCAGGCCTCAGCAGGACTGACGGCGGATTCCCTGCGGACGCGGGGCTCAAGGGAAGCGGCCTCGTGGAGGGCCAGGCCGCGGGTCTCGGGCGCCCAGATCATGGAGACCAGCGCGCCGATCAGGCTGATCGCGGAGGCGGCGAGCATCGTCCCGCCGATGCCCCAGCCGGTCAGCGCGAGCGGTACGAGGTAGGTGCCGACGGCGGCGCCGATGCGGCTGGCTGACGAGGCCAACCCGACGGCGGAGCCGCGCACTTCGGTCGGGAACAATTCGTTGGGGTAGATCCACTGCAGGATCTGCGTGCCGCCGATGATGATCGCGTACAGGGCGAACAGCGCCATCACGACGGTCGAGGGCGCGTCGGGGAACAGGCCGAGGAGGAGCAGGGCAGCGCCGGACCAGACGAAGCTGTGGATGACCAGCGGACGCCGGCCGATGCGGTTGACCATCACCAGGGCCACGATGCAGCCGATCAGGAACATGACCGTGATCAGCGCCTCGCCGATGTTGCCGAGCCCGCCCTCCAGGTGCAGCGCGTCAAGGATCTTCGGCCCAAAGGCGTAGATCGCGAAGAGCGGGACGACGGAGCAGGTCCAGAAGACGGTGATGTACAGCATCCGGCCGCCGTAGCCCGAGCGCAGGATCGCCTTCAGGTCGACGTTCTCACGCTCTTCCTCGGGCAGATCGGCGAGGCCGGCATCCGGCCCGTAGACCTGCTTGATGACGGCCTCCGCTTCCTGGGTGCGGCCCTCCTTGGCCAGCCAGCGCGGGGACTCGGGCGTGCCGTGACGCAGTAGCACGATGACCGTGGCGGGCAGGGTCGCGCTGGCGAGCATCCAACGCCAGGCGTCGTCACCGCCGTAGGACAGCAACACCTCGCCGACGATGTACGCCGTAGCCGCACCGACAAACCACATCACGACCAGGCCGCCGAGCAGCGGACCGCGGTACTTGCGGGGCGTGAACTCAGCCAGCAGCGACGTCGCGATCGGATAGTCCGCACCGACCGCCATACCGATCAACAGACGCAACACGAACAGCCACACCGGATCCGTCGCCCAGAACTGCGCCACGGAACAGACGATGATCGCCACCAGATCGATGGTGTACAGGAGTTGACGCCCGAACTTGTCGGTCAGCCAGCCCCCCACGAACGCACCGAGGAAGATGCCGATGAGGGCGGACGCACCGATCAACCCCTGTGCAGAGTCGGAGAGTTGAAGCTGCGGCGTGATCTGCACCATCGCGACACCGATGATGCTCAGCACATAACCGTCAAGGAACGGCCCCCCGGACGAGTACAGAGCCAGTTTCTTGTGGAAGCGCGACAGGGGCGCGTCATCCACTCTGTTTCCTGCAGATGCAGTCATCACAGCCTCCGGGGGCGGTGCCGGGTCCGCCGTACGGGGGATCGGTTCCGGTCCAGATCGAGGTTGATGTGGGTCGTGCAGGCTCGAACAGGCCTCCGTCGGAGGGTGGTGTCCGGCCTGGAACGCGGTGCTCTCCATGTGCCGCCGCTGCCGCCGTGCACCGAAGTGGACGGCCAGGCGGGAGCTCACGGGTCAACCGCGCTTGTTCCTGTCGCTCCGGACGGACGGCGCCGAGGCGATGCGGGAGAGGCGTACTCGGAGTGTCTTGAGGGCGCCTTCAGCGTGGCCGCCGGATGACACGAAGTATGTGAAGGCGAAGGGCGGCCAACAATGCCCTCGAGCCGGCATCCACCGGTAGAGGGTCGCTGATTCAAAACATCGCCTACAGTTGGAGGCATGGCCGGCCGACCCCGCGACGCCGTGGTCCTGACCGAGGACGAGAGGGCCACGCTGCTCCTTTGGACCCGTAGCCGCACCTGCTCGCAGGCGCGGGCGCTACGCGCGCGGATCGTACTCGCCTGCGCGGACGAACCCACCAACACAGCAGTGGCCGAGCGGCTCGGCATCTCGCGCGGCATGGTCGGCAAGTGGCGCGGCCGCTTCCTCGCCGACCGCCTCGACGGCCTCGACGAACAAGCACGCCCCGGCCGCCCGCCCGCGGCCGACGACGACACCACCGCGCACGTCCTCGTGCGCACCCTCACACCGCCACCGGGACCACGGGAGACGTGGTCCACACGCTCCATGGCGGCCGAGACCGGTCTGAGCCAGAGCACGGTCAGCCGCATCTGGCGTACGTACGGCATCCGTCCAGGGGCCCGCGACGGGGCTGCGCCACGCCGTACCTGGTCCCTGCCGGGCCGGGCGGAGGAGGTGGTCGGCCTGTTCGTCGCGCCGCCCCTGTGCGTGCTTGCCGTGACGATCAAGAACGGGACGTCTGGCGGCGACGGCAGCACGCCCGCGACCGCTGTGACCCGGCTGTTCGGCCCGGACCGGGACGTACCGCATGTCCTCGCGGTGGCCGGAGCGTTCGCGGAGCTGCGGGGCGGGCAGCACCCCCAGGAACTGTCGGAGGCAGACCGCCGCGCACTCCACACGTTCGTCGATCAGGCCAGGGCGCGGGCGAGCTCGAGCGCCGTCGTGCACCTGCTGGCCCACGGTGTGCCGACCGAGGCCCCCGGCTCGGCGTACGAGGCGGCCGAGCGGTCGGACGCGACCGGGACTCCACGCATCCGCTGGCACTGCACGCCCAGCCTCGCCGCGTGGACCGGCGAAGCGCTGCGCATCCTCTCGCCTGAAGTCCAGCCGCCGAACGAGGCTGCGCACGAACTTCCCCGGCTGCGCGACGAGTTGCTGACCTGGTCGACCACCTGGACCCGCTCGGCCGCCCCCTTCACCCGGATCTCCGCACCACGACCGCCGTACGACGCCCCTGTTATCTGCATGCCTGACAGTGACTCGAACGTTTGGGAATCGCGCACACACGAGGTGCCCACCGCTCCCATGGTGCCCCAGGTCACAGCCACGGATGCCACCCCAGGAGCCCCTGTCACCACGGACCCGGTCGTGGGCGCCCTGCGGGAGGCGCTGCTCGACGGGCACCACGTACCCGGTGAACGCGTACGGGAGACCCCGCTCGCCACCCGCCTCGGCGTGCCGCGCCGCGTCGTCCGCACCGGCCTGCGGGCACTGGCCGACGAAGGCATGCTCGACCTGCTCCCGAGCGGCGCCACCGCCATGCCGACCGTCACGCCGAAGGACGTCCTCGACCTCTACGCTCTGCGCGCCAGCCTCGGCGCACTGCTCATCCGGCGCGTCGCCATGCTCGGGATCGGTCAACTCGCCCCGGCCTCAAAGGCGCTGGCCGAGGTGCGCGGCGCCGCCGACAACGGGGACCATATCCGCATCCGCGAGGTGGACCTGCGCTACCAGGACGCCTTGGCCCGGATCGCGGACCTGCCGCAGGCTGCCCACACCTTCGAGCGCCTGACGGCCAGGTTGCGCATGTTCGTCACCCTCCTGGACATGGACTACAGCCACGCCTGCGACACCATCGCCAATGAGGACGGCGCGATTCACGACGCCCTGCGCAACGCCGACGGCAACGAGGCGGCACGGCTGTGGCGCGTCAAGATCGAACGCTGCGTCCGATTCATGATCGCCCAACTCCCGGAGGACGACGTGGCTCCGCACCTGTGGGCAACGTTGGCGGGCCGCCCGCATCTGCACCGAGAAGCCGTACGGGGCGCACCGCACTGACCACGCCCACCGGGCAGCAGTGGCACCCAGCCGGCACGGCAAGTACACGTGATCGGGCCGAGGCGGCAGACGCAGAACTCGGCTGAGCCGGCCTCCAGGGCCAACTCCCCTGCACGGCAAGACCTTTCACGGATACGCGAAGCGAGGCGCATCCGACCTCGACCATCGCGCAGCACCGAATGCAACTGCCCGGTCACTGCGCAAGGTCTTGTGTGATCAGAGATCACAACCTAGGGTTCCGCAGAAGTCGAGCGGCAGCCACCAGCTGCCCCAGGCATGTGAATCCGTCCCTGCCTGCCTTCTCGCGCCCCATGCGCACCGCCAAGGGCGCACTCTCCCCGGCCCCGCTCTCACACCAGGCCGGTGGGTGGTGCCCCACCTCCCCAGGCCGGTCCCGTCCTGCCGGACGTCCAGAACGCCGGAGTCTTCGACATGGAAACGCTCTCCACCATCAGCGGTTGGATCTGGGATCCGATGGCCTACTTCGCCTTGGGTATCGGGGTCTTCTTCACCCTGCTCACCAAGGGCGTGCAATTCCGCCGCCTGCCGGACATGATCAACCAACTGAGGTCCAGCAAGTCCGGCGACGGCGGGCTCTCCTCGTTCCAGACCCTTGCGCTGACCCTCGCCAGCCGCGTCGGCGTCGGCAGCATCGCGGGTGTCGCCACCGCCGTGGCCGCCGGTGGGCCGGGCGCGATCCTGTGGATGGCGATCACCGCGCTCGTCGGCTCCACCTGTGCGTACGCCGAGGCCGTCCTGGCCCAGGTCTACAAGCGCCGGATCCAGGGCGAGGACCGCGGCGGGATGCCGTACTACATCAAGTACGGCCTGAAGGCTCCGACGCTGGCCGCGGTCGTGGCCGTGGTGACGCTGATCGGCTACGGCTTCGTCTTTCCCGGCATCCAGGCCAACAACATCGGTTCCAGTGCCGAGTTGGCCTTCGGCCTCGAACCGTGGATGACCGGCCTCGCCGTCACCGCCGTCCTCGCGGTCGTCATCCTCGGCGGCACCCGCCGCATCGTGAACGTGGCGCAGGCCGTCGTTCCGTTCATGTCGCTCGGCTACGTGCTGACGGCCGTCGTCGTGATCTCGCTCAACCTGGAGAAGGTGCCCGAGGCCGCGGTGCTCATCGTCTCCAGCGCCATGGGAACGGACCAGTTGTTCGGGGGACTGATCGGCTACGCCGTGGCCTGGGGTGTGCGCCGTGCCGTGTTCGCCTCGGCACTCGGCCTGGGTGAGGGCACGTTCGCCTCCGCCGCCGCCCGCACCACGCACCCCGGCAAGCAGGGCATCATCCAGGCCTTCAGCATCTACATCGACATCCTGCTGATCTGCATGGCGAGCGGCTTGATGATCGTCATCACCGGCGCCTACCACGTGAAGGACCCGGCCGGCGGCTTCCTCGTCAACAACGTCCCGGGCACCGTCGCCGGCCCGAACTTCATGCAGGAGGCCATCGACACAGGCCTTCCGGGCTGGGGCTCGGTCTTCGTCGCCATTGCGATCCTGCTGTTCGCGTTCACCTCACAGGTGTTCTTCTTCTACGTCGCCTCGACCAACCTGGTGTTCCTGCTCGGCGAGCGCCGCAACCGCGCCCTTGAGGGTGTCCTGAAGGCCGGCGCCCTGGGCATCAGCTTCGTCGGCACCGTGATCAGCGCCGAGACCATGTGGGCAGCGGGCGACATCGGCTACGGCCTCATCGGCTGGCTGAACATGGGCTGCGTCCTGCTCCTCACCCCGGTCGTACGCAAGGTGATCCGCGACTACGACCGGCAGCGGCGTGACGGGCTCGACCCCGTCTTCGACCCGGAGCGCCTGGGCATCGGCGGTGCCGACTACTGGACCGAGAACAAGGTCAGGGAGACCGAGCCGGCAGCCTGAAGCTCCCCGTCAGGGCCGCCTCCCGGCCCGACCGAAAGCAGGGACGGATCGGGTGGCGGCCTCCCGCCCGTTCCGTCCCCCCAAGGGGGTGCCCGCCGGAGGTCGGGCGCCCCCTTCCGTCGTTCCCCGCCCTACTTCGGCGCCTGAAGCTGCGCCCGGATCCGATCGGTGGCCTTGACCAGCGACTCCTCGGTCAGTGCAGCCGCGGCTTCTGCGTCCTGCGCCTCCACGGCCGCGACCAGACGCTCCTGGTAGTGCCACAGCTCATCGCCGGGCTTGTCGATGGACGCACGCGCACCAACCGTCTTGTACGCGCGGCAGTGCTGCCACAACGTGCTGATGGTGCTCAGCAGTACCGGGTTGCCGGAAGCCTCGTAGAGCACCGAGAGAAGCGCCTCGTCGCTGTCCAGGTAGGCAGTCACGTCGCCGTCGGCGACGGCCCGGCGCAGCTCCCCCAGCTCCTCTTGCATGGCCGCGATGCGCTCGGCTTCGATCCGCCGAGCGCCGGAGCGAGCCGCCTCCACCTCGAGGAGTCGCCGTACGTCGTAGACGTGGGCGAGCTCGGTGAGCTGGAGCCCCTTGACCACGGAGCCACGGTGTGGGACACGCTCGGCGAAGCCGGCCTCCTCCAGGCGCCGGATGGCCTCACGCACCGGCATCTCGCTGGTGCCCACCTCGGCGGCGAGGTCGCGGATGCGCAGGCGGTAGCCGACGGGGAACTGCCCGCTCGTGATGGCCTCGTGAAGCACTTCGTACACTCGGTCGGCCATGGACGGGGACGGCTCCACGCGCTTCATATTCACGGCTGAATCATAGGCAGTGCGGTCTTGTCGGCGGCCAGTCGCGCCGCTCTGCTCTGCTCCTCGGGCGGTCACGCGGCCACCGTGAATCCGATGCATGTATTTCCCCCCAACCCTTGAGTGATCTGTGATCAGATCCTACTGTGAGGGGCAGTCGCGTCCGCCGCCCAGCACCTCTCGCTCTCCGGCTCGACCCGACTCTTCCCGCCGTGTCCGGGCTCCCCCCTCAGTTGATCGAGCACCTCACCGCACACGGTCTCAGCGTTGAGGAAGGGGAATTCCCCATGAAGGACGTGGTCATCGTCGGCGGTGGCATCGCCGGCCTCTCCGCCGCGTGGCGTCTGCGCCACTGGGACACACTGCTCCTGGAGTCCGAGGGCCGGGTCGGCGGACGTATCCGCTCCGAGCGGCGCGGACCGTACTTCCTCAACTGGGGCGGCCACGTCTACGCGGGCGGAAATTCCGCGACCGGTTGGCTCCTGAACAGCACCGGTGTCGAGGCGATCGACGTGCCCGGTTCGTTGTCCGGCCTCTCGATGAACGGCAAGACGATCATCAAGGGCCGCGTGGAGACGTACCCGTTCCGCATCCCGATGACGCTGCAGGCGCGGATCGGGATGGTGAAGACCGGGGCCAAGGTCGCCCTGTCGGTGGCGCGGTACGCGCGTATCGTCGGGCAGCGCAAGGGCGAGACGGCCGCCGAACGGCAGCAGCGGATCTACGACTTCCTCAACGACTGCTCCTTCAAGGACTTCATCGGCGACGTCCCCGCCGACACCCAAGCCCTCTTCGAGCCCACGGTCACACGCTCCGCGGCCGACATCGACCAGTTGTCCGCAGGCGCGGGCGTCGGCTACTTCAGCCTGGTCTGGGGCATCGGCGGCGGCCTCACGAAGAGCATCGTCGGAGGCCCCTCCACGCTCACGGAATCGATCGCCGCCTCCCTCGGCGAGAATCTGCGGCTCGAGGCCCACGTCGACGAGGTCGTGCACAGGAAGAACTCCGTCGTCGTCCGCTACTGCGAGAATGGCGTCGACCAGGAGGTGGAGGCCCGTGCCGTCGTCCTCGCCACCCCTGCGACGGCCGCGCACCGCGTCGCCGTCGACCTCGACCCCGAGGTCCGCGGGGCCCTGTCCCAGGTGGTGTACGGGCCCTACGTGAGCGCAGCGTTCCTGTCCGACGAGAGGGGGCGACGGCAGTGGGACGACGCGTACGCCATCGCCACCCCCAAGCGGTCCTTCAACGTGGTGCTCAACATGTCGAACATCGTCCGCGGCCACGAACGCGAACGGCAGCGCGGCAGCAGCCTGATGACGTTCTCCCCCGGCTCCCTCGCCCGCGGGCTGGTCGATCACGACGACGACACCATCCGCCGCATCTACCTCGACGACCTCGACCAGGTCCTCCCCGGCTTCCCCGAGCACGTCGTCGAGGCGGAAGTGCAGCGCTTCCCGACCGGGGCCCCGTACTGCTTTCCCGGACGGGCGAAACTCCAGCCCGCGCTGACCCGGCGCGGTGGCCGCGTGTTCCTGGCCGGCGACTACCTCGGGACGCTCTACACCGAGACGGCGATCTCCTCCGGCCTCTCCGCCGCCCACGAGGTGCGCAGCATCCTCGCCACCGACCGACAGACCGCGCGCCGAGCCAGGGACAGCGCCCTTGCCGACACCCCTTGACCCGACGCGCCCCGCATGCTCGCACTCGAACTTCGGCCAGGCGTACGGCACTTGCTGCACCAAGGGGATTTGGCGGTCCCGGAAACACACAGCCTCGTCCAGCGAGGAGGGGTGTCTCGCCGGTCAGTTGCGGATGACGCCCACCCTGCGGACGGCGCCGGCGTCCAGGTCCCAGGGTTAGTCGAAGAGCTCCGCGGGGAACGTCCTCTCGGCGTGCGCCCGGATCTCCCTCGTACGGGACGTACTTGGGTGATCCGGGCGTGCGGGCCTGAGCGAGTCCCACGGCACCCGGGCTCAGGCCCAGATGTCGCCGATCCGGAATCCGTCGACGAACGGATCGTCCGGGTCGAGTACATGGGTGCTGTACCCGGAGATCCAGGCCTGTCCGCCGATGGTCGGCACAACCCCGGGGTAGGGCCCGACCTGCACCTCTCGGACAAGTTCGCCGGTGTAGACCGTGCCGAGGACGCCTTCGTGGCGGAAGGGCTGGTTGAGCTTCAGTTCGCCCTTGGCGTGCAGGGTGGCCATCCGTGCGGACGTGCCGGTGCCGCACGGGCAGCGATCGACCGAGCCCGTCCACGTCGCCGGGTCCGCGAAGTCCACCGGCCCGCTCGCCACCGTCACCGCGTTCCTCATGTCGGCGGCCGGATTGCGCGTGGGGCCGGAGAGTTGGGAGATGGTGATGCCGATGCCCGGGTAGTCGGGGTGCGCGACCGGCAACTGGTCCTGCGCGGCGCGGAGGATCAGCGAGGAGACGCGGGTGATCTCCCGACCGTGGGACGGTACGAGCTCCAGCCCCTCGAACTGGCGCACGTCCGCGATGACGTAGAACATGCCACCCCAGCCGACATCTACGGTCACCTTGCCGAGTTCGGGAACGTCGATCTCCGCGTCGAGGTGCGCGGCGAAGGCGGGGACGTTTTCGAACGTCACTTCCTTCACTTTGCCGTTGCGGCACTCTGCCTTGATCCCGATGAGTCCCGCCGGGGCCTCCAGCTTGAACTCGGTGCAGGGCTCCTGCATCGGGACCATGCCGGTCTCCAGGAGGACTGTGGCGACGGCGATGGTGTTGCCGCCGCTCATCACGGGGTACTCGACCTGCTCCATGATGATGAAGCCGGCTGCGGCCTCCGGGTGCTTGGGCGGAACGATGAGGTTGCAGCACAGGGGCGGGTAGCCCCGCGGCTCGCGCAGCATGAGCTTGCGCAGCTGATCGTCGTTCTCCTCGAGCCACTTCATCTGCTCGTGGACGGTGTCGCCGGGGATGTGGGGGACTCCCCCGGTGATGACGCGCATCGGCTCACCCGAGTGCGTCTCGACCGCGTGGATCATTCGCTTGAAAGACATGGTGACTGCTTTCCTTTGCTGCCTCTGGCGCGGGGCGGCGGCGGTACGAACTGCGGTGCTGCTACGGGACCTTGACGGTCTCGGTGGCCGTGTGCCGTGGCCCGACAGCGGCCGATTCGTGCAGCGGCTTGCCCTTGGTCTCGGGGGCCCAGGCGACACACATGACCATGCCGACGGCCGCGATACCGGCGCCGACGAGCATCGAGGGGCCGAGGCCGATGGTGTCCAGGCCGAGCGGCAGAAGATACGTGCCGGCGGCCGCGCCGATCCGGCTGATGGAACTGGCCACGCCCATGGCCGAGGCGCGAATGTGGGTGGGGAACAGCTCGGTCGGATAGATGTACTGGAGGATGTTGCCGCCGCCGAGCGAGAGCGCGTTGACGATGAACATCGTGATGGCGAGCGCGGCGGCCATTTCCGGATACAGGCCAAGCGCCGCAAGGGACAAGGCCACTCCCGCGAAGGTCCAGATGATCACCGGCCTGCGCCCGTACGTGTCCACCCACCGGATCGCCGGCAGGCACCCGGCCAGTGTCACGAGGCTCACCACCACGGACCACAGCAGGGCGGTGTTGCCCTGCTCGAAGCCGTACTCGCCGAGGATCACCGGGTAGAACGTCCAGATCGCGAAGGCGGGTGCGACCTGGCACATCCAGAAGCCGCCGGCGAACATGGTGCGTCCGAGGTAGCCGCCCTTGAAGAGCTCGCTCAGCCGGGCGCTCTTCGGCGGTTCGCTCTCCGCCAACTGCGTCAGTTCCGCGTCCGTCGGGTAGCGCCCGAAAGCCGTGTTGATGGCCTCGCGGGCCTCTTCGGGGCGGTTGTGGCTCAGCAGCCAGCGCGGAGACTCGGGCGTACCGAGCCTGCCGAGCAGCAGCGCGACACCCGGCACCGCGGCGCTTGCCAGGACCCAGCGCCACATCTCATCGCCTCCGGTGGCGGCGACCACGTATCCGACGAGGTAGGCCGCGGACGCACCGACGAACCACATGGCGACCAGAGCGCCCATGGTGCGGCCGCGCCGGTTCGACGGCAGCCACTCGGAGAGCAGTGCGGTGGCAATCGTGTGGTCCGCCCCGACGGCGAGCCCGGCGACGAAGCGGAGGGCTATCAGCTGCCACGCCTCGGTCACACCGAGCGACAGGGCCGAGGCCACCACGAGGACGACCAGGTGGATCGTGTACATGGCCTGCCGCCCGACCCGGTCGGTGAGCCAGCCGAAGACAACCCCGCCGACGAGCACGCCGACCAGGGCGGCAGCGCCCACCATGCCTTCGAGGAAGGTGGTCAGCCCCAGGTCCTTGTCCGCCCCGGCGATGGCCACACCGATGATGCTGAGGATGTAGCCGTCGAGGAACGGCCCACCAGAGGAGAGGAAGAACAGCTTGCGATGAAATCGACCGTAAGGCTGCTGGTCGATGATCGATGGAGATTGGTCCACGGGAAGGGCTCCTGCGGTGTCAGGTCCGCCACCCGCTCAGCCGGGCACACAGAACTCCGCCTCACATCTGGGCCCGCCCCCGAGTCGTGAGTCGGGGTGCCAGGGCGGCGAGGTACGCGACCTGCATGTGTGTGTCTGCTGAGGGGTGGCGCCAAATCGGGAGACGGACTCGGTGTGCCTTGTGGGCGTCGGCGGCGTCTTGGCGCCGGGTTGCGAGGAAGTCTCCGGCTCGGCATGTCGGACAACAATGCCTCGCTCTCTCCAGCCCCTCGGTCAGACCGGATGACTCATATATTTCTTTACACTTGCCAGACCATGGAAGACGTACCAGCGATTCACGGTCCCTCCGTCGAGCTGACGCTCGACGAGCGGGCGACTCTGGAGAGTTGGGCCCGCAGCCGCACCAGCGCACGGGCCCTGACGCAGCGCGCGCAGATCGTGCTGGCATGCGAGCAGTCCGGCAGCGACGCGGAGACGGCCGAGCGGCTGGGGGTCTCCCGGCAGACGGTCGGCAAGTGGCGGTCCCGGTTCCTGGCCGAGGGCCTCGACGGGCTCATGGAGCGGCCCCGCTCCGGGCGGCCGCGCAAGGCGGACGACGACACGGTCGTGCAGATCCTGGTGAAGCTGCTGGCCGCTCCTCCCGGCGGCCGGCGGGAATGGTCGACACGGTCCATGGCCTCCGAGACCGACCTCAGCCAGGCAACGGTGAACCGCATCTGGAGCACGCACCGGCTCCAGGAGCGCCCCGGCCGAACACGGCCCGAACTCCGCCGGGCGGTCATGGGTTCCGTCAGAGTCCGTGATGTCGTCGGCCTGTTGCTCGCGCCGCCTGCCCGCATCCTGGCGGTCATCGCGGACACTCGCACCACAGCACCCGCGTCGACCCACCGCAGCAGAGCCGGCGCCGCGCCGGCGCCGGCTTCCCTCGCAGGCCGTCGAGCCTTCGAAGCGCGGAATCTCCTCGCCGTGACCAACGCCTTCGCCCTGCTGAGGGGCAAGACCTGCAGCCACCGAGCACCCGATACGGCAAGGGAAGTCGGCAGGTTCCTTGCGGACTTGGACCAATGCGTCGCCCCCAGCCGTGAAGTGCACCTGGTCATCGCCTGCGAGCCGGACGCTGTGCTCCATGGCCTTCAGAGTTGGGTACGAGAGCATCCGCGGTTCCATCTGCACCTCGTCCCCGCCGGCTCGTCGTGGCTGGACGAGATCGAGACGATCCTGGCGAACAACCCGCTCCTCAGCCACGAGAGCATGCCCGGCTTGGCAACCTCGTTGGCCGCACTCCGGAGCGAGCTCCACGCCTGGGCCGCCACTTGGACGCCCGATGCCGGCGCGTTCACCTGGAGTCGACTCAATAAAGACTCAGTAGAGCAGAAACACGGACAGCGGAACCCGGCCAACGCCGACATCCGGCGCGCGGCCGGCCCAGACGTGCATGCCTCAGCATCTGGTGACCGCCAGGAGGTCGATCTTGTGCGCGACGCTCTTCTCACCAGCCCGCCACCGCCGGGAGAACGGGTACAGGAGGCACCCCTGGCGTCCCGGCTGGGCATCTCCCGCAGAGCCGTTCGCGGGGCGTTGCGGGTGCTCGTAGAGGAAGGGGTCCTCGACCAACTGCCCCCTCACGGGGCTTCGGTTCCCACGGTCGGCGTCACCAGCGTCCTCGACATGTACGCGGTACGGGCGGCGCTGGGCACCATGGTGATCCGCCGGGCCGCAATGCTGGAACGGTCCGAACTCCGCCCGGTGAAGGCTGCGTTGACCGAGGTCCGTGACGTGGCCCGGCGCGACCACGCCCGGATCGGGGAGAGCGACCTCTGCTTCCAGGACGCGATCGCGCGGAGGGCGGGCCTCCCCCAAGCGAGCCTGATCTTCCAGCGCCTCACCATGCGACTGCGGATGTTCATCTCGGTGCTGCAACTCGACTTCGCCGACGCCGCTGCGGATCTCATCGCCCGTGAGGACGCCGCGATCTTCGAAGCGATCCGAAGCGGCGACGGTGACGAAGCCGCTCGCCTGTGGCGTATCAAGGTCGAACGCAGCGCCCGTTATATGGTCACGCTGCTTCCCCAGTCCCACTTCGACCCGAACCTCTGGGTCACCATCGCCGGCAAGCCGGCCCCGTACCGGCACTGACCCGGCGCTACTGCGTGCCGTAGAGAATGTCGGGCTCCGGCACGAAGGGAGTGGGTGCTCTTCAGCGGCACGACGAACTGACCGGCCGGGGCCGTTGGTCCAGGAGCAGCTCGCCGTCCGCACGTTCGTGCAGGAAGCAGGCGGCGACGAAGGAGATCACGCCGGCCAGGCTCAGGTAGAGGGCGATGGCCGACCAGTGGCCGGTGCGGTCGAGGAGGTACGTCGCGATCATCGGGGCGAAGCCGCCGCCGAGCACCGTGCCGAGGGTGTAGCCGGCCGACAGGCCTGTGTAGCGCACCTCGACGGGGAAGACGCGGGCGAAGAACGTCGGCATCGCCGCGTACGTCGCCGACCAGGCCGTGAAGAGGAGCGCGAAGCCGACCAGCATGAGCGGGTAACTGCCCGTGTCCAAAAGGGCGAACCAGGGAAACGGAAGGACGACCATGCCCGCGACCCCGGCAAGGAAGAGGCCCTTCCGGAAGCGTTCGGAGCGGTCGGACCAGCGGCCGAAGAGCGGGATGGCGACGAGCGTGAGTGCCGTGGCGGCCATGACCGCACCGAGCATCGCGCTCTTGCCGAAGCCGAGGTGGTCGGTGCCGTAGCTGAGGGAGAAGACGGTGCCGATGTAGAAGACGGCACCGGTCGCGACGTAAGCCAGGCACATGAGGGCCACGAGACCGCTGTGGCGGCGCAGCACCTGCACGAGCGGGGCCTTGGCGACCTCGCCGCTGCGCTTGACCTGCGCGAAGTCGGGCGACTCGGCGACCTTCATCCGGATGAACAGGCCGAGCGCCACGAGCACGGCGCTGAGCAGGAACGGTACGCGCCAGCCCCAGCTGCGGAACGCCCCGTCGGGCAGTTGCGCGAGTGCGAGGAACATGAGGTTGGCGAGCAACAGGCCCCAGCCGACACCGGTGTTGACGATCGCCCCGTACAGGCCGCGCTTGTGCGGTTCGGCGTGCTCGACGCTCATCAGAACCGCCCCGCCGTACTCGCCGCCGAGGGAAAGCCCCTGCACGAGCCGCACGAGGACGAGGAGCAACGGTGCGCCGACACCGATCTGTTCGTACGTGGGGAGCAGGCCGATGGCGAAGGTCGCGCCGCCCATGAGCGTCAGGGTCAACACGAGCATCGACTTACGGCCGAGCCGGTCGCCGAAGTGCCCAAAGATCGCACCGCCCACGGGGCGGGCGACGAAGGCGATGGCGAACGTGGACAGGGACAGCAGCGTGCCGGTGAGCGGGTCAGCCGAGGGGAAGAAGAGGTCGCTGAAGACCAGGGACGCAGCGGTGCCGTAGACGAAGAACTCGTACCACTCGACAGTGCTGCCGATGAGGCTCGACAGGAGGACCTTGCGGCCTTGTCTCGGTGCGGAGGCGGTTCTCGATGTCATCGTGGTTCCTTCCGAGCAGTATGGGAAGTCCGCCTTGCTGTACGTGAGTTGGCGGTGCCGTCCACGCGGGGCGATCCTCAGCACTCCCCGAGGATCGTCAGGGCCGGTTCGAGGCCTCTTGGCCGCCAGGTCATGGACGACTCTGACTACGTCGTCCACCCGCTCGCCGGGTGGGAAGCGCGCGCCGACGAGTTACGTCATAGGGCAATCTCCGAACGGCACGGAAGTGGGCAGGAGTTGAGCGCCCCGGGCCCCCTGGGGTGTGGGCGCCCGGGGCCGGACACCGCTCGGGCAACGGCGCTTGAACCGAGCGGAGTTTCAGCAGCCGCTCACACAGCGGGGGACGGTCAGAGTCGTCTCGCAGGCCCGGCTTGGAGGGCGTCGACGCTCAGCCGAGGAACTTGTCCGCCAGCAGCCGCGCGATGGCCCAGTCCTGCATGGCCACGCCGACCGACTTGAACACGGTGCGCTTGCCGAAGTCGGAAGGCGGCGCGAGGAGCGCGGACCCCAACTCGGTGAGGTCGCCGCGCGTGATGGCGCCGGCCTCCAGTGCGTGGATGATCTCGCCCGACTCCTCCAGGATGGCGTCGAGTTCGTCGATGACGACGTTGCTGTTCGCGAGCAGTTCATCGGGCAGCTCGCGCATCGTGGGCCGGAAGGCACCGATGGCGTTGACGTGGACCTGGGCCGGCAGGGCCGTCTCCGGGAAGAGCGGGCTGGTCGCGGTGGTGGCACAGCAGACGATCTGGGCGTCCCGTACGGCGGTGGCCGCGTCGGAGGCGGTCACGACCTCCGTCCCGTCCAGCTCGGCCTGCATGGCGTCGGCCAGCACCCGGGCCCGCTCCGCGTTGGCGTCCACCACGGTGAGGCGAGTGAGCGGGCGCACGGCGTGAACGGCGCGCACCTGGTCGGGCGCCTGGCCGCCGGCGCCGATGAGGGTCAGTTCGTGGGCGTCGGGGGCCGCGAGGAGATCGGTGGCGACGCCGACGATGGCTCCGGTGCGCAGCGTGGTGACGGGACCCGCGTCGGCGACCAGGTGGTCGAGCCGGTCCAGGGTGCTCCACACGATGGTGCCGGTGATGGCGGGCGTGCGCTCGAAGTTCAGGCTGAGCGTTTTGATCATGGCGGACCGTGAGGGGCGGTGGTGGGCCGGCATCGAGAGGAACTGGCCGTCTCGCAGCACCGTGCGGGTAGGCATCTCGAACTCCCCGTTGGCCAGGTCGATGAACCCCTGGCGAACGGCCTCGATCGCCTCCGGCATCGACACGGCCTCACGGATCTCCTGCGCGTTGACGCTGACAGTCGTCATTTCTCTCCATCCATCGAAGTCTCAGTAAGGTATTACACCTCACGCCTTGTGGCTTGTCGATGCCCACGCAGTGGCAGTCGGGCCGCCCACCGACGCCCGATGCGAGGAAAACCCTTGGGTGCACCTGCCGCCCTCAATCACCCCCAGGTCAAAATGGTCAACCAAAATAGAGCCGAGGGACTCGCCTGTTGACGCAACGACTGACCGGCGTCACGGCCGATACCGAACGGACCCGAGCCCCCTGCCAGGCGGCGGCCACCACATCAGCCATCTCTCCGGCTGATCTGCACAAACAATGCGCGATCGACGCCCATCCAGAGTCGACAGACCGACATCGACAGGCACCCCGACCCTTCGGACGCACGCAGGTAGCAAGTCGCGCGGGAGACCTTCAGCCCAACCTCTCCCCGGTCCTAATGGTTGACCAGTGAGGTATTACACATGACACTCAACCCACTGTGAGCCGAATCAAGCCAACCCGACTGCGGTGAAGGAGGGCTCATGAAGCCCCGACAGGCCCAGGCAACGGCACCACATCCCACTTCCCAGAATCGGCCCGCCTCCCGGAAGGCGGTCCTGTCCGGTGCGAGCGGGAACGCGCTGGAGACCTTCGATTTCAGCGTCTACGCCTACCTCGCCGTGATCCTCGGCGCCGAATTCTTCCCCTCTGCCGACCGGACGGTGTCGCTCCTCGCATCGTTCGCCGCTTTCGGCGTCGGCTTCCTGGCGCGGCCCGCGGGCGCCGTCGTCTTCGGGCGTCTGGGCGACCGTCGAGGCCGACGCCAGGTCCTCCTCGTCACCCTGCTCCTGATGGGAGGCGCAACGCTGGGTATCGCTCTGCTGCCCGGCTACTCGACGATCGGCGTGCTGGCTCCCGCCCTGCTGGTGCTTCTCCGTCTGCTGCAGGGATTCTCGGCGGGCGGCGAGATCACCACCTCGGCCGCATACCTGGTCGAGTGGGCCCCACGTGGACGACGCGGATTCTTCGGCAGCTTCATGCAGGCCGGAGCCGTCGCCGGGCTGCTCCTCGGCAGCCTGAGCGTCGCCACCTGCTACAGCGTCCTCGGCGAGAGCCAGATGCAGGAGTGGGGCTGGCGGATTCCATTCGTCATCGCCGGCTGCCTCGCCCCGCTGGCCTACCTGCTGCGCCGCACCACGGAGGAGACTCCCGCGTTCAGCGACCTGGTCGAGGCGCAGGCAGACGAGTCCAGTCGGCCGGCCCGACCTGCGATGGGCCGATTCCGGCCCGTCTGGCGTGCGTTCGTGTTCACAATGTTCTGGTCGGTCGGCTTCTACTTCTTCCTCACGTACATGCCGACCTTCCTGCAGCGGGAGTTCGGGGTCTCGGCGAGCCAGGGAACCTGGATCAGCTCGCTGGCCATGGTCGTTCACATGGCGCTGATCCCGGTGTGCGGTGCACTGTCGGACCGTTTCGGCCGCAAGCCCGTCCTGTTGACCGGCTGCCTCGCGTTCGTCGTCGTGCCGGTCCCGCTGTTCGGCTTGCTCTCGGACGAGCCGCCCTTCGTTGTGCTGTTCCTGGTGGTGGCGGCGGTCGGAGCCATGCTGGCGCTCTACACCGGGCCCGCTGCCGCGACGATGGCCGAGTTCTTCCCCACCTCTTCGCGCACCAGCGGCATGGCGATCGGCTACAACGTCGCGAGTGCGGTCTTCGGCGGGTTCACGCCGTACATCGCGACCTGGCTCGTCGCCTCGACCGGGGCCAGGATCGCGCCCGTCTATTACGTCGCCGGGGCGGCACTGATCGCCGCCGGATGGCTGGCCCTGCAGCGGGAGACCGCGAAGGCCGACCTCGCCTGACGCACCCGCCCCTCCCCGCGCCCCGTCTCGCGCGGCGGCCCCAACTCGTACCGAGGAGCTTTCTCGTGCTCATTCTGAGCCGATCCGACATCGCTCAACTGCTGGACGTCGATGCCGTCATCGACGCCGTGGAGGCCGGGCACGCCGCGCTGGCCGAGGGCTCAGCGGTCCAGGCCCCACGGCTGACGGTTCAGCTCCCGGACTCCGACGGCCTCCTGGTGCCCATGATCGCCGCGAACGGCCTCGTGACCACCGCGGGCGCGAAGATCCTCACCGACTGCCCCGACAACGCGGTGACGGGGGCTCCGCGGCAGCAGTCGACGATCCTGCTGATCGATGGCTGCACCGGCCGGTGCGAAGCACTCCTGGACGGCGCCGCCCTCACCCGGGTTCGTACGGCAGCCGCAACAGCGGTGGCCACCCGGCACATGTCGAACCCGGACTCGTCCACCCTGGGCCTCATAGGCGCCGGCGCCCTCGCGCGCACGCACATCGACGCGATCCGCCGCGTACGCCCCATCAAGAAGGTCGTGTTGTGGGCGCGGCGCCGTTCCGCTGCGGACGAACTCGCCGCGGAATGCGCACAGTTGGGGGTCAAGGCGACCGCGGTCAGCTCTGCGGAGGATGTCGTACGCACCGCTGACGTGCTGTGTACGCTCACGCCCCCGCCGGAGCCCCTCGTGCGGGGCGCCTGGCTGCGCGCAGGGATGCACATCAACGCCGTCGGCGCCCCTCCGAGGCCGGGCTTTCGTGAGCTCGACAGCGATGCCGTGGCCCGCTGCCGCATCGTCGTCGACGACCGGACAGTCGCGCTCAACGAGTCCGACACCCTCTTGATCCCGCTTCGCGAGAGCCGGATCAGCGAGCACCAGCTCGCGGACGAACTCGGCGATGTCATCACCGGCGCCAAGCCCGCACGCCGAAACCCGCAGGACATCACGCTGTTCAACTCGGTCGGCATCGGCATCCAAGACCTCTCGGCAGCACGCCTCGTCGTGGACGCCGCCCGGGAGAAGGGACTCGGAGTCGACATCGACGTGACCCGGTGAACCGGCGGCCGGGTTCTCAGGCGCCCAGGCGAAGAGCGGCACGACAGCAACAGGAACGAATACGGGAGAGAACAGTGACAGAAGCACCCTCCGGGGATGACATGACGCGTGTGAACGAGGAACTGCTCGCCACAGCAAGTGCAGGCAGAGCAGAGGTGATCGCCTCGGCGCTCGATACCGGTGCGGACATCGAAGTACGGGACGAGCGAGGACGCACAGCGCTCCTGCTGGCGGCAGCCAACGACCATGTGGACGTGGCCGAACTCCTGGTGGCGCAGGGTGCCGACCCCAACGCCCTGGACGACAAGCACGACACCCCGTGGCTGGTCACCGGGGCGACCGGCAGCGTCGCGATGCTGGAAGCGCTTCTGCCGGCCAAGCCGGACCTCACTGTCGAGAACCGCTTCGGCGGCGTCTCTCTGATACCGGCCAGCAAGCGCGGCCACGTCAAGTACATCCGGCGCGTCGTACAGACCGGCATCGACGTCAACCACGTCAACCACTACGGATGGACTGCACTCCTCGAAGCCGTGGTCCTCAGCGACGGAGGGGAGGCCCACCAGGAGATCCTCCGTATCCTGCTCGCCGCTGGGGCCGAGCGCGACATCCCCGATGCCGCGGGGCTGACCGCGCTGGAACACGCCCGCTACAAGGACTACGACGCCATAGTGCGCATCCTGGAGAGCTGACTCCTCAAACGTTCCGCCCCGGGTCGACCAGAACCTCGCTTGGTCCTCGGCGCCCCGGGGCCCCCGTTGCCGAGCAGCAGAAGCCGCCAGGCGTGCGCGAGTACGCCACGCGGGCTCAGTCGGGGAGGCCCGCGACCGTGCAAGCGGCGCTCAGGCTGGGGGGACGTGGACGGTCCACGCAGAACAGCGACTGGGTCCCGGCGTTGGCCGCGTGGTGACGGGCCCGGATGGCCACGCGCAGATCTGCTGAGACCGCTCGCGCGGCCACCCGCACAGCGAGGTTGTCCAGGTCGTCGGAGGCCACGGCGGCCATGGCCTGCACGTTGTGCAGGCCCAGCTCGCGCAGCACGACCTGCCCCGGTCCGACGGCCACGACGTGTCCGGTACGGGGAGCGACCTGGATCCCGCCACGCCGATGGCCTCAAGCCGACGGGTGGGGCAAGTCGGGCGGGGCGCCTGACTGGGCATCAGGCCCGTCGGCGTGCAGTGAAGCGCTCGGGGGCGAACGGGCGGACTGTCGGGGCGAGTTCGGCGGCGCGCCTGCCGCCCTCGACGGTCGCGGAGATGATGTCCGCCGTCACCGGGGCCAGGGTCACGCCGAGCATGGCGTGACCGCTGGCCACGAGCACATTGTCCTTGCCGGGCAGCGCCCCGATGACCGGCAGCCCGTCGGGCGTCATCGGCCGGTGGCCCGCCCAGGCGCGCGGCTGTTCCGTGGGCCGGAGCCCGGGCAGGAACTCATGGGCCGAGCGGGCGATGCCGCGTACGCGGTGCGGGTCGATGGTCGCGTCGGAGCTGCCGAACTCCATCGTGCCGGCGAAGCGCAGCCGGTCCGACAGCGGCGTGACGGCAACCTTCGCCTCGCCGAGATACACCGAGTGCCGCAGCTTCACCGAGCCGCTGCGGTCGTCGAAGCCGTAGCCCTTGCCGGGCTGGATGGGCAGTCGGCATCCGGCGAGACGCGAGAGCCGGCCCGTGTGCGCGCCCGCGGCGAGCACGAACAGGTCACCCTGGATCTCCTGGCACCCTGCCAAGACGGAGGTCACCACTGAACCGCTGGAGCGAACCTCCGTGACCCGGCTGCTGCGGATGAACCGCACGCCGAGTTCGCGGCAGCGTTCCTCCAGGCCCTTGACCAGACTTGCGGGATCCACGTGCCGTTCCTGAGCGCAGTGCAGTCCCCTGCGGACATGGGGGCCGAGGGCGGGCTCGAGGTCCCGGAGCTCGTCGCCGGACAGCGGCACGGCGGTGTGGCCGATCCGCTCCACGGGAGCCGTCGCCCGCTGGTACTCCTGCATGCCTTCCGAGGTGTGGAAGGCGAGAAGCTGCCCGACCTGGTGGTACTCGAAGGCCACGCCTTGCTTGTCGTAGGCGTCGAAGAGAGCGACGGTGCGTTCGTTGAGCGTGGTCAGCGCGCCCATTCCGTGGTTGAAGTCCCTCGGATTGCAGTAGCGCAGCATGGCGAGCATGAAGCGGACGTGCTCGGGGTTGAGGGACGGCCGGACGTAGAGCGGGCTGTCCTTCTTGGTCATCCACCGGGCGGCCTTGCCGAGCATCCCGGGTGCAGGGACGGGTGCCGACATGATCGGCACGATCCACCCGGCGTTGTGGACCGACGTACCGCTCTGGCTGTCAGGAGCCGCGTCCACGACCGTCACGGCCAGGCCGTCCTCGGCGAGCCGGTGCGCGGCGGCGAGTCCGATCACTCCGGCCCCGACGATCACTGCACTGTTTGTCATCGCTGCTCTTCCTGCTGTGTGGCGGGCGGTCGCTGAGTGAGATCCGAGTAAGGTATTACACCTTACACATCTCGACAAGGATGGATGCCCAGGCCAGGTATTCCGTGTTATGTATGAGGTGTGACCACTCCTCGCCCTGCGGCAGCGACCGCACGCAGCTCGCAGCTCAAGTCAGTCAGCCTTCGCGAGCAGGCGCGAGAAGCGGTCCGGACGCGGATCGTCTTGGGTCAGATCGAGCCCGGCCAGGTGGAGAGCGTCATCAACGTCGCTGCAGAGCTCGGCGTCTCGGTCACCCCGGTCCGCGAGGCGATCATGGACCTTGCCAACCTCGGCATGGTCGAAGTCATCCGCAACCGAGGCTTCCGGGTCCCGATCCTCACCGACCACGACCTCGAAGAGATCTATCGCCTCCGCACCATGCTGGAGGTGCCGGCCATGACCGAGGTCGTCGAAGCCCTTGACGGCGCAGCCGTGCCCCAGTTCCGGCGGCTCGCCGAGCAGATCACCGAAGCCGCGCGGCAGGGCGACCTCCACACCTTCCTCGACGCGGACCGGCAGTTCCACCTGGGCCTGCTCGAACTCCTGGGCAACCGCCGCCTCGTGGCCACGGTCGGCCAGCTCCGCGACCAGGCCCGCATGGAGGGCCTGCAGAAGCTGGCAGACCTGGGCGAGCTGACCCAGTCCGGCGAGGAGCACATCGCCATCGTCGACGCCATCGAGGCGGGCGACGGAGAGCTGACCGCTGATCTCATGCGCAAGCACCTGGTTCACAGCCGCGGAATCTGGGCAGGCCGGGCCGAGGGCGATTCCTGAGCGAGTCAGCCCCGGATCCTCCCCCGGAGGGAAGCGTCAACTCTGCCCACTCGGGGAGCACTTGGCTCTTCAGCAGCCCACACCCGGCAGCCCTCCCCACACCGGCAGCCCATGTCACCCTTCACTCCGCGTGGCACCTTCGTGAACGCTCGACCTCTTGACAGCGAACCGAAGCAATAGATGATGTGTAAGGCATCACGCATTACGCAGCAGGGCAATCACTCCGGTCGATCGGGGCTCACCCCGCCCCCGATCCCGTACTCGCTCACCCGGATCCCCATACGCGACCGTCGACCGCAGATGTCCAGCGCCACCCAGCAGTGAGGTATTACGCCTCACTCATGGGAGCTGAAGAGCCCTCGCAGCGCACCAGAGTCCCGACATCGGCGCTCACCGCCGATCGGCCGGCCTGCGTCAGGACCGGCGAACTCAAGGAGAACCTCGTGAGCACCTCCCTCATCGACGACGCTCGCTTCCGGCCTTTCCACAAAAAGATGTTCGCGCTCACGGCCGGAGGGCAGTTCCTCGACGGCTATCTGCTGAGCATCGTGGGCGTCGTCGTGCTCGGCATGAGCGCGGACCTTGACATGTCGGCCGGTCAAGAAGGACTGATCGGCGCGGCGGCCCTGGTCGGCCTCTTCGCCGGCGGCCTGATCTTCGGGCGGATCACGGACCGTATCGGCCGCCAGCTGCTCTTCACGCTGCACTTCGTGGTGATCGCAGTAGCCTCGATCGCGTCGATGTTCGTCCAGGACTCGACGCTGCTGGTCATCCTGCGCTTCGTCATCGGCGTCGCGCTCGGCGCGGACTACGCGATCGGCAGCGCCCTGCTCTCGGAGTGGCTCCCGACCGCCCAGCGCGGACGAGTCATGGGCATGCTCATCATGGCCTGGTTCGTGGGCGCCACCACCGCCTACGTGGTCGGCTACGCCCTCATCAACCTCATGGACGCCGACGCCTGGCGCTGGGCCCTGGGCAGCGCCGCCATCCCTGCCGTCGCGTTCATCATCGCCCGCATCGGCACACCTGAGTCGCCCCGCTGGCTCGTCAGCCGCGGCCGCGTGGAGGAGGCTCAGGCCGTACTGCGCCGCGTGTACGGCGAGGAAGCCACGCCGGAGGCGGTCGAAGCGCTCGTCGCCGACGAGACGGCACAAGGCCTCGGCTTCGCCGAGGTGTTCCGCGGCGACTACCTCAAGCGCACCGCGTTCGTCGGCCTGTTCTGGCTGCTGCAGATCGTGCCGCTGTTCGCCATCTACACCTTCGGCCCGACCGTCCTGAGCGCCTTCGGAATGTCCGACGGCGGCGACTCCGTCCTCGGTTCCGCACTGATCAGCATGCTCTTCCTCATCGGCTGTCTGCCCGCGCTGCGCCTCATCGACACACTGGGGCGGCGACGCCTGATCATCTGGTCCTTCGGACTCATGGTCGTCCCGCTCGCCGTTCTGGGGTTCGTCCCCACAGCGCCCGTCGCCGTCATCCTCGCTTGCTTCTGCGCCTACGCACTCTTCTCCGGCGGCCCGAGCATCCTCGAGTTCATCTATCCGACGGAGCTGTTCCCCACCGAGGTCCGTGCGACCGCCGTTGGCATCGGCACCGCGATCAGCCGCATCGGCGCGGCCATCGGCACCTACCTGCTGCCCATCGGCCTCGACCGCATCGGTGTCGGCAACACGATGCTCATCATGGCGGCGATCACCCTGCTGGGCTTCGCCGTGTGCGTCACGTTGGCCCCGGAGACCCGCGGACGCCGCCTGGCCGAGGCCAGCGGGGCAGCACCGGCGGAATCGACGCCCACTCTCCCCCAGCCCGCCGGCACCGGCACCGGCACCGGCACCCACTGAAGCGAAGCGATTCCTGCCCGTCAGCCGGCGATCGCGGACAGCCGCGGACGTGCCGACCGGGCAGAGCAATCTGCCGGATGGTGCTGGCCCACTAGGACAGCACCATCCGGCACGCGAACCGACACACCTGAGAACTTGCTCCCGCGAGGCGATCAAGGGGGCACGGCAAGAAGTGAAGGCCTACGGGGACATTAGGGTTTCCGCGACCCGGTACGCCTCCGCGTAACAGCCGTGTGTACCCGCCGTCGCCGAGGTGTAGTCGCCGGCGAACTCGATGCCCTGCACCGGCCGCCGCAGCGCGTCGAGCACGGACAGCCGCGTCGGGGAGAGCAGCGAGAAGCAGTACGGCCAGGTCTGCCCGTGCACGCCGACGACGTGACCCCGCAGTTCGGGCGCCACCGCGAGGAAGTCCTCGACCCAGGCGCTCAGTTCGGACGCGTCCGAGCCGAATCCCTCCTGGTGGCCCGCGCTGTTGCCGTAGCAGACGTACTGCACCAGCAAGGCGCCCGTACGGCGATCGGTGTGGGGGCGGCCGGGTGCAGGGTTGATGACCGCGTCGAAACGGGTGCCGACCGTGGTGAGGAACGACCAGTCGGCCAGGTGCCGGGCGTGGCCCACGTCGGCGACGACGGCGAGGGTTCGGCTGCCGGGGGTGAGAGCCCGGTCCAGGGCCGCGCGCTTCCAGTCGGGCAGGCCCGGCACGACCTCCGGCACCTGCGGCGCGGGAACCGTGACGACCACGCGGCGGGCTGCGACTTCCCGCCTGGTGTCGTTCCGCTCGCGCAGCCGGACTCGGTACGTGCCGTCACCCGCCGGCTCAACGGACTCCACGGTCACACCCAAGTGCAGGCTTCCGCACGGGAGTTGCTCCGCCATGCGCAACGGCAACTGCTGCATGCCGTCCACGGGGAAGAGCCGGTTGCGCTTCTCGTGGGCGAGGTAGGACGCGAAGTAACGCAGCCCGTACTGCGCGGTGGTCTGCGAGGCCTTCCCGACCGCTCCGCCCCGCACCGCGGTCCGGATGATCCGTACGACGTCCGGGTGCAGGCCGACGAGCCGGTCCTCGACCGATTGCGTACCCAACTCGCCGGAATTGGTGGCGAGTTGGCCGCCGTTCGTGCAGCGCTCGTACTCGGCCATGGCCTCGTCGACGAACACGGTGAGCTGCTTCTTGGCCTCGTCGTCGAGGGGCAGACGGGCGATGAGCCTGGCGTTGTCGGCATCGACGACGGTCGTGCCATGTAGGTGGATGCCGTACGTCTGCGGTTCGAACGGTTCGGTGCGGACTCCGAGTTCGGCCGCGAGGGCCTCGGCGGGGGTGTCACGGTAGACGAACATGGCGCCGGTATTGACGGTGACACCACCGACGTCGACGCTGCGGGTGCGGCCGCCGATCCGGTCCGAGGACTCGTACACGGCGACGTCCAGGCCGGAATTCCGTAGCCGGTAGGCGGTCGTGATGCCTGCGGCACCTGCGCCGACGATGAGAACGTCGTGCATGGGGGCGGACTCCTCTCACTGAGCTTCGGCAGTGGCACGAGGCCGACATGCCGCGGGCCCCATCAGGTGATGGGGCCCGTTGTCCGAACGGTCAGATCTCGGCGGGCTGGGCCGCAGGCTTCGCCTGAGTCCCCAGGGAGGCCGCCTCGTCGAGGGACAGGCCTCGGGTCTCGGGCGCCCACAGGACGGAGACGACCGCGCCGAGGAGGCTGATGGCCGCAGCGGCGATCATGGTGCCGCCGATGCCCCAGGCCGTCAGCGCCACCGGTACGAGATAGGTGCCGACGGCGGCGCCGATGCGACTGGCGGACGATGCGAGACCCACGGCAGAGCCGCGTACCTCGGTCGGGAACAGCTCGTTGGGGTAGACCCACTGCAGGATCTGCGTGCCGCCGATGATCAGCGCGTACAGGGCGAAAAGGGCCATGATCACGTTCGACGGGGCGTCGGGGAAGATGCCGAGCAGCAGCAGGGCGGCGCCGGACCAGACGAAGCTGTGGATGACCAGCGGACGTCGGCCCATTCGGTTCACGAAGAACAGCGCGAGCGCACAGCCGATCAGGAACATGACGGTGATCAGGGCTTCGCCGATGTTGGCAAGGCCGCCTTCGAGGTGCAGCGCGTCGAGGATCTTCGGGCCGAAGGCGTAGATCGCGAAGAGCGGGACGATGGAGCAGGTCCAGAAGACGGTGATGTACAGCATCCGGCCGCCGTAGCCCGAGCGCATGATCGCCTTCAGGTCGACGTTCTCGCGCTCCTCGGCAGGCAGGTCGTGGATCGTCGCCTCCGGGCCGTAGACCTTCTTCAGGACCTGCTCGGCCTCTTCGACGCGCCCCTTGTTCGCCAGCCAGCGCGGGGACTCGGGCGTGCCGTGACGCAGTAGCACGATGACCGTGGCGGGCAGGGTCGCGCTGGCGAGCATCCAACGCCAGGCGTCGTCACCGCCGTACGACAGCAACACCTCGCCGACGATGTACGCCGTAGCCGCACCGACAAACCACATCACGACCAGGCCGCCGAGCAGCGGACCGCGGTACTTGCGGGGCGTGAACTCAGCCAGCAGCGACGTCGCGATCGGATAGTCCGCACCGACCGCCACACCGATCAACAGACGCAGCACGAACAGCCACACCGGATCCGTCGCCCAGAACTGCGCCACGGAACAGACGATGATCGCCACCAGATCAATGGTGTACAGGAGTTGACGCCCGAACTTGTCAGTCAGCCAGCCCCCCACGAACGCACCGAGGAAGATGCCGATGAGGGCGGACGCACCGATCAACCCCTGTGCAGAGTCGGAGAGTTGAAGCTGCGGCGTGATCTGCACCATCGCGACACCAATGATGCTCAGCACATAACCGTCAAGGAACGGCCCCCCGGACGAGTACAGAGCCAGTTTCTTGTGGAAGCGCGACAGGGGCGCGTCATCCACTCTGTTTCCTGCAGATGCAGTCATCACAGCCTCCGGGAACGTTCCCGGACTTACCAAAAGGGTAGGTCCGGTCCTGTTCGGGGTCGATGTCGTGTAGTGGTTCGGCCGCCGCATGCCGCCTTGGCCTGGGATATCCGGGCGCCGAGCACACTGCGGTTCCGATGTCGCAAGTGCGGTGCTCGGTGAGCGTGGTCGGCCCCGGCTTGCGTGATGGTCAACTGCGCCCCGTCGCTCGTACCGACGGGTGGGTGGTGCCGCAGCGAGCGAGGGAAACTCACGGATTGCTCTAGGCCGGCGAAAGCGTGGCCGCCGAATGACACGAAGTATGTGAAGACCAGGGTCGGCCAACAATGCCTTCGCTCCCGCACTGAGCAACAAGGCACTGGTGATTCATAAATACGGATGCGATTGCCTGCTCGGACGTCGCCCTGCAGCGCGGTGCCCCTCACCGACGATCAGCAGGCTGAGATCCGGAACTTCTCTGCCCCGTCGCGCACCCGGTGATGCAGCGCTGCACCTCTGGGCCCGCCGCAAACCGTCCACCGCCCCGGCAACGCGGCCACACTCCTCGCCTGCAGTGCAGTGGTCATGCAATCTGCAGCCCTGACAATGACTCACGCAGAAGGCGTGTGCGTACAGTCGGATGGACGAGGTCCCGGTCGGCACAGGCGTATCCCGCTGCTGCGCCGGGCTCGCGGACGAACCCGGGCCGGAAACATCAGCGATTACGGCGTGACGTGCGTGGCCGGATCGGCTTGCTCAGCCCAGATGATCTTGCCGTCCGTCGTGTACCGCGTGCCCCAACGGCGGGAGAGCTGGGCGACGAGGAACAGCCCGCGCCCTCCCTCGTCAGTGGTGCGCGCGTGGCGCAGGCGCGGAGCAGTGTTGCTGCCGTCGAAGACCTCGCAGACAAGAGTGTCCCGGCGGATCAGACGCAGCCGGATGGGGTCACGGCCGTAGCGGATCGCGTTGGTGACGAGCTCACTGACGAGCAACTCCGTGGTGAACTGCAGCTCCTCCATGCCCCAGTCCGCGAGCCGGCGAGCAACGAGGTCGCGGGCGTCGGCAACGACGGCCGGATCACTGGCCAGGTCCCAGGAGGCGATCTGGTCCGCGTCCAGGCCACGAGTGCGGGCGAGCAGCAGGGCGGCGTCGTCCGACGGCGGACCGGGCAGCAGGGCCCCGACGATGTCGTCGCATGCGGCGTCCAGCGACCGGGCCGGGCAGGTGAGGGAGTCCGCGAGCCGCTCCAACCCGACGTCGACGTCCTGGTCGCGACGCTCGACGAGGCCGTTGGTGTACAGGGCGAGCAGGCTGCCGTCGGGCAGTTCGAGGTCGGCGGACTCGAACGGATAGAGCCCCAGGCCCAGCGGAGGCCCGGCCGGCAGGTCCGGGAAGGAGACCGTGCCGTCGGGCGTCACAACGGCCGGGGGCAAGTGGCCTGCCCGGGCCAGGGTGCACCTGCGGGTGACCGGGTCGTAGACGGCGTACAGACAGGTGGCGCCCAGCACTGAGGAGGCCACGTCCTGCAGTTCGTCCTCGGCGACCGCGTCGGCTCCCTCCTGCTCCAACAGGCTGATGGCCAGGTCGTCCAGGTGCGCCAGGAGTTCGTCGGGAGGCAGATCCAGGTCGGCCAAGGTGCGTACGGCGGCGCGCAGCCGTCCCATAGTGATCGCCGCGTTGGCCCCGTGCCCGACCACGTCGCCGACCACCAGGGCCACCCGCGCCCCGGACAGCGGGATCACATCGAACCAGTCACCGCCCACCGCATGCGGCGCGTTCGCCGGTAGGTACCGCGAGGCCACCTCGAGGACGGTTCCTGTCGCCAGCCCCCGCGGCAGCAGGCTGCGCTGCAGCGCCAGAGCCGCGGTGCGCTCGTGCGTGTAGCGGCGGGCGTTGTCGATGCAGACCGCTGCACGGGTGACGAGCTCCTCCGCAAGGCTCACGTCGTCCTGATCGAACGGATCCGGGGCCTGCGACCGCAGGAACGTCGCGACGCCCAGGCGTACACCCCGTGCATGGACCGGCGTGACCAGAACCGAGTGGACTCCGAGCTCGCGGGCCGTGGCCGCCCGGGCCGGGTCCTCGGTGGCCCAGCTGCCCGGGGAGGTTTCCGTGAGCGATTCCGTCCAGGGTCTGCCGTCCATCAGGCAGCGCACCGAAGGCGAGGCGACCGGTCGGTCGAGCGGGGTGTCGGTTTCGCCGACGGTCTCCGGGTACTCCGAGTGAATCGACCGCTGTCCCGCGCGCCGCAGGTCAGGAGCCCTATGGATCGGACCGGCAGGAGGTTCCTCACCACGAAGGACCGTCTCGATGAGATCGACGGTGACGATGTCGGCGAAGCGCGGCACCGCGACGTCGGCGAGTTCTTGCGCGGTTCGTACGACATCCAGGGTGCTGCCGATGCGGGCGCTGGCCTCGGTCAGGAGGCCCAGCCGCTCCTGGGCGCGCCAACGCTCCGTGTTGTCCATGGACATGAGCCACACGCCGAGCACATGGCCTGCCGGGTCCTCGAGCCGGAAGATGGACTCCCACCATGCATGCTGCCGGTCCGGTTGCGCCGTACTGGGCGCGCGGTACTCGTAGTTGAGCGCCGGCACGCCTGTCTCCAGAACCCTCCGATACTGCTCCTCGAGCCGTCTGATGGGCTCGACCGGCAGCATCTCCGAGAGGCGCCGCCCCACCCGCCGCCCACGGGGCACAGCACCGCCGTATGCCATCTCGTCGTTCGCCCAGACGTATCGCAGATCCGTATCGAGGACCGCCACGCCGACGGGTGAGTGCGTGAGCAGCGGTTCGAGCATCGACCGGCCCAGGTCCCATCCCGGTGCCGGATCGTCCTGGGCAAGTACGACCCATCGCCTGCTGCCGGCCGGGTCGATCAAGGGAAGCGTACGCACCACCAACCGCAGCTTCCCGCCGTCGCGGCGCCGCACTGTCACCGCACCGTGCCAGCCACCCGGTGCGCGAAGCTTGTCCGCAGCCTCAACCGGTGTCGGGGGGTGCTGGTCCGTATCGATCAAGGTCGTGACGGGCTGGTTCAGGATCGCCTCAGCCGAGTAGCCGACCAGGCGTTCCGCCGTGAGAGTCCAGCCGGTGACCAACCCTTGCTCGTCGAGCAGCGCCAGGGCAGTCTGCGCCAGGTCGAACCGCTGTCCCGGCTCCCCGGCCAGGGCGTTCTTCGGGACCGTCGTCATCGCTCCGTCCCATCGTCTCGGGTCCGCCGGCCGTGTCAGGCCAGGGCGCCCGAGCTCGCCCACTTGTCCTTCTGTCCGCTTCCATGATGCGCCGAACCCGGCCATCACGTGCCGGACAAAGCGGCCCGCTCAGTCTGCCCCGCCGAGAGGCATGCTCCTCCATGTGGGCCGGCATCGCGAACGGGCGAGC
Source organism: Streptomyces sp. Da 82-17 (assembly GCF_046098215.1). Taxonomy (NCBI): domain Bacteria; kingdom Bacillati; phylum Actinomycetota; class Actinomycetes; order Kitasatosporales; family Streptomycetaceae; genus Streptomyces; species Streptomyces sp. Da 82-17. The sequence goes on from NZ_JBJURH010000019.1 coordinate 88,964, forward strand.
AGGGATGCCGAGCCCGATGCACGCCTCCTCGCTGCACCGCGCGCCATCCGACCATCCACGATGCGGCGACGGTCCGCCTTCGCGCTGAGGGAGGTCTACGCGACACGACCGAGACCCACGCCTCCACCCACAGCACTCCTGGCAGTACGTGAGCCCGGACAGCCGGCAGACTACGAAGAACGCCATCGACGCCGGCTGCCGCCGCATGCTAGCCCCACGACAACTCCGGAGCTGCTTGGACTGACCGCTTGACTCAGGTCCACCAACTGCGAGGCGCAGGCCGCCAGTTGCTCCGGGGCGCCCCCCCTTCCCGCGCGCCAGGCAGGGTTCTCGGACCCCGTAGCCAAGGCCTGCTCGTTTCGACGGGATCAACGGCGGCCCAGGTGGAGGGCGAGAGGCGGCCAAAGGGCTTCAGCCACTCAGGGCGACGGCCACGTGCGCACAGCCCCGGCGGGCGGCCAGCGGCCAGGGCTCGAAGGTGCCGGTGGGCAGTTGGACGAGCGTGCGGTGCCGGTGGGCGATGACGCCGGTGGCGGGGGTGCCGAGCATGCGGGCCAGGACGTAGGCGGCGGCGAGGCTGTTCACGTCGCGCACCGTGCCGAGCGGCAGCAGCGAGCGGGTCTCGGCGATCGCCTCGTGCTCGCCCGCGCGCAGCACGACGCGGGTGTCGGGGGCGACGCCGTGCGCGGCGATGGCGACGGCGACGTTGTCGAGGTCGTCGGAGCCGACCGCGGCGAGGGCACGTGCCTTGTGCAGCCTCAGTTGCTCGAGGACCACCCGGTCCCCGCCGTGCCCGGTCAGGACGGGGATGCCGAGCGAGCGGGCGAGCCTGATGCCTGGGGCGGCCGGATCGCGTTCGACGCCGACCACCGGCACGCCGAGCCGCCGCAGTTCGCCGCAGAGCCGAAGGCCGACCTGGCCCATGCCGACGACGATGACGTGCCCCGAGCGGGGCACCGTACGCGGTCCGACCAGGCCGAAGAGGCGCGGCCCGAGCATCCGCTCGACGACCCCGGCTGTGAACAGCGCGCCGAAGACGACCGTGGCGAGCATCAGCACGCTGGCCAGTACGGAGTAGCCGGCCGAGTGGTCCGGCGCTTCGGCCGGGCCGACGGTTGCCACCACGCGGGCGGCGTCGAACAGCGCGCTCGCCGGGTGGTGCCCAACGGCGAGCAGCCAGGTCAGGTCGATGACCAGGGCGGCGAGCATCCCGAGCAGGCCGAGCAGCATGATTCGGGTGCCCGCGTCGTGCGGGCGAAGCTGCCCCGTCAGTCGGCCGATCCGCGTCCGCAGCCGTACGCGTTCGGTCTCCCGCAGCACGCTGCTGACCGGGCCGTCGTCGGTGAAGCGGACGGCATGAGTCGTCGCCCCTTCCCCGCGAGGGCGGTGCAGGGCGCTGATGTCCGCCCCCAGGCAGGGCCCGGCCAGGACCGGTGCCGCGAGTTCGGCCGGTGAGGTCACGTGGCACTGCGGCAGCAGGCGCAGGAGTTCGTCGGCCACGGTCCGGTCGAAGATGGTGACGGTGATCGGCGTGCGCTCGCCGATGTGCGCCACGGCGAGCGCGTACCGCAGCGCGGCGACGTCGTCGTGGAGCAGCACGGCGACCGCGTCCGGCTCCGGCTCCATCGCCTCGCGCAGCTCGTGGTCGCGGGGCGCGGTGAGGTGCCGCACGGTGTGCCCGCACTCGCGGAGCGAGGCACACACCCGGCGCGCCAGATTGGTCTCGCCGATGACCACGAACGTACAACTGCCCACGGAATCAAGGGTGTTGCTCATCGCGCGCGCTCGCAGTCCTCGGAACGGTACGGGTCGCAGCGCAGGCAGCGCGGGTCTCCGCAGCCGACGCACGGGGTCAGCGGCCGGCCGCAGTGGCAGGTCCGCTCCGCGGAGGTCACGTGGCCTCGCCCTCCTCGTCGAGTGTGGACTGGATGCGGTAACGGGAGCTGAGCAGGGAGTCGCGGATGAGCTCGGCGACCGTGTCCGCCTCGCCGGCGCGCGCGGCCTCGACGACGCGTGACTGGTACCGCCACAACGTCGACTCCCGCTCGCCTTCGGCAGCCGCGGCACCGAGCACCTTGTAGGCGCGGCACTGGTGCCACAAGCCACGGATGGTGTCCATCAGGACCGGGTTGCCGCCCGCGCCGTACAGGACGGTGAGCAGCGCCTCGTCGTGATCGAGCGCGTCGCGCACGCGTCCTTCGCGCGCTGCCGCGTTCAGGGCTTCGCACTCCTTGGCCATGATGCGGACCAGGTCCCCGTCGAGACCGGCGACTCCTTGGCGGCCGGCCTCGGTCTCCAGGAGCAGACGTACGTCGTAGATGTGGATCAGCTCGCGGAGCGTGAACCCCTTGACCACGGCACCCTTATGCGGCTCCCGCTCGGCCAAGCCGCTCTCCTCCAGGCGCCTTATCGCCTCGCGTACGGGCATCACGCTGGTGCCCATCCGCGCGGCGACGTCCCGCACCCGCAGCCGGGTGCCAGCGGGCATCGCCCCGTTGATGACGGCCTGGTACAGGACGGCGTGGACCTGGTCGGTGAGCAGGGACGCCTGGACGAGCGGAGCCGCCTCGGTCATCGGCCCACCACGCAGTCGGCGTCGGCGGGCATGTCAGCCACCCACCAGCGAGCGCAGGAAGAACAGCAGGTTGGCGGGGCGCTCGGCCATGCGGCGCATCAGGTACGGGTACCACTGGGTGCCGAACGGCAGGTACACGCGCACCCGGTAACCGTCGCGGACGAGCTCCTTCTGCAGGTCGCGGCGGACGCCGTACAGCATCTGGAACTCGTAGTCCCTCTTGTCGACGCCGGCGTCCTTGGCGGCCTGCTTCGCGAAGTCGATGCAAAGGTCGTCGTGAGTGGCAAAGGCCGGGTCCGGGCAGTTGGCCAGCACGTAGCGGGTCAGGTGCAGATACTGCGCCGTGACTTCCTTGCGGTCCTGCTGGGCGCGGTGCAGCGGCTCGTCGTATGCGCCCTTGACCAGACGCAGGCGCGGCTTGACCTCGGTGAAGGACTCCAGGTCCTCGGGGGTGGAGCGCAGCGCGGCCTGGATGGCCATGCGGGACTGGGGGTAGCGCGGCAGGGCCTTGCGGAACAGGTCCATGGTGTCGCGGCCCACGGAGCTGTGCTCCATGTCGACCTCGACGACGACGCCGTGCTGCTCCCCCGCCCCGAAGAGCCGCTCGAGGTTCTTGGCGCAGGCGTCCACGTCGACGGCGATGCCGAGCTGGGAGAGCTTGACCGAGACCGTCGAGCCGGGGACGTGCTGGGCGATGGCCTCGATCGTCTCGATGTACTGGTCGGTGGCGCGGGTCGACTCGGTCAGGTCGAAGACGCTCTCGCCGAGCAGGTCGAGGCTGACGTCGATGCCGTCCTTGTTGAGCTCCTTGGTCGCCTGGATGGCTTCGTCGAGGCTGACACCGGCGACGAAGCGGCTGACCAGGCCGCGGGTGAGCTTGTTCTTGCTGATCTGTCGTTCGAGCTTCTTGCTCTCGGCTGCGCGCAGCAGCAGGTTGCTCAGCACATCGATCCCCAGATGACAGGGGTCCGGCGGGAAGGCGGACCGGGGGGCGGGAGATTGGGAATGGGGCAGCTCCCGCAGAGGGCGGCGAGACTGCTCGCGCTCCGCGGGGCTGCTGAGCCAGGAACCTAAGATGTGATCACGAATCACACAACCCCCAACCCGGACGTAACTTGCTGTTCGCTTGCGCAACTTCATGGAGGTCGACCTCGCCCCCAGGGCGCTGACATGCAAAAACGGGGCGTCGGCCACTGCCGACGCCCCACGGGGACACCCGTTCAAGTAACTGAAATTTTACTGGCCACGCGAGCCATGAGGACGCTTCACAGCATCGATCGCACCGAGGCGGAGAACCCGAGCAGATGCGCCTGCGCCGCCTTGCGCGCGGCACCCGGCTGGCGCGCACAGATCGCCTCGACGACGTCGTCCTGCGCACAGGAGCGCGGGGTGTGCGGCCGCGCCCTGGCCACGCCGTAGTGCCAGATCCGCATGGCCAGATTCGAGTACTGGGTGAGGGTCGCCTCGAGGTACGGATTGTGGGCGGCGCGGTAGATCGCGCGGTGGATCTCGGTGTCCTGGGCGATGTAGTCGCGGGACACTTCGACCGCGTCCTCCATGGCCTCGGCCATGCGCTTGAGCTCGGCGCACTCCTCGTCGGTGGCGCGCTCCGCAGCCAGCGCCGCGGCCAACCCCTCCAGGTCCGTACGGACTTCGGTGAGCCAGCGCTCGTCGCTGATGTTGATCTCGGCGACGAAGGTACCGCGGCGCGGGTAGATCACGGCGAGCCGCTCGTGCCGCAACCGCTTGAGGGCGTCACGCACCGGAGTCAGTCCGACATCAAGGTCACGGCTCAGCTGCTTCTCGTCCAGCGGGTCGCCCGGCTGCAGCTTCACGGTGATGATGTCGTCGCGCAGCCGCATGTAGGCGCTCTCGGCGAGCGTGCGCCCACCCGGCGCCGTGGGCGCACTGCTGGAGGGTCGCTCCGCGACCGCTATCAGATCCGTCTCTTGACGCATACCGAACAGTGTAAGTACGGTCGCGCTGAAATTTCAGTGCAACGTTCACAGCCTCGCTCTTGCACTGCCCCTCCGCCCCGCCCCGGTCCCGCAGTCGCACCCGCAGCGCGGCCGGCACCCTGGAATCCGAGGAAAGCAATGGCAAACAGCACCATCGTTCACAACGGCGTCGTCCGCGTTCCTGCCCCGTACAACGAGCCCGCGAAGGACTACGCGCCCGGTTCCCCCGAGGCCGTGCGTCTCTATGCCGAGCTCGACCGGGTCAAGGGCGAGGTCCGCGAGCTGCCCCATGTCATCGGCGGCGAGCGGCAGTTCGGCGGCGAACAGCTCGAACTGACGGCCCCGCACGACCACCAGCACGTGCTCGGCCGGATCTCGCTCGCCGACCAGAAGCAGGTGCAGGCGGCCATCGACGCCGCCCTCGCCGCGCAGGAGTCCTGGGCCAACACCCCCTGGTACGAGCGGATCGCGATCTTCCTGCGCGCGGCCGACCTGGTCAGCGGCAAGTTCCGCGACGAGCTGCTCGCGACGACGATGCTGCACCAGTCGAAGACGTACCACCAGGCGGAGATCGATATTTGTGAGCTGGCGGACTTCTTCCGCTACAACGCCCACAACGCCGCGCAGATCTACGAGCAGCAGCCCGTCTCCCCCGCCGGCCAGTGGAACGTCATGGACCACCGCGGCCTGGAGGGCTTCGTCCTGGCCATCACCCCGTTCAACTTCACGGCGATCGCGGGCAACCTGCCCTCGACCCCGGCCATGATGGGCAACACCGTCGTCTGGAAGCCTTCCGAGAAGTCGGCGCTGTCCAGCGACGTCGTCATGCGGCTCTTCGAGGAGGCCGGCCTTCCGCCCGGCGTCATCAACCTGGTCCACGGCCGCGGACAGGAGATCTCCGAACAGGCCATGGCCGACGAGAACTTCGCCGGTCTGACCTTCACCGGCTCCTCGGCGGTGTTCCGCAGCATGTGGAAGACGGTCGGGAAGAACATCGACACCTACCGCGCCTACCCGCGTCTGGTCGGCGAGACCGGCGGCAAGAACGCGATCGTCGCGCACTCCTCGGCCGACCCCGAGGCGCTGCTCGTCGCGATGGTCCGCAGCGCCTACGAGTTCCAGGGCCAGAAGTGCACCGCCGGCTCCCGCGCGTACGTCCCCCGCAGCATCTGGAACGTCCTGGAGGCCAAGCTCGTCGAGACCGTCAAGGGTCTCAAGGTCGGCGACGTCACCGAGCACGAGACCTACGTGGGCGCGGTCATCGACGAGGCGGCCGCCGACCGCCTGGAGAACGCCATCGAGCGTGCCAAGGCCCTCGACAGCCACACCCTCCTGGCCGGTGGCACCGTCCGTCGCGAGAAGGGCTGGTTCGTCGACCCGACGCTCTTCGTCACCGAGGACCCGACCGCCTTCACCATGAAGGAGGAGTTCTTCGGGCCGCTGCTCACGGTCCACGTCTACGACGACGCGGCCGAGTGGGGCGACATCCTGAAGCTCGTCGACGGCACCAGCGAGTACGCCCTGGGCGGCTCGATCTTCGCCCGCGAGCACGCGGCCATCACCGAGGCCCTCTCGGTCCTGCGCAACACCGCCGGAATGATGTACGTCAACGACAAGCCGACCGGCGCGCTCATGGGTGTGCAGTCCTTCGGCGGCGGCCGCGCCTCAGGCACCAACGACAAGACGGGCTCCCCGCTCGCCCTGCAGCGCTGGGTCAGCGGCCGGTACATCAAGGAGAACATGAGCCCCGACCTCAACTGGACGTACCCGTACATGGGCACCGCCGGCAACTGAGATCGGACGTACGGCACATGAGCTCCACCAACATGGTCGACGACGCGCCGCTCTCCGGCTTCCACAAGAAGCTGGCGTTGTACTCCTCGGGCGGCCCGTTCCTCGACGGTTACATCCTCAGCATCATCGGCGTCGCGATGACGCAGATCACCCCGCAGCTCCAACTCTCGGAATCCGCCCAGGGGTTGATCGGCGCATCGGCGCTCATCGGCATCTTCCTGGGCGCGTTCGCGGGCGGCTGGCTTACGGACAAGTTCGGCCGGCAGGTCCTCTACACCGTGGACCTGGTCGCGATCATCGTGTGCTCGGTGGCCCAGTTCTGGGCCACCGACCCGGTGTGGCTGTTCGTCCTGCGGCTCGTCATCGGCATGGCCGTGGGAGCGGACTATCCCATCGCCACGTCTCTGATGGCCGAGTTCACCCCGCGCAAGCACCGCGGTGTCCTGCTCGGCGGACTCCTAGTGATGTGGTTCGCAGGCGGTTCGATCGCGTACATCGTCGGTGAGGCGATGCTGGCCCTCGGCGACGACGGCTGGCGGTGGATGCTGGCCAGCGCCGCCCTTCCGGCCACCGTCATCGTGCTGCTGCGGCTCGGCACCCCCGAGTCGCCGCGCTGGCTGGTCAAGAAGGGCCGTACGGCGGAAGCCGAGAAGATCCTCAAGGATGTCTTCGGCCCCGAGGCGACCCTGGCCGACCTGGGCGAGGAGGAGCGCGAGAACGTCGACGTGAAGGCGATCCTCCGCTCCGGCTACGGCAAGCGGATGCTGTTCGTCTCGGTCTTCTGGACGTGCTCCGTCGTCCCGCTTTTCGCGATCTACGCCTTCGGCCCCGTCATCCTCGACGCCCTGAAACTCGAAGGCGATCTCGCGAGTTACGGGGCGGCCGTGATCAGCGTGCTGTTCACGCTCGGCACGATCGCCGCGCTGTTCGCAGTCAACCGTATGGGCCGCAGGACCCTGTTGACGCACAGCTTCATCTGGTCAGGTGCGGCACTGCTGCTCCTCGGCCTGTTCCCCGATGCGGACGCATCGGTGGTCATGGCGCTGTTCTCGGCGTACGCGGTGCTGATCGGCGGCACCCAGATCCTGCAGTGGATCTATCCGAACGAGCTGTTCCCGACCGAGGTACGGGGCACGGCCGTCGGGCTCGCGTCGTCGCTGAGCCGGATCGGCGCCGCCGTGGGCACCTATCTGGTGCCGATGGCGCTGTCCGGCTGGGGCATCGGCAACACGATGCTCGCGGCCGCCGCGATCAGCGCGGCCGGCGCTCTGGCCTCCCTGGCATGGGCGCCCGAGACCCGAGGCCTGACGCTCAAGGAGTCGGCGACGTTGTCGGACCCGGCCGAGCCGGCCCGGCAAGCTGTGGCCGGCTGACACTCCCCTCGCGGCCGCTGCCGCCCAACTGAAAGGGCGGCAGCGGCCGTTGCTACGCCAGGAAACACGCCCCAAGCGGGGCGTAGACCGAGCGAGGTGTTCCAACCGAGATTGGGGACAGCCCGAGCGTCGGTTCCGTGCCGCATGCCTGCACCGCGGCCAGCACCTCCTGAAGCTCCTCCAAGTCGGCGGCCCCGGAACGCTCCCCGCGGCCGAGTACCACGTACGCCCCGTACGCGTCAGGCCTCGCTCGTGCGCAGCGCCTCGCGGAAGCGTTCGGCCGCGGGGGAGAGTTCCGTATCGGGGAAGGCCGCGCACATGACGGTCTTGGGGTCGCCGGTGATGCGGGCGACGTGGACCGCGGCCGGGCGGAACGACGAGACCGACTCGGGCAGCACCGTGAAGCCCATGCCGGCCGCCACGAACCCCAGCGCCGTCTCCTGGTGGACGACGCGGGTACGGACCCGGGGAAACGGCAGTCCCGCGAAGACCGGGCGGATCTCCGAGACGTAGCCGGGCATGTCCCGCGCGGGGAAGAAGATCATCGGCTCGTCGGCGAGCGCCTGCGGGGACACCTCGGCCTCGGCGGACAGGGCATGGTCGGCGGGCAGGCACGCCACGAGGCGTTCCTCGAAGAGGCGTTCCGTACGCAGGTCGAGCGCTCCGGACTCGCCGCGAACCAAGCCCAGGTCGAGCCGTCCCTCGTGCAGTTGCTCGGCCTGCTCCGCGCTGGTCAGGGGGACGAGTTGCAGGTCGACGCCGGGTGCCGCCTGCCGGAAGCGGCGTACGGCCTGCGGCAGTACGGAGTAGCTGGCCGAGCTGGCGAAGCCGACCCGCAGGGTGCCGGCCCGACCGTCGGCGACCGCCTGGAGGTCGGCGGTGGTCTCGTCGACCCGGGCGAGGATGTCGAGCGCCCGCCGGTAGAACTCCTCCCCCACCGCCGTGAGCCGCACGCTGCGGGTAGTGCGCTCGAAGAGCCGGTGCCCCAACTCCCGCTCGATCCGCTGGATCTGCGCGCTGAGCGGGGCCTGGGCCATGTGCAGGCGCTTGGCGGCGCGGCCGAAGTGCAGCTCTTCGGCGACCGCGACGACGCAGCGCAGCTGTCGGAGTTCCATGCTCTCGATTGTGCCCGATTATCTCTCTCGGGAGATCAATCAACGAATTATTGGTGTTGGACGGGCAGGGTAATGCCTGGCTGTACTGGACGGACCGAGAACGCACGCCTCACAGAAAGCAGCCTCCATCGTGGATGTCGACCACTCCCAGTACGTCGTCGTCGGAGCGGGACTCGCGGGCGCGGCCACCGCATGGCAGCTCGCCGCAGCCGGGCACGAGGTCACGATCGTCGAGCGCGGCACCCCCGCCGACGAGGGCGGCAGCTCGCACGGCTCGGCGCGGATCTTCCGGTACGCCTACCCGTCCGAGTTCTACACGCGCCTGGTAGCGCGCTCGCGGGCCCTGTGGTCGCAGCTGGAGGCGGCGAGCGCGCAGACGCTGATCTCCTCAACCGGTGCTGTGGACTGGGGACTTGAGCGCGACCCGGCCGCGCTCGCCGCGGTCCTGGAGCGGGTCGGGATCGAGCACGAACTGCTTAGCCAGGAGGAGGCGACCGCCCGCTGGCCGCAGTTCAACTTCGAGACCAAGGTGCTCTGGCACCCGCAGGCCGGTGTCATCGACTCCGAGCGCAGCGTCGAGGCCATGGTCGTCCAGGCCCAGCGGAACGGCGCCCGGCTCCTCACCGACTGGGACCTGACGGCCGTCGAACGCCGCGGCCACGGCTACACCCTGCGCAGCGCCGACGGCAGGCGGATCGACGCCGAACGCGTGATCGTCGCGGCGGGCGGCTGGCTGCCGAAGCTGCTCGATCTGCTCCCGCTGCCGAGCGCCTTCCGCGCCGGTCTGCCGCACATCGAGGTCCGGCAGGAGCAGGCGTATCACTTCCGCTACCGCGAGAACCACCGCTGGCCGACCTTCATCCACAAGAACCTGCAGATCCAGACGTACGGCCTGCCCGGCGGTCGCGACGCGGACTTCCAGGGCCTGAAGGTGGCCGAGTTCAACGGCGGCAAGCTGCTGCACTCGGCCGCGGACCAGGACGGCGTGGTGGACGCCAAGAACCGCGACCGCGTCATCAACTACGTCCGCCGCCACCACCCCGGCCTGGACCCCACGCCGTACGCCGAGACCACCTGCCTGTTCACCAACACCCCGAACGAGGACTTCGTCCTGGACCGCTGCGAGGGGCTCACGATCCTGTCCCCGTGCTCGGGACACGGGGCGAAGTTCGCGCCGCTGATCGGCGCGCTCGCCGCAGGCGTCGCCTCGGCCGCCGACGCCACTGCGGGCCGGACGCTCGTACCCGAACCCTTTCTGACCGGTAACACCCCTGCAGGAGCAGCCCGATGACCACCGTCGACCTCATGTCCTCGATCGCCGACGTCGGACGAGACGCGCAGCGCGGCGGCTACAGCCGGCCGGTGTTCTCGACGGCCGAGCTGGAGCTGCGGTCCTGGTTCACCGAGCAGGCGGAGAAGCGGGGCCTGGAGGTGGAGACCGACCGCAACGGCGCGCTGTGGGCCTGGCTCGATGCGCCCGGCAAGGAGCGCACCGACGTCGTCGTGACCGGCAGCCACCTCGATTCCGTGCCCGGAGGCGGCGCCTTCGACGGGCCGCTCGGCGTGGCCTCGGCGCTCGCCGCCGTCGACGTTCTGCGCGAACGCGACCACCGCTTGGAGCGGCCGTTGGCCGTCGCGGTCTTCCCCGAGGAGGAGGGCTCGCGGTTCGGGCTCGCCTGCCTGGGGTCGGGCCTGATGGCCGGCACTGTCGACCGCGACCGTGCCCTCGCCCTCCGTGACGACGACGGCAACACCCTCGCGGACCTCGCGCGCGGGGCGGGCATCGACCCGAGGTACATGGGGCACGACCCCGGCCGCCTCGCCCGCATCGGCGCGTTCGTCGAGCTGCACGTCGAGCAGGGCCGCGGCCTGGTGGACCTCGACCACCCGGTGGCCGTCGCCACCAGCATTCTGGGGCACGGGCGTTGGCGCGTGCGCGTCACCGGGCAGGGCAACCACGCGGGCACCACGGCGATGGACGACCGCCGTGACCCGATGGCCGCCGCGGCCGGCATCGTGCTGGCCGCCCAGGCCGCGGGGCGGGCCGTGCCGCAGGCCCGTGCGACGGTCGGCAAGCTGCGGCCCGTACCGGGCGGGGCCAACGTGATCGCCTCGACCGTCGACCTGTGGCTGGACATCCGGCACCCGGACGACGCCGCGGTGCACGCCGTGCTCGCCACGATCACCGAACGCGCCACGGAGATCGCCGCCGCCCAGGGGTGCAGTGCGGAGGTCACCGCGGAGTCCTACAGCCCGACGGCCCACTTCCACGCCGGGCTGCGCGACCGGCTGTCCGCCTCGCTGCCGGGCGCCCCGCTGCTTCCGACGGGCGCGGGCCACGACGCGGGTGTGCTGGCACCGCACATCCCGACGGGCATGCTGTTCGTCCGCAACCCCAGCGGCGTTTCGCACTCGCCGGAGGAGTACGCGGAGGACGCCGACGTGGAGAGCGGGACCGAGGCCCTCGCCGACGTCCTGGCGGATCTGACGTCGCAGGCGTAAGTCCGAAGTGACCTGAAGAACCGGCCGGCCGCGCCACGAGGGGAGCGCGGCCGGTCCGCGGCACGGGCGCATACTCCGCTCACGCCCCCGTAGAAGGACCAGCACAAGTAGGAATGGCCATGCCCGCCCAGCACCCCACCACAGCCCGGATCATCCGTACGACCACCCTCACCCCGCAGCGGTGGGCCAACGGCGGCGGCTGGACCCGCGAGATCCACCGCGAACCCGCCACAACCCCCGACCGCCTTCCCGCCTGGCGGCTGAGCCTCGCGGACATCGACGAGCCGGGCCCGTTCTCGTCCCTGCCGGGCATGGACCGCCACTTCCTGCTCGCGGCCCCGCGCTTCGCACCCCTGGAGCTGGTGGTCGACGGCGTCCTCCACATCGTGCACTTCCCCCGCAGCATCGCCTTCGCGGGCGACGCGGAGGTGACCACCACGGCCGTCCCCGCGGGCACCCGCGCCCTCAACTTCATGGTCCGCAGCGGAAACCCAGGATCGCTCCAACTCCTGCGGGGTGACACGGAGTTGACCGTTGCCGCGGAGACCACCAACGCCATGGTGCTCCTTGACGGCGACGCATACGTGGACGGCGAGAGACTCGGGCGGTTCGACGCGATCCTCCCCGGCAGCACCGGCGCTCGCCTCGCCCTGCGCAACGCCACGATGGCCCGCTTCCCGTCCCACAACTGAACGGGAGAACAGAGAGGCGGGGCGACCCTCGTACCGCAAAGGCAAGGGGGCATTCGTGCACGAGCCCTGCCAGGCCATCGGATGTCTATTCCGGCCAACCATCGGCTCGTGGACGGAGGGCTGATATGAAGCGGGTCGCGCACTCATCGTGGGCTGCTCCAAGGACGGCCGCACCGCCCCCCCTGCTCGGAGCAAGAGCCCTGGGACAACCAGAGCAACTACTCACCAGCCACCATCGCGAGCTAGGTCGCGGGCCTGGCCCACATGTCGAACTGGAGGCACTCGCAGGTCTTCGTGGTGATCTGGAAGCGGGCTTCGGAGAACGATGCGGTGTCGAAGAGGACCCATTGTGGCGACGACAGGCAGGCTCCGCACAGCGCCGCTCACGGCCCTGCAGGCCAACAGGATCAGGCACCTCCGCAAGCATCAACACAAGTGGGCCCGGACCAGACTCGGACCAATTCAGCTTCGCATCAAGGGATTCCACGCATAGACGCAGGTCACAGGGACTCTAGGTCGTGTACCACCAGCAGACGAAGAACCACGTGGGCAGCGGCAACGGCCTGTACACCCTGGACGCGGTCACGGGCACGCCCAAGTGGCGTTGCTGGCAGAGTTGGCCACCCCGCCCCGCCCGCTTAGAGACATAACCCAGCAAGCGCTCGCTCGAGAGCAACGACATCGAGGCTCTCGCAGCGCAGGGAGTCCGGCTTGAGCCTGAGCGACCGGCCACCCACAGCCGCAGGGCTGACGAGATGAACTTCCAGACAGCCCTCCCACAACCGTGACCCACGGCCGAAGTCGATCGATACTGAGGGCTCGCAAGCCGAGCCCACGACACCTGACGCCCCGTCATCAAACTCAGCATTAACTCAGCATCAGTCCCGCCAAAGCCCGCCCCGGACCGCCAAGAACCGTCAAGATCCACAACCCTCCATCCGCACCCTGACCAGCAAAAACGCACGTCAAACAGGTTCGAGCCAACATCAGTCGGAGGTTCCCGTGAAGATGCTGATCAACGTTCCCGAATCCGTAGTAGCCGACGCTCTGCGAGGCATGGCGGCCGCGCACCCCGAGTTGACCGTGGACGTCGAGAACCGGGTGGTCGTACGGCGGGACGCGCCCGTGGCCGACAAGGTGGCGTTGGTGTCCGGGGGCGGGTCGGGGCACGAGCCGTTGCACGGGGGGTTCGTGGGGCCGGGGATGCTGTCGGCCGCGTGTCCCGGCGAGGTGTTCACGTCGCCCGTGCCGGATCAGATGGTCCGGGCCGCGGCGGCCGTGGACAGCGGCAAGGGCGTGCTGTTCGTGGTGAAGAACTACACCGGTGACGTGCTGAACTTCGACATGGCGGCGGAGCTCGCCGAGGACGAGGGCATCCAGGTCGCCAAGGTCCTCGTCGACGACGACGTGGCCGTGACCGACAGCCTCTACACCGCGGGCCGGCGCGGCACCGGCGCCACCCTCTTCGTCGAGAAGCTCGCGGGCGCCGCCGCCGACGCCGGTGCGCCGCTGGAGAAGGTCGAGGCGATCGCCCGGCGCGTCAACGAGAACGCGCGCAGCTTCGGCGTCGCCCTGAGCGCCTGCACGACCCCCGCGAAGGGCGGCCCGACCTTCGAACTCCCGCCCGGCGAGCTGGAGTTGGGCGTCGGTATCCACGGTGAGCCCGGCCGGGAGCGGCGCCCGATGATGACGTCGCGGGAGATCGCCGACTTCACGGTCGACGCGATCCTGGACGACCTGCGGCCACGCAACCCGGTGCTGCTGCTCGTCAACGGCATGGGCGGCACCCCGCTGCTGGAGCTGTACGGGTTCCACGCCGAGGTGCAGCGCGCCCTGGCCGAGCGGAACATCGCCGTGGCCCGGGTGCTGGTCGGCAACTATGTGACGTCCCTCGACATGGCGGGCGCCTCCGTGACCATGTGTCAGATCGACGAGGAACTCCTCGGCCTGTGGGACGCTCCGGTCCGTACGCCCGCGCTGCGCTGGGGTGTGTGACCGGCCTGCCGTCGGACCCGCTGCGCCCAACGAACAACGAACTTGGAGGACTTGTGCTCGACGTGCTCGACGGCGACTTCTTCCGCCGCTGGCTCACCACCGCCGCCGCAGCCGTGGACCGTGAGGCGGACCGGCTCACCGACCTCGACTCGGCGATCGGCGACGCGGACCACGGCGTCAACATGCGGCGCGGCTTCGCGGCCGTGTCGGAGGCGCTCGCGGGGAGCGACGCCACCGCGCCGGGGGCTCTGCTCGCCCTGGCGGGACGGCAGTTGATCTCGAAGGTGGGCGGCGCGTCCGGCCCGCTCTACGGCACTCTGCTGCGTACGGCGGGCAAGGCGCTCGGCGACACCGGCGAGGTGTCGCGCGAGGAGCTGGCCCAGGCGCTGCGGGCGGGCGTCGACGCTGTGGCGAAGCTCGGCGGGGCCGCGCCGGGCGACAAGACGATGCTGGACGCGCTCGTACCGGCGGTGGACGCGCTGCCGACCTCCTTCGACGCGGCCCGCGAGGCCGCCGGCAAGGGTGCGGAGGCGACCGTTCCGTTGCAGGCCCGCAAGGGCCGGGCGAGTTATCTGGGCGAGCGCAGCATCGGCCACCAGGACCCGGGCGCGACCTCGTCGGCCCTGCTGTTCGCGGCGCTCGCCGAGACCGCCGAGGGCGCCGGGGGTGCGGCATGAGCGACGGCGCGCAGGTGGGGATCGTGCTGGTGTCGCACAGCGCGGCCGTCGCCGCGTCGGTCGCCGAGCTCGCGACCGGCCTCGCCGGGGGCAGCGGCGCCGCCCCGGTCGCCCCGGCGGGCGGCACGGAGGACGGCGAGCTCGGCACGAGCGCCGAGCTGATCGCCGATGCGGCCCGCTCGGTGGACCGGGGCGCGGGCGTCGCGCTCCTGGTCGACCTGGGCAGCGCGGTGCTCACGGTGAAGGCGCTGCTCGCCGAGGAGGGCGAACTCCCGGACGGGGCACGCCTGGTGGACGCCCCGTTCGTGGAGGGCGCGGTCGCCGCGGTCGTCACGGCTTCGGCGGGTGCGGACCTGGACGCGGTGGAGACGGCGGCCCGGGAGGCGTACGGCTACCGCAAGGAGTGACGCGTACGCACGGAAGGGCCCGGCCGTACGCCCCGGCCGGGCCCTTCCTCGTACCGTCTCGCGGGTCAGACCGCGACGGCCTCCTCCATCTCCTCCTCGGCGTCGACTTCCTTGTGCTGTGCGGGAATCGGCGCCTGCACAGGAGTCGGATCCGGAGCCGGGGTCGCCGCCGCGGCGCGCCGCCGCCGTTCCGTGAGGCCGGCGGCCGCCATGACGACGAGGCCCGCGGCGAGCCAGGCGAAGAGGATCCACACGTTGCGCGCGAGGTCGTGGCCGTCGAAGTAGACGAGGTCGCGTACGCCCTCCACGAACCCGGCGCCGTTCCAGAAGGCGTGCAGCGAGGCGAAGAAGCCGTTCTGCAGCTCGGGCCGGAAGATTCCGCCGGAGCTGGTGAAGTTGAGCATCACGAACAGCACCATCACACCGAGCGTGGTCCACCGCTTCAGGAACGTGTGCAGGCCGACGCCGATGAACAGGATGCCCGCCGAGTACAGCCAGGACAGCGCCCAGACGCCCCACAGTCCGTGGTCGACCAGGTGGAACACGGGCCCGGCGAAGGCGGCGCCGATCAGGCTGACCACGAACGAGGTGCCGGTGACGAGCAGCGCGCGCAGCCGCATCGGCAGCGCGGAACCGGCGGCGCCGAGGGCTGCGACGGACGCGTACGAGCCGATGCTGAGGGCGACGAGCAGGAAGAAGATGCCCTGGCCGGTGGGGTCGCCGTCGGCGGTCGGCGCGACGTCGGTGACCTTCAGGGGCGTGCCCTGGGCGTCCGAGACCTTGGTGAAGACCTTCTCGACGGCGGAGGCGCTGGTGTCGGACCCGGCGGTGGCGACGAGCAGTTCGGGGTGCTCCTCGTCCATGACGTAAGCACCGCTGACCGTACGGGAGTCGAGCTGGTCGACGGCGGTCGCACGGTCGGGGACGGTGCGGACGTCGAGGCCGTCGCCCGCCTTGTCGTGCAGGGTCTGGGCGAGCACCTTCGCCTCGGGCCCTGAGCCGACGACGGCGACCGGCATCTGGTGCGGCTCGGGGCTCGCGAAGGCCCCGAGGTAGGCGAGGCCCATGCCGACGCACATCAGCAGCGGCGTGAGCAGATGCAGCAGCACGTGGCGCAGCGCGCCCGGCGGAGTCGGCCCCCAGAGCCTCTCCCCCGTCGATGCACGCTCCGGCGCCCGCGCACCGGCCCCCGCGTCCTGGCGATGTGTTCCGCTCATGCTCCGCTTCCCGAAGTCGCGTTCTCATAGTTGTGTTTTACAACTCTTGGCTTACGTTGTACTGTACAACCATTAGTCGACGGCGACAACCGGGGCGAGGCACGGCGCGATGACGTACAGCAGGGCCGAGGCACTGACCGTGATCCAGCGGGAGATGACGGCGTTCGCGCGGCGGGCGCGGGCGAGCGCGGCCCGCACCCATCCGGAGCTCTCGCTCGTCTCCTTCACCCTGCTCGCGCACCTGGAGGACCGGCAGGGCTGCCGCGCCACCGACCTGGCGGCGCACTACCTGCTCGACAAGTCGACGGTCAGCCGCCAGGTCGCGGGGCTCGAACGACTCGGGTACGTGGAGCGGCGCACGGACCCGGTGGACCACCGCATCCAGGTCCTGCACCTGACCCCGGAGGGCGCCGAGGTGCTCGCGCAGGCCGCGGCGAGCAGACGGCGCGCGTTCGCCGCCCGCGTCGAGGACTGGGACGAGGCGGACCTGGAGCGGTTCGCGGAGTATCTGCTGCGCTACAACGCCGCGGCGACCGGGGACGACACCCCGTGAGCCGCCGGGCGCCCGCCTCTCGACCGGGGGCGCTCGGTTCTCGGCCGGGGGCAGTCAGCTCCCGGCCGGGGGCGGTCAGCTCCCGACCAGGGAGGGTTCAGCTCTCGACGGGGGTGAGGACCACGAAGTCGGCGTTGGCCGGGTCGAGGCAGACGGCGAGCCGGCCGACGCCCTCGGCGTCCTCGGGCCCCATCTGCACGCTGCCGCCGTTCTCGTTGACCTTGGCGACGGCGGCGTCGCAGTCGGTGACGTTGAACACCGGGTGCCAGTAGGCCCGGCCGTTCGCCAACGACAGCTGATCGGGCGGGAGTTGCATGAGTCCGCCCTGCATCCGGTCCTCGCTCTGCCCGGCCGGCGTGATGAGGGTGTACGTGCCGCCGCCGCCCGGCAGTTCCATGTCGTCGAAGGTCCAGCCGAGGACGTTGCCGTAGAACTCCCTGGCGGCCTTGGCGTCCGGGGTGTAGAGCTCCGTCCAGGACAGCGAGCCCGTCTCGTCGACCTTCTCGACGCCCTTGTCCTTGCCCGGCTGCCAGATCGCGAACTGGCCGCCCTGCGGGTCGGTCAGCTGCGCCATGCGGCCCCAGTCCTCCAGGTCCATCGGCGCCACCCGGACACTTCCGCCGGCCTGCTCGACGGCCCGGGTCGTGGCGTCCGCGTCGGCGACGCTGAAGTAGAGCATCCAGGCCGAGCGCGCGCCCTCCTCGGTGAGCTTGCCGAGTCCCGCGACGAGTTTGCCGTCGCTGCGGAACATGCCGCCCTCCATGTCCTCGCCGTCGCCCATCGGCTCGTACTGCCAGCCGAGCACGGCGCCGTAGAAGGCCGCTGTCGCGGGGACGTCGGGGGCGCCCAGGTCGAGGAAACAGGGGGCGCCGGTGGCGAAGTCCGTGGTGATCATGACGGGGTTTTCCTTCCAACTCGTCCGGTCCTTCCAGCCTGGCACCGGGCCCGTGGGGCCGCGCGGCGACCGGAATTCGGCGGCGGCTCCGGTGGCGGGCGCGGTGGCCGGGCGGGCCGCGGATTCGGCGCTCTCGCTGTGCGCACCCGATTGTTTGCGGCTTAGCTTGAACCGGCCAGGACAAGGCGTCCGACGAGAATCCAGGGAGTGACATGGGCCGGGCAGAGTTTGACTTCATCATTGTCGGCGGCGGCTCTGCGGGCTGCGCCCTCGCCAATCGGCTGAGCGCGGACCCGGCCAATCGGGTTCTCGTCCTCGAGGCAGGACGGCCGGACTACAAGTGGGACATCCTCACCCACATGCCGGCGGCACTCACGATGATCATCGGGAACCCGCTCTACGACTGGTGCTACGAGTCCGAACCCGAGCCGTACATGAACGGCCGGAGGGTGAGTCACGGCCGCGGAAAACTCCTCGGCGGGTCGAGCTCGATCAACGGCATGATTTTCCAGCGCGGAAATCCGATGGACCTGGAACGGTGGGCTGCCGACCCGGGAATGGAGACGTGGGACTACGCGCACTGTCTGCCGTATTTCAAACGAATGGAGCACTGCGCGGCCGGCGCCGACGAATGGCGCGGCCAGGGCGGTCCGCTCTGGCTGGAGCGCGGCGCGGCCGAGAACCCGCTGTTCTCCGCGTTCCTGGAGGCGGCGCAGCAGGCCGGGTACGAGCTGACGTCGGACGTCAACGGCTACAAGCAGGAGGGCTTCGCCCGGTTCGACCGCAACATCAAGGACGGCCGGCGCTGGTCGGCGGCGCAGGCGTATCTGCATCCCGTCATGAAGCGCCCGAATCTCACCGTCGAATGCTTCGCCCAGGTCGACAAGGTGCTTTTCGAGGGCAAGCGGGCCGTCGGCGTCACGTATCGCCGGTACGGGAAGCAGCACAAGCAGGTGTTCGGCGGCGAGGTGATCCTCTGCGGCGGCGCCATCAACACCCCGCAGCTCCTGCAGCTCTCCGGTATCGGAAATCCCGCGGACATCACGAAGTTCGGCATCGAGATGGTGCACGAACTCCCGGGCGTCGGCGAGAACCTCCAGGACCACCTGGAGGTGTATGTGCAGCACGCCTCGAAGAAGCCGATCTCGTTCAATCCGCTCATCAAGTGGCGCAACCGGCCGGCCGTCGGAATGCGCTGGATGATGTCGCACACCGGGCCCGCGGCGACCAACCACTTCGAAGCCGGCGGATTCGTCCGCGGAAACGACGAGGTGGACTATCCCAACCTGATGTTCCATTTCCTGCCGATCGCCGTCCGGTACGACGGGACGCCGGTGGACGCGGAACACGGGTACCAGGTGCACATCGGGCCGATGTACTCCGACGTACGCGGCTCGGTGAAGATCAAGTCGGGGCACCCGGACGAGCATCCGGCGCTGCGGTTCAACTATCTGTCCACGCCCAACGACCGCAAGGAATGGGTGGAGGCGATCCAGGTCGCCCGCGACATCCTGAAGCAGCCCGCGTTCGCGGAGTACGACGCGGGCGAGATGTCGCCCGGGCCCGAGGTCAGCGGGGACGAGGCGGTCCTGGAGTGGGTCGCCCGGGACGCGGAGACCGCGTACCACCCGTCGTGCACGGCGCGTATGGGGATCGACGAGATGGCCGTGACCGATCCGACGTCGATGCGGGTGCACGGGGTGGAGGGGCTGCGGGTCGTCGACGCGTCGGCGATGCCGTATCTGACCAACGGGAACATCTACGCGCCGGTGATGATGCTCGCCGAGAAGGCGTCCGACCTGATTCTCGGCAATACGCCGTTGCCGCCGTCGACTGCGGGGTTCTATCGGTACCGGGACGCTGCGCGGAAGGGTTGACGCCGGTGACCGAACCCACCAGCGGTGCCACGGCGGTCACCGAGCCGGCGCACCAGGTCAAGAACGTCGTCTTCGGCGGCGCTGCAACACTGATCCTCGCGCTGTCGATCTGGGCGATCATCTCCCCCAAGGGCGCCGAGAGCACCATCGGCGTCGTCGTCGGCTGGATCTCCGACGGATTCGGCTGGTACTACTTCGTCGCCGCGACCTTCTATCTGCTCTTCGTGGTGTTCGTCGGCGCGTCCCGGTACGGGCGCATCAAGCTCGGGCCGCAGCACTCCCGGCCGGACTACGGGATGTTCGCCTGGGCGGCGATGCTCTTCGCCGCGGGTATCGGCATCGACCTGATGTTCTTCTCCGTCTCGGGCCCGGTCTCGCACTACCTCGCTCCGCCCGAGGGCAGTGCCGAGACCGTGGAGGCGGCCCGGCAGGCCGTCGTGTGGACGCTCTTCCACTACGGCATCACGGGCTGGGCGATGTACGCACTGATGGGGATGGCCCTCGCGTACTTCTCCTTCCGCTACAACCTGCCGCTGGCGATCCGCTCGGCGCTGTACCCGATCATCGGCAGGCGCATCTACGGCCGGACCGGTGACGCCGTCGACCTGGCGGCTGTGCTCGGCACCGTCTTCGGCATCTCCGTCTCCCTCGGCATCGGCGTGGTGCAGCTGAACTACGGGCTGAAGTTCATCTTCGGCGTACCCGAGGGACTCGCCGCGCAGATCGCGCTGATCCTGGTCGCCGTCGTCCTGACCATCGTCTCCGCCGTGGCCGGAGTGGACCGGGGCATCCGGCGTCTGTCCGAGCTCAACGTGCTCCTCGCGGTGCTCCTGATGCTGTACGTGCTGATCGCCGACAGCCCGATCCGGCTGCTCAACGCCCTGGTCCTGAACATCGGCGACTACGTCAGCGGCTTCCCGTCGATGACGCTGAACACCTTCGCCTACGACCGGCCCACCGAGTGGCTCAACGCGTGGACCTTGTTCTTCTGGGCGTGGTGGGTGGCCTGGGCTCCGTTCGTGGGGATGTTCCTCGCCCGGATCTCGCGCGGCCGCACCATCCGCCAGTTCGTCGCCGCCACTCTGGTGATCCCGTTCTTCTTCACGCTGACGTTCCTGTCCGTCTTCGGCAACGCCGCACTGTTCATCGTCCGGGACGGCAACAAGAAGTTCGGCGAAACCGCGATGAACCTCCCCGAGCAGGGCTTCTACGGGCTGCTCGAGCAGTACCCGGGAGTCGGGTTCAGTGCGGGCCTCGCGACCGTCGTCGGCCTGCTCCTGTACGTCACGTCCGCCGACTCGGGAGCCCTGGTGCTCGGCAACCTCAGCTGTCACCTGCGCAGCCCGCTCACCGACTCGCCGCCGTGGCTGCGCATCTTCTGGGCGCTCGCCATCGGACTGCTCACCCTGGCCATGCTGATCGTCGGCGGCGTGCAAGCGCTGACCAACGCCACGATCATCATGGGCCTGCCGTTCTCCCTTGTGATGTTCGTGGTCATCGCGGGCCTCTACAAGGCGTTGCGTATCGAGCGCATGCGGGAGGACGCGATGACCACGTCCCTCCCCTCATCGCTCTCCGGCCGGATGCCGGGCCCCGGCCCCGCGGCGGAGCGCAACTGGCGGCAGCGGCTCGCCCGTGCGATGAACTTCCCGACGAAGCGGGCGGCCGGACGCTTTGTCGACGAGGTCTGCCACCCGGCGTTCCGTGAGGTCGCGGAGGAGCTGCGGCAGCAGGGCGCGGAGGCCACGGTCGTCGAGCTCCCGGCTGAGGAGACGGACATCGCGCCCCTGGAACTGCGGGCGCCGATGGGTCGCACCGAGGAGTTCGTCTACCGGGTGTGGCCCATCGAGACCCCCACGCCGTCGTTCGCCGCCCGCGCGGTCGGTGAACACGACACGTACGTACGCTTCGAGGTGCACCTCTCCGACGGCAGCCAGGGCTACGACGTGATGGGCTACAGCAAGCAGCAGCTCATCGGGGACATCCTCGACCAGTACGAGCGGCACCTGGAGTTCCTGCGGCTGCACCGCGAGGCCACGGCGCACGCGACGCTGCCCGACCACCGTCCGGACACGGCGGACGTCCAACTCCCGGAGGACTAGGGCCTGTTCGTCACGGCCTGTTCGGGACCTGCAGGCCGAAGAACGACACCTCGCGGCGGAGGGTGAAGCCGAGGGATTCGTAGAGGCGGATCGCGGACGTGTTCGCGGCGCCCGTGTGCAGGAACGGGGTCTCGCCGCGGGCGCGGATGCCCGCCGACACCGCGAGGACCAGGCGGCCGGCGAGGCCCTGGCCGCGGTGGGCGGGGTCGGTGCAGACGCCGCTGATCTCCGCGTGTCCGGTGGGCCGCAGCCGCTCCCCCGCCATCGCGACGAGCGCGCCGCCGCGGCGGATGCCGACGTACCCGCCGAGCTCGACCGTGCGGGCGAGGAACGGGCCGGGCTGGGTGCGCTCGACCAGGTCCAGCATCTCCGGCACGTCGGCGGGGCCGAGCGGTACGGCCTCCTCGTCCGGGCGGGCCCGCACCGTCGTGTCGACGAGCTGCACGCCCGGAACGCGGAACGTCTCCGTCCAGCCGGGCGGCGGCGTCAGTTCGGTGGTCGCGGCGAGGGCGAACGTGCCGCCCGGGCCGACGAGTTGGGCCGTGTCCGCCCAGTCGTCCGCGTCCGGCTCGTCGGGCAGCGCCAGCCACGGTGAGACGTCCGTCGGGAAGCGCAGCACACGCCCGCGCCGCTCGGCGAGCCCGGACTGCGGCCCGGTGAGCGCGGCCCACGTGGGCCGGTCCAGGGGGTGCTTGCGGTCGGACGCGGGCGCGGGGGCCGCTTCGGGGGCCGGGTGTGCTGCGGTGCTCATGTGGTGTTCCAAGGCGGACCGGCGCGGCCGTATTCCCGCGCGCGTCCGCTGTCCCGCCGCCGAAGCGGACTGCGGATTCCGCCGGTCCGACGCATTGACACCCCGCCGCACCGCCCCGACACTCATGCAGCCCCATTCAGTGAAGCGAAGTTCGCCAGGCGAACACGCCGCTCCTTCCCAGGGATTGACATGACCGGACACTCCTTCCGCTCCGTGCTGCCGGTGCTCGCGCTGTGCTGGCTCGCCGTGTTCTTCGACGGCATGGACGTGAACATCTACGGCGCCGTGATGCCGCACATGCTCGACGACCCCGGACTCGGCCTGACGCCCGCGTCGGCGGGCACCATCGGCAGCTGGACCACCTTCGGGATGCTGATCGGCGCGCTGCTCGCCGGGAACCTCACGGACTGGCTGGGCCGCAGGCCGATGCTGGTGGCGAGCGTGACGCTGTTCTCGCTCGGCAGCGCCGTGTGCGCGCTCGCCATGTCGCCCGGCTCCTTCGGCGCCGGCCGCTTCCTCGCGGGGCTCGGGCTCGGCGGGCTCATGCCGCTGTGCCTGGCGATGGTCCTGGAGTTCGCGCCGCCGCGCCGGGCCGCCCTGACGACGGGCATCCTGATGACCTCGTACCACGCGGGCGGCATGGCGGCGACGGGCCTGGGCCTGACCGTCGCGCCCGCGGCCGGCTGGCGCTGGGTGTTCTGGGCGGGGGTCGCGCCCGCGCTGATCGCCGTACCGCTGCTGCTCAAGCTGATGCCCGAGTCGCCGGGTGTGCTGCTCGCGCGCGGGGAGCGGGAGCGGGCGCGCGCGGTGGCGGTGCAGTACGGGCTGCCGGAGCCCACGCCGGTGGAGGCGCCCGCGGGCGGCGCGAAGGGCCGGCTCGCCGCGGTGCGCGCGCTGTTCGCGCCGGGCACGCGCTGGTCCACGCCGCTGCTCTGGCTGGCCTCGTTCTGCGGACTGCTCCTGGTGTACGGGGTCTCCACCTGGCTGCCGCAGCTGATGCGGGCCTCCGGCTACGGGCTCACGTCGTCGGTGAGCTTCCTGATGGTGATCAACGCGGGCGGCATCGTCGGCATGCTGATCGCGGGCCGTACGGCGGACCGGTTCGGCGCGGTGAAGGTGTCGGCGCTGTGGTTCGTGCTGACGGCGGCGGGCGCGCTGCTCCTGAAGGAACACCTGCCGCTGGGCGTGACGTACGCGGTCGTGGCGATCACCGGTGTGTGGCTGTTCAGCGCGCAGGTGATGGTGTACGCGGCGACGGACACCGTGTACGGCGCGGGTGAGCGGGCCGCCGGGCTCGGCTGGGTGACCGGCGTGGGGCGTACCGGCGCCGTGCTCGGGCCGTGGCTGGGCGGGGCGCTCGCCGCGAACGGCAACGAGAGCTGGGGGTTCACGGCGTTCGCGGTGGCCGGTCTGGTGGGCGCGGCGGCGATCGCGCTCGTGCCGCTCGCGGGCCGGCTCGGCGCGCGCCGCTCCCCCGCCCCGGACGCCGCCGCTCAGTCGGGGATCGGCAACCCCGTGTAGTTCTCGGCCAGTTCGGCCGCCGCGTGCGGCGAGTTCGCCACCCGCTCCAGCTGGGCGAGCTGGAGCCGGGTGTCGAACGGGCGCTGCTCCGGGTCGGTGTGCAGCGTCGTCGTCATGAAGTACGAGAAGTGCTCGGCGCGCCAGACCCGGCGCAGGCAGGTCTCCGAGTACGCGTCGAGGAGCGCGGTGGCGCCGTCGCGGTAGCGGGCGGTGAGGGCGCGGGCGAGGACGATCACGTCGGCGGCGGCGAGGTTGAGGCCCTTGGCGCCGGTCGGCGGGACGATGTGCGCGGCGTCCCCGGCGAGCAGGACGTGCCCGTACCGCAGGGGTTCGGTGACGTGGCTGCGCATCGGGAGGACGGACTTGGCGGTGACCGGGCCGCGTGCGAGCTTCCAGCCGGGCTCGGCGTCGAGGGCGAAGCGGGCGTCGAGCTCGTCCCAGATGCGCTCGTCCGGCCAGTCGGCGGGGTCGGTGCCGTTGGGGACCTGGAGGTAGAGGCGGCCGACCTGCGGGGAGCGCATGCTGGCGAGGGCGAAGCCGCGCTCGGAGTGGGCGTAGATCAACTCGTCGTACACGGGCGGGGCTTCGGCGAGGATGCCGAGCCAGGAGTACGGGTAGACGCGTTCGTAGGTGCGCCGCACCCGCTCCGGGACGGCGTTCTTCACGACGCCGTGGAAGCCGTCGCAGCCGACGACGTAGTCGCAGGTGAGGGTGCGGTCGCGGCCCTCGTGCCGGTAGTGGACGACGGGCCGGCCGGTGTCGGCGCCGGTGACCCCGCGCACCTCCGCCTCGAACAACAGCGGCCCCCCGTCGGCGAGTTGGAGGGCGACGAGGTCCTTGACGACCTCGGTCTGCGCGTACACCATCACGCGCCGCCCGCCGGTCAGGGACGGGAAGTCGACGCGGTGGGCGCGGCGGTCGAAGCGCAGCTCGATGCCGTCGTGCGGGATGCCCTCGCGGTCCATGCGGGCGCCGGCGCCCGCGGCGCGCAGGGCGTCGACGGTGGCCTGCTCCAGGATTCCGGCGCGCTGGCGGCGCTCCACGTACGCCCGGTCCCGGCTCTCCAGGACGACCGTGTCGATGCCCGCGCGGTGCAGCAGCCGGGCGAGCAGCAGGCCCGCCGGTCCCGCGCCGACGACGGCGACACTCGTGTGCTCGGGCTGTTGCTCGGCTTGCATCAGGGTCCTCCTCGGTGCGGGCGCTCAGGGCGGGCGCTCGGTTCGGGCGCCGCAGGGCTCCGACTGGTAGAGTGTGTTCGTCCAGTGAACTTGTGTTCATTCTTGAAGCGCCCTGAGTGTGCGCGGGCCCGGTGCCGATGTCAACGGGTCGAGTGCGCGCGGCTCGACGGCACACAGCACCGCAGCGGAGCAGTCCATGGCCGTCCCACCCCCGCCCCACGCCCCCGCGCAGGAGCCGCCGGCCGAGGCCGTCGGGCCACTCCTGCGCGGGGTCGCCGTGCTGCGTGCCCTCGGCGCCGCCGACGGTCACGCCCCGGTCGGGGACCTGGTCCGCGCGACGGGTCTGGCCCGCTCGACCGTCGACCGCGTCACCGGCACGCTCGCCCGCATGGGATACGTACGCCTCGACGGGCACACCGCCTCGCTCGCCCCGCGCCTGATGGAGCTCGGCAACGCGTTCCTCGCGGCGCTGCACGTGCCGGGTCCGCTCGGGCCGCTCGCCGAGCGACTGGCCGACGAGCTGGACGAGTCGGTGTCCCTCGCCGTGCCGGACGGGGACGGCATCCGGTTCGTGCACCAGTCGACGCGGCGCCGCGCCATGTCGCTGTCGTTCCGCATCGGCGACCTGCTGCCCGCCGAACGCACCGCGCCCGGCGCCGTGTTCGCCGCCGACTGGACCGAGGAGCAGTGGGCGCGGTGGCGGGAGCGGCGCGCCGCCGACCCGCTCGACCGGACCTTCCCGGCCGTCCCCGACCGCCCGGCCACGGACGCGGACCAGGCCCAACTGGCCGTCGCGGCCAAGGAGTTCACGGCACGGGCCGCCGAGTGCCGCGAGTCCGGGCTCGCCGTCGACGACCAGCTGATCGAGCCGGGACTGGTGGCGGTGGCGTTGCCGGTGCGCGATCCGGAGGGGCGTACGGTGTGCGCGCTCAGCGTCGTCAGCCACACCAGCCGGCACAGCGCCGCGTCCCTGCGCCGGTCGCTGCTGCCGGGCGCGCGGCGCACGGTCGCGGCGATGGAGCGGCTGCTGCGCGCACCGGCGGCGCCGCGCCCCGCCCCGTCGGACGCCCGGCCGGCCGACTGGACCACCGCGTCCAAAAAGGAGTTGGGCTCCGGGTTCGTGGAGTCCCTGGCGCGCGGACTGACCGTGCTGACCGCGTTCGACGAGGGCCGGGACGCGCTCAGCCTGACCGCCGTCGCCGAGGCCGCGGGGCTGGCCCGCGCGACCGCCCGGCGCGCCCTGATCAGCTTCGAGCACCTCGGCCTCGTACACCGCGACGGGCGTACGTTCCGGCTCACGCCGCGCGTCCTCGACCTCGGGCACGCGCCGCTGTCCCGCAGCACCCTGCCGGACATCGCCTCGCCCCATCTGGCCGCGCTCGTACGGACGGTGCACGACTCGGCGTCGCTAGCGGTGCTCGACGGGGACGCGATCCGGTACACGGCGCGGGTCGCGACCAGCCGCATCATGAGCGTGCACATCACCATCGGCACGCGGCTGCCCGCCTACGCGGCGTCGATGGGGCGGGTCCTGCTCGCCGACCTGCCGGCGGAGGAGCGGGCGGCGCTGTTGGACGGCATGGAACTGCGTCCCCTGACCCCTCACACGGTCACCGAGCGGGGCGCCCTCGATGCGCTTCTCGACTCGATTGCGGAGGCCGAACACGCCCTGGTCGACGAGGAGTTGGAGGAAGGGCTGCGTTCCCTCGCCGTGCCCGTGCGGGACGCGTCCGGGCGGGCGGTGGCGGCGGTCAACGTCGCGATGCACAGCAGTCGGCGGACACCGGAGGAGGTACGGGGGGAGGTGCTGCCTGCGCTGCGGGCCGCTGCCGCGAGGGTAGAGGCGGATCTTCGGGTGGTGGGGCGGTTCTCGCGGGTTGCGGTGGTGTAGGGCGGGGGCCTTTTGAATCCCCTCCCCCGCCCCTTCCCGAAAGCCTCCGGCGGTGTTCTTCCGACTGCGGCGTCGTCGTGCCTGGTCGCGCAGTTCCCCGCGCCCGTGAAGGGGCACAGCCCACGACGGCAGGACGGCCGAACAAGCACCGCCGGAGGCTTTCGGGAAGGGGCGGGGCGGGGAGAAAAGTGCGGCCCTAGTCCCGTCGTAGCCGCTCGAACAGCTCCCGCGCCCTCCTCTCGTCCCACCGGATCGCGCTGCCCTGGGGCGTGGGGATGCCCACCGCCGACACCGGGACGTTGATGCGGCGGCCGCGGCCGTCCGTCACGCCCTGTACCGCCCTGACCAGGGAGGCGAGTTGACGCAGCGTCATGTCGCGGTCGACGACCAGCGTGTCCAGGCCCGCGCCGAGGGCCGGGTAGAGGACGCCCGGGTCCAGGACCGTGTCCGCCGTCGCCGCCCGCTTCGCCAGCGCCGCGAGGAACTTCTGCTGGTTGAGGGTGCGGCCCAGGTCGCCCTCGGCCTCCTGGTGGCGTTGGCGTACGAACGCGAGGGACTGCGCGCCGTCCAGCCGCTGGCAGCCCTTGCGGAGGTCGGCGCCCGACTTCTCGTCGCGGATGGCGCGCGGCAGGCACATCCGTACGCCGCCGACCGCGTCGACGATCTTCACGAAGCCGGCGAGGCCGATCTCCGCGTAGTGGTCGATACGCAGGCCGGTGTTGAACTCCACGGTACGGGCGAGGAGTTCGGGTCCGCCGCGGGAGAACGCCGCGTTGAGTTTGCTGCGGCCGGCCGGTGTCCGCTTGCCCGTGGAGGTGCGCAGGTGCGCGGGCACGGTCACCCACGAGTCGCGCGGCAGGCTCACCATCGTGGTGCCGGAGGCGCCGGTGTGCAGCAGGATCATGGAGTCCGTGCGCCGCCCCGACACAGACCCGGTGTGCAGGTCCCGCTGCTCGTCGGCGGTGAGCCCGGCGCGGCTGTCGGAGCCGACGATCAGATACGTGGTGCCCTTGCCGGGCGGCGGGCGGTGGCCGTACGCGCCGAGGTCCACGTCGCGGTTGAGGCGGGTCTCGGCCCAGGCGTACGTGCCGAGCGGGGTGGCGAGCAGCAGGGCCAGCAGGAACAGGAAGGCGCGGCGCAGCGGGTGTCGGCGCCTGCGGCGGCGCGGGCGGGAGCGGGCCGTACGGCGCGGGGGCGGGCGGAGCGGCAGCCGGTCGCCGCCGTCCACCGCGAGCCCGTTCTCGTACGGCCCGTTCGGCTCGTCCTGCCACAGGGGGCCGGTCACCGCGACGACCGGGCCCGCGCGCAGGTCCCGGCCGTGCCTCGGCCCGGAGCCGCCGGGGTCGGGGTCGGGATACGGATCGTGCTGCACGGAAGTCTCTCCTCTCGTTCTCATCGCGGGGTGGGCAGCGGCCGCCCGTGACCGCTCTCCTCCAGGAGGTGCTGGTCGCCGGTGCCGGTGCGGAGCATGCGGTGCCACTTCAGCCGGGTGCCGAGCAGGGCGGTGATCACGGACTGGATGACGACGAGGTAGAGCAGTTGCCGGTAGACGAACAACTGCAGGGGCAGCGCCCAGAGTTCGCGCAGCCGCTCCCCGTCGAGCCGCAGCGCGTACCCGGCCGTGATCAGCTGGACGACGAGGAAGCCGAGCCACACCAGGACCGCCTCGGTGGGGTCGCGGAAGAACAGGCCGTACAGCGCGAACACGTCGACGACCGGGGCGAACAGCGGAAGCACCACCTGGAACAGGGTCAGGTAGGTGAGACCGCGGCGGCCGAACCGGCCCGCCGGGCCCATCTCCAGGAGGGATCTGCGGTGCTTCCACATCGACTGCAGGGTGCCGTAGCACCAGCGGTAGCGCTGGCGCCACAACTGGCCGATGGTGCTGGGCACTTCGGTCCAGGCGATCGCCGACTCCTCGTACACCACGCGCCAGCCGGCCCGCCACAGGGACATCGTGAGGTCGGTGTCCTCGGCGAGGGTGTCCTCGCTGACGCCGCCCACACCCATCAGGGCGTCGCGGCGGAACGCGCCGATGGCGCCGGGCACGGTCGGCATGCACTCCAGGACCTCGAACATGCGGCGGTCCAGGTTGAAGCCGATCACGTACTCCAGATGCTGCCAACGGCCGAGCAGGGAGCGGCGGTTGCCGACCTTCGTGTTGCCGGAGACCGCGCCCACGGCCGGATGGGCGAGGGGCTGGACGAGGCGGTACAGCGCGTCGGGTTCGAAGACGGTGTCCGCGTCGACCATCACCACGATGTCGTGCCGGGCGTGCCCCAGGCCGGTGTTGAGGGCGCGGGGTTTGCCGCCGTTGGCCTGGCGTACGAGGCGGACGCGCGGGTCGTCGACGGCCGCGACGATCTCGGCGGTGCGGTCGGTGGAGCCGTCGTCGATCACGACGATCTCCAGCCGCGGGTAGTACGAGCCGAGCAGGGAGCGCACGGTGGCGCCGATGCCGGCCTCCTCGTTGTGCGCGGGCACAAGGACCGTGACCGGGTCGAGCACTTCGCGCAGCCGGGGTGCGCCGGGCCGCAGCCGGTCGACGCGGCGCACATGGGCGCGGGCGAACACCGCGAGCAGCAGCAGCCGCAGCACGCCGAGGGCGCCCGCGACACCGAGCACCCAGGCCATGGCGCGGGTGAAGGCGTGCCCGAGGGTCTGCGCCCACAACAGGCCCTCGCCCTTGAGGCGTTCGGTGACGGCGACGGGGGTGGTGAGCGTGGGCCGGCCGAGTCCCGCGGTGAGGGTCGTGAACTTGTCCACGCGGGGGTTGCTCAGCAGGGCGCGGGCCTCGCGGTAGCCGAGGTCGGTGTGGCTGTACTGCCGCACCACACCCTCGGACGGGCGGCGGGACTTGTGGTCGGCGGCGACCAGCAAGTAGCCCTGGGCGGCTGCCCGTTGGGCGGCCCTCCACTCGGCGCCGCAGAGGGTGTCGGGGGCGGTGGTGTGCGGCAGCCGGAGGAGGCGGGTGTTGACCCCTGCCGTACCGGCGAGGGCGGTCTGCGTGAGCGCCAGCTCCATGCGGGCGCGCAGCGCGGACGCGGTGCCGAGGTCGCCGCCGGTGTAGGTGTACGAGCCGATCTCGTGGCCCTCGGCCCTGATCCGCCGGACCAGGGCCGGGTGCCGGGTGGCGCGGGCCCCGTACAGGAAGAACGTGGCGTGCGCGTCGTGCTCGCGCAGCAGGTCGAGCAGGCGGGGCGTCCAGTACGGGTCGGGGCCGCCGTTGAAGGTGAGCGCGGCGGTGCGCGGCGGCATGCCCGCGGTCTCGATCCGGTCGCCGGTGATGCGCAGCACCGGTTCGCCGTCGTCGGCGGCGGCCGGGACGGGGCGGGTGCAGGGCGCCTTGGAACGCGCGGCGTCGACCTCGTGCGTGGTCCAGCCCTCGAAGAGCAGGCTGATGGTGACCACGGGCAGCACGAGGAACAGCAGGATCCAGTGCCCTCGCGGGGTACGGCGCAGCGCGTGCCGGGGGCTCACCGGCCGTCCCGCGGCGGGGCGGGCGCGGTGGTGGTCGACGTCGGTACGGGCGTGGGGGGCCTGCTCGGCCGGGTCTGCTCGTCGGGGACGGTGGTGTCGTGGCGGGCGTTGGTGGTCTGCAGGGGTACGTCCATGCGCGGTGGTGCGGTGCCCGCGGGCTGCCGTACGGCGTCGACGAGGACGACGAGGAACAGCAGGTAGCCGGCGCAGGCGCAGCCGAGGAGCGCGGCGAGCTGCCGCAGCACTCGTCTGCGGCGCCCCGCACGCTCGATGAACACCGGCCGGTTACGGCGCCCACGCCGCCGGGCGGGCCTCATGCGTCGACGCGGGCGTGGACGGCCTGTCCCCCGCGGTACGGGCAACTCCCGTACGACACGGTCGAGTTCGGGGTGTTTTCGGGTATGCCTGTGGGGGGTGTGGCGCCGAACACTTGTAGCTCCTGTGGGGGGTGCTGTGGGGGGTTGTGTCGCGTCCCGGCGGCCCACGTGGTCAGCGCGGTCCGCCGCAGGGCGACGATACGGCGCAGGTGTGACGTGCGGTGATCGTTCTTGGTTCCCTTTTTGTTTCCCCCACCCCGCCCCTTCCCGAAAGTCCTGCGAACGCTCCCGGGGCACGGGGAACTACGCAACCAGCCACGGCGGCGCGGCAGACGAACGACGGCCTCGGTTCCTCAGGGGCGCGGGGAACTGCGCGACCAGCCACGACGGGCCCGAGGAGGGCAGGGGCGCAGCCCCGTCCTCAGGGGCGCGGGGAACTGCGCGACCAGCCACGACGGCGCCGCAGACGAACGACGGCCCCGGTTCCCCAGGGGCGCGGGGAACTGCGCGACCAGCCACGACGGGGCCGCAGACGAAGAACGCCGCCCCCCCGGAGGGAGCGCTCAGCCCCGGAAAGCCCGCAGGATTTCCTCCGCCGCCAGCGTCGCCGTCAACTCGCCTTCCCTGACCCTGCGTTCGAGCCCCGGCACGAGGTCCGTCACCTTCGGGTGGGCGTGCAGGCGCTGGAGGAGTTCCTCGTGGACCATGGTCCAGGTCCAGTCGACCTGCTGGTCGCGCCGCTTGGCCGTGAGGCGGCCGGTCGAGTCGAGCAGCGAGCGGTGCTGCTCCAGGCGTTCCCAGACCGTGTCGAGCCCGGTGGATTCGCGGGCGCTGCAGCTGAGGACGGGCGGGGTCCAGGCCGCGTCGGCCGGGTGCATCAGGCGCAGCGCGCCCGCGAGTTCACGCGCCGCCGCGCGGGCGTCGCGTTCGTGCGGGCCGTCGGCCTTGTTGACCGCGAGCACGTCGGCCAGTTCGAGGACGCCTTTCTTGATGCCCTGCAGTTGGTCCCCCGTACGGGCAAGGGTGAGCAGCAGGAACGAGTCGACCATGTTCGCGACGGCCGTCTCGGACTGCCCGACGCCGACCGTCTCCACGAGGATCACGTCGTATCCGGCGGCCTCCATGACCACCATCGACTCGCGCGTCGCCTTGGCGACTCCCCCCAGCGTGCCCGCACTTGGCGAGGGCCGGACGAACGCGTTCGGGTCGACGGAGAGCCGTTCCATCCGGGTCTTGTCGCCGAGGATGGAGCCGCCCGTGCGCGTCGAGGAGGGGTCGACGGCGAGGACCGCGACCCGGTGTCCGAGCGAGGTGAGCATCGTGCCGAGCGCGTCGATGAACGTCGACTTGCCGACCCCCGGCACTCCGCTGATGCCGACCCGCCGGGCCCGCCCGGAGTGCGGAAGCAGCCGCGTCAGCAACTCCTGGGCGTGGGCGCGGTGGTCGGGCCGGGTGGACTCGACGAGGGTGATGGCGCGCGCGATGTGCGCACGCTTCCCGTCGAGGACACCCTGCACGTACCCGTCGATGTCGATCGGTTTCGGCATCGGATCAACGCCCGGCGGACTCGTGGCCGAGCTGCTCGCCGAGCTGCTCCACCAGGTCGTACGCCGCGTCGGGGATGACCGTGCCGGGCGGGAAGACCGCGGTCGCGCCCATGTCGAGGAGCGTGGGCACGTCCTGCGGCGGGATCACGCCGCCGACGACGATCATGATGTCCTCGCGTCCCTCGGCGGCCAGTTCCTCCCGCAGCGCCGGTACGAGCGTGAGGTGCCCGGCCGCGAGGGAGGAGACGCCGACGATGTGCGCGTCCGCCTCGACGGCCTGCCGCGCCACCTCGGCCGGGGTCTGGAACAGCGGGCCGACGTCGACGTCGAAGCCGAGGTCGGCGAAGGCGGACGCGATGACCTTCTGGCCGCGGTCGTGCCCGTCCTGCCCCATCTTGGCGACGAGGATGCGCGGGCGGCGCCCCTCGGCCTCCTCGAAGGCGACGACGAGGGCGCGGGTGCGCTCCACGGACGGCGACTGGCCTGCTTCGTTGCGGTACACGCCGGAGATCGTACGGATCTGGCCCGCGTGCCGCCCGTACACCTTCTCCAGTGCGTCCGAGATCTCACCGACGGTGGCCTTGGCGCGGGCCGCGTCGACGGCCAGCTCCAGGAGGTTGCCCTCGCCGGAGGCCGCCCGGGTGAGCGCGGCGAGCGCGTCCTGGCAGGCCTGCTCGTCGCGCTCTTCCCTGAGGCGGCGCAGCTTCTCGATCTGCTGGGCGCGGACCGAGGAGTTGTCGACCTTGAGGACCTCGATCTGCTCGTCGTTCTCGACGCGGTACTTGTTCACGCCGATCACCGGCTGCCGGCCGGAGTCGATACGGGCCTGCGTGCGGGCCGCGGCCTCCTCGATGCGCAGCTTGGGAATGCCGGCGTCGATGGCCTTGGCCATGCCGCCCGCCTCCTCGACCTCCTGGATGTGCTGCCAGGCGCGGCGCGCGAGGTCGTACGTGAGCTTCTCGACGTACGCGCTGCCGCCCCACGGGTCGATGGTGCGGGTCGTGCCGGACTCCTGCTGGATGAGGAGCTGGGTGTTGCGGGCGATGCGCGCCGAGAAGTCGGTGGGCAGGGCGAGCGCCTCGTCCAGGGCGTTGGTGTGCAGCGACTGGGTGTGGCCCTGGGTGGCGGCCATCGCCTCGACGCACGTACGGGTCACGTTGTTGAACACGTCCTGCGCGGTGAGCGACCAGCCGGAGGTCTGCGAATGGGTGCGCAGGGAGAGGGACTTGGCGTTCTTCGGCTCGAACTGCTTGACCAGCTTCGCCCACAGCAGGCGGGCGGCGCGCAGCTTGGCGACCTCCATGAAGAAGTTCATGCCGATCGCCCAGAAGAAGCTCAGCCGCGGCGCGAACGCGTCCACGTCCAGGCCCGCTTCCTGCCCGGCGCGCAGGTACTCCACGCCGTCGGCGAGGGTGTACGCCAGCTCCAGGTCGGCCGTCGCACCCGCCTCCTGGATGTGGTAGCCGGAGATGGAGATGGAGTTGTAGCGCGGCATCCGCTGCGAGGTGTACGCGAAGATGTCGGAGATGATCCGCATCGACGGCTTCGGCGGATAGATGTAGGTGTTGCGGACCATGAACTCCTTGAGGATGTCGTTCTGGATGGTCCCGGCCAACTTCTCGGGCGGTACGCCCTGTTCCTCCGCCGCCACGATGTACAGCGCCAGTACGGGCAGCACGGCGCCGTTCATCGTCATCGACACGGTCATCCTGTCCAGCGGGATGCCGTCGAAGAGCTGCCGCATGTCGTAGATGGAGTCGATGGCGACACCGGCCATGCCGACGTCACCGGTCACCCGCGGGTGGTCGCTGTCGTACCCGCGGTGCGTCGGCAGGTCGAAGGCGACGGAGAGGCCCTTCTGCCCGGCGGCGAGATTGCGCCGGTAGAAGGCGTTGGACTCCTCGGCCGTGGAGAAACCGGCGTACTGCCGGATCGTCCAGGGCTGGTTGACGTACATCGTGGGGTACGGGCCGCGCAGGTACGGGGCCACGCCCGGGTACGTGCCGAGGAAGTCGATGCCCTCCAAGTCCCGCCCCGTGTAGAGGGGTTGGACGGCGATGCCCTCGGGGGTCTCCCACGTCAGGTCGTCGACCGACTTGCCGGTGGACTCCTTGACGGCGGCCCGCCACTCCTCGTCGGAGCCCGCGGGGGCGCCGGTGCCGAGGCCGATCACGGAGAAGTCGGGAATCTGGTTCGGCATCACGCCACTCCCATCCGGTCGAGGGTGGAGCTGAGGACGGCGACCGCGTCGCAGCCGACGTGCACATGGGCGTCGACACCGGTGCGCTCGGCGGGCTTCCCGGCGAGGAACACCCGCTGGGCGCCCGCCAGTCGGAGCGCCTGGGCGACGGCCTCGGCCTGCTCCTCGTACAGCGCGTCGCTGGAGCAGATGCAGGCCACGCCCGCGCCGCTGGCCTTGAACGCCTCGGCGACCGTGTCCGCGTCGACGGTGACCGGGTCGTGGACGGGCTCGATGCCGCCCGCCTGGAAGAGGTTCGCGGCGAACGTGGCGCGCGCGGTGTGGGCGGCGGCCGGGCCGAGGGCGGCGATGAACACCTTGGGGCGGGCGCCGGTCGCGTCGAGGTGCGCGTCGGAGCGGGCGCGCAGCGCCTCGTACTGCTCGTCGCGGCGCACCCGCGGCAGGCCGCCGGTGCGCGGGGCGGGGGCGGGCTCGCGGACGACGGGCTTCTCGGCGAGGTGCGGGAACTCGCTGACGCCGGTGACGGGTTCGCGGCGGGTGGCGAGCTTCGCGCTGCGCGCGGCCCAGGTGGCGGCCAGGCGGTCGCGTACGAAACCGTTGCGCAGGGCGGACGCCTGGCCGCCCTCGCGCTCGATCTCCTGGAAGAACTCCCAGGCGGCGTGGGCGAGTTCGTCGGTGAGCCGCTCCACGTACCAGGAGCCGCCGGCCGGGTCGACGACCTGCCCGAGGTGCGACTCCTCCAGGAGGATGGTGGAGGTGTTGCGGGCGATGCGGCGGGCGAACGCGTCGGGCAGACCGAGCGCCTCGTCGAAGGGCAGTACGGTCACGGAGTCCGCGCCGCCGACGCCTGCGGCGAGCGTGGCCACCGTGGTGCGCAGCATGTTCACCCACGGGTCGCGGCGGGTCATCATCACCGACGAGGTCACGGCGTGCTGCCGCTGCGCACCGTCGGCGGGCGCGCCGCAGACCTCGGCGACCCGGGCCCAGAGGCGGCGGGCGGCGCGCAGCTTGGCGATGGTGAGGAACTGGTCGGCGGTCGCGGCGTACCTGAACTCCAGCTGGCCCAGGGCCTGTCCGAGGTCCAGCCCGGCGGCGGTGAGCTGCCGCAGGTAGGCGAGCCCGGTGGCGAGGGAGCAGGCCAGCTCCTCCGCGGCGGAGGCCCCGGCCTCGTGGTACGGCAGGGCGTCGACGGCGAGGGCGCGGACGCCGGGGTAGTCGCGGGCGCAGCGGGCGGCCAGCTCGGCGGCGGGCGCGGCGTCCGACTCGACGCCGGTACGGGCCTCGTGGCCGAGCGGGTCGGCGCCGAGGGTGCCGGCCGCCTGCTCGCCGGTCACGCCGCGCTCGGCGTACAGCCGCAGCAACTCGGCGGCGGCGTCGGCGTATTCGGCGCCCGCGTCGAGGGCTACCGGGGCCAGGTCGAGGTAGACGCCGTCGAGGGCGCGGGCGAGGCCGGAGGCGGGGACGCCGGTGAGCCAGACCGAGGTGGCGCCGTTCTCCAGGTCGGCGAGGAGCGCCTCGTTGGCGCGCGCCGGGTCGGGGTCGGCGTGCCGCTGCCGTACGTCCCAGCCGCCGGCGGTGCCGCGGTGCGGCCTGCCGCCCCGGACGAACGGGGCGAAGCCGGGGTGGCCGGTGTGCGGCGCGGGGTCGTGGGACGTGTAGAGGGGGCGGGTGCTGAGCCCGTCCTCGAGTGCGGTGGAGAGGGCGTCTTCGGCCGCCGTGCCCGAGAATTCCTTGCCCGACTTGCGCAGTACGCCCGACACCAGGGTCTGCCACTGCTCGTGGGTCGCATCAGGGAACTCGGCGGCCAGCGAAAGCCCGTCGTCAGGCAGGACCGTCATGGCTCGGATGTTAGGGCACGTTCACTCGTCAGTAGCAGGCCCCACGGCTGTGACCTTGCCCTCTCCGGGGGGCTCTTGATCATGCGGGTGCGGTGGCCTATCCGTGCGGGCGGGAGGGGGTGCGGGCCATCGCCTGCGGGCTCGTCCTCAATCGCCGGACGGGCTCCCTTTGTCCCCCACCCCACCCCTTCCCGAAAGCCTGCGGCACTTCGAGGGCTCCGCCCCCGAACCCCCGCTCCTCAAACGCCGGAGAGGCTGATTTTGCGGGCAGGGGGGTGCCCGTCAGAGGCGCGGGGAACTGCGCGAGCAACCACGACGGCGCAGCAACCGGACAACGAGCGGGGAGCCGGCGGCGAAGCCCCGGCCCAGGGGCGCGGGGAACTGCGCGAGCGGCCACGACGGCGAGAAAGCCGGGCAGCGGGCCAAGAGGGGCCGGGACGTGCCCCGTGAGGGGCGCGGGGAACTGCGCACCCAGCCACGACGGCCCGGCAACCGGACAACGAACGGGGAACCGGCGGCGAAGCCCCGGCCCAGGGGGCGCGGGGAACTGCGCGAGCGGCCACGACGAAAGCCGCGGACGGGCGACAACCGGAAAGAGGGGGCCCGGGGGCGGAGCCCCAGGTCAACGGCGCCCGACGTGCAGCCTCAACCCCTCCGGCATCAACGTCAACCGCTCCGCGACCCGCAACCGATACCCCTCCTCGGCCCGCAGGTCGTACCTGCGCAACAACAACCCCAGCACCAACGTCGCCTCGTGCAGAGCGAACTGCCGCCCGATGCACGCCCGCGCCCCGGTGCCGAACGGCTTGAAGACATGCGCGGGCCGTCCCCGTACCGCCGACGGTTCGAAGCGGTCCGGGTCGAAGCGCTCCGCGTCCTCGCCCCACGCCGCCGGGTCGCGGTGCACGGTCATCGTGAGGACGAGCGCCCACGCCCCGCGCCGCATCGGATGCTCGCCGCCGAGCACCGTGTCCTGCCGGGCCTCACGGGCGAAGGCGGGCGCGGTCGGCCACAGACGCAGCGACTCGTCGAGGACCCGGCGCAGATAGCGCAGCTTCGCCACGTCCTCGTACGCGGGCTCGTCCTTGCCCGCCCACACCCGGTCCACCTCGGCCTGTGCGCGGGCGAGGACCTCGGGGTGGCGGGCGAGGTAGTGGAGGGCGAAGGAGAGCGCCCCGGAGGTGGTCTCGTGTCCGGCGACTAGGAACGTGATGACCTGGCGCCGGATGTTCTCGGCGGTGAGCCGCTCGCCGGTCTCCGGGTGGCTGACTTCCAGCATCCGGTCGAGCAGATCGCGCAGTTCACCGCTGCCGCCCTCGGCTCGGCGCGCGGCGACGACCTCGTCGACGGTGCGGTTGAGGTACGCCATGTCCGCGTCGTTGCGCCGGGTCGCCTCGCGCAGCAGGAGCGGGGCGAGCGGTCCGGGCACGACGTTGCGGCGCTGCGCGAAGGCGAGGGTGCCGACCATCGCCGTGACGAAGGGGTGCGGCCGCTCCCGCTCGAAGGATCCGAAGTCGTACCCGAACCCGGTGCGCGCGATGGTCTCCAGGGTCAGCTTCGTCATGTCGCCGGGCACGTCCACCGTCCGCCCGGCGCGTTCGTGTGCGTCCCAGCGCTCGGTGAGCTGTCCGGCCACGTCGAGCATGAGCCGGTGGTATCCGGCCATGGCGTCGCGGCTGAACCCGGGGGCGAGGATGTCGTGCGCGAGTTGCCAGTTGGGCTCGTGGTTGTACGCGGTGAACAGCCCGTCCCCGGCGACCGGGCGCAGGTTGGCGACGCCGAGCCCGACGTGCTTGGCGAACCTCGTCTCGTCCGCCATGTCCGCGGCGAGCTCGGCGCCGCCGACGAAGACGATCTCCTTGCCGAAGGCCTTGCGCCGGAAGATCGGGCCGAGCGCGCGGGCGAACCGCATGGAGTCCTGCACGGGTTTGCGCACGTTCGCGCCGAGCACGTCGCCGACGAGCGGGACGCGGCGGGGCGGGTGCGGGATGCGGTGCAGTTCGGGCCAGCCCTGCTGGGCGCTGCGGAAGCCCTTGGGCAGTGCGGCGCCCTCGTCGTGCGCCGCCTCGGTGATCTGTGCCATCTCGCCCCAACTCCCCTGCCGCGCCCGCCGATTGCGCTATTGCATCTCGGTTCAATAGACGCTGCCAGTGTGGTCGCGCCGTCGAATCCACGTCAAGGACGTACGCCTGCCGAAGGTCCGCGAACGTCCCGCCGGGCGCGCGGACGCGCCCTGTACGGTCCTTGGCATGGCAGCGAACCGCAGCTCAGGCACCGCACGCCCGGCCCGCCGCCGGCTGAGCACCGAGGAACGCCGCGCGCAACTGCTCTCGGTCGGCTCGCGGCTGTTCGCGCGCAGCCCGTACGACGACGTGTGGATAGAGCAGGTCGCCGAGATCGCGGGGGTCTCGCGCGGCCTCCTCTACCACTACTTCCCGACGAAGCGGGAGTTCTTCGCGGCCGTCGTACGGCACGAGAGCGAGCGCATGCTGCGGCTGACCGCGGCCGTGCCGGGGCGCCCGCTGCGCGAGCAGATCGACGCGGGCATCGACCTGTTCCTGTCGTACGTCGAGCAGCACGCGGAGGGCTTTCGCGCCTTCCACCGCGCGGAGGCGGCGGGCGATCCGACGGTGCGCGAGGTGTACCGGGCGAGCCTCGCCGCGCAGGAGGAGCAGATCCTCGGTGCGCTCGCCGCGTCCCGCCCGGCCGACGCGGCGGACGGCCCGGCGCTGCGGCTCGCGGTGCGCGGCTGGCTGGCGTTCCTGGTGACGGTCTGCCTGGACTGGCTGGACGAGCCGGACCTGAGCCGGGACGAGGTCAGGGAGCTGTGCGCGCGTACCCTGCTGGGCGCGATCAGCGCGTGACGGCCGCCCGGCAGCTGCGGGGAGGGTCGCGTGACGTCCCCCGCGCGGGGGCGATCAGCGCGTGACGGCCCCTGTGCGGGCGGGATCCCATACGCTCGGCCAATGGCGAAGTACTTCGACGTGCACCCCGAAAATCCGCAGCGGCGCATCATCACCAACGTCGCCGACGGCATCCGTTCCGGCTCCCTCGTCGCCTATCCGACCGACTCCTGCTACGCGCTCGGCTGCCAGCTCGGCAACCGCGAGGGCATCAACCGGATCCGGTCGATCCGCAATCTCGACGAGCGCCACCACTTCACCCTGGTCTGCGAGAACTTCGCGCAGCTCGGCCAGTTCGTCTACTTCGACAACGACGTGTTCCGCGCGATCAAGGCGGCGACCCCCGGCAGCTACACCTTCATCCTGCCCGCGACGAAGGAGGTGCCGCGCCAGCTGATGCACCCCAAGAAGAAGACGGTCGGCGTGCGCATCCCCGACCACGTCGTCACGCAGGCCCTGCTCGCCGAGCTGGGCGAGCCGCTGCTGTCCAGCACGCTGCTGCTGCCGGACGAGGACGAGCCGCTGACCCAGGGCTGGGAGATCAAGGAGCGCCTGGACCACGTCGTGGACGCGGTCGTCGACTCCGGCGACTGCGGTACGGAGCCGACGACGGTGATCGACTTCTCCGGCGGCGAGGCCGAGGTCGTACGCCGGGGCGCGGGCCCGACGACGCTCTTCGAGTAGGGCCGCGGAGGCCCCTGGCGGTGCTCGGAACCGGGAGGGTTAGCATATGAGCACCGCCTAGCTCGAAAGATAAAAACGTGACTGTCAACGAGGACTCGTTCACCAACTGGAAGCACCGCGAGGAGATCGCGGAGTCGATGATCCCGATCATCGGGAAGCTGCACCGCGAGCGGGACGTCACCGTCCTGCTGCACAGCCGCTCCCTGGTGAACAAGTCGGTGGTCAGCATCCTGAAGACGCACCGCTTCGCCCGCCAGATCGCCGGCGAGGAGCTCTCGGTCACCGAGACGCTGCCGTTCCTGCAGGCGCTCACCACGCTCGACCTGGGCCCCTCGCAGGTGGACATCGGCCTGCTCGCCGAGGCGCACCGCGCGGACGACCGCGGCCTGTCGGTCGAGGAGTTCACCGCGGAGGCCGTCGCGGGCGCCACGGGCGCCAACAAGATCGAGCGCCGCGAGGGCCGGGACGTCGTCCTCTACGGCTTCGGCCGCATCGGCCGCCTCGTCGCCCGGCTCCTCATCGAGAAGGCGGGCTCCGGCAACGGCCTGCGGCTGCGCGCCATCGTCGTGCGCGGCGGCGGTGACCAGGACCTCGTGAAGCGCGCCTCGCTGCTGCGCCGCGACTCCATCCACGGCCAGTTCCAGGGCACGATCACCGTCGACGAGGCGAACAGCACGATCGTCGCGAACGGCAACGAGATCAAGGTGATCTACGCCAACGACCCGTCCGAGCTGGACTACACGGCGTACGGCATCAAGGACGCCATCCTCATCGACAACACGGGCAAGTGGCGGGACCGCGAAGGCCTGTCCAAGCACCTGCGCCCGGGCGTCGACAAGGTCGTCCTGACGGCCCCCGGCAAGGGCGACGTCCCGAACATCGTGCACGGCGTCAACCACGACATGATCAAGCCGGACGAGCAGATCCTGTC
Source organism: Streptomyces sp. Da 82-17 (assembly GCF_046098215.1). Taxonomy (NCBI): domain Bacteria; kingdom Bacillati; phylum Actinomycetota; class Actinomycetes; order Kitasatosporales; family Streptomycetaceae; genus Streptomyces; species Streptomyces sp. Da 82-17. The sequence goes on from NZ_JBJURH010000019.1 coordinate 129,937, forward strand.
CTGCGCGTCCTGCACGACCAACGCGATCGTGCCGCCGCTGAAGGCGATGGACGACGAGTACGGCGTGCTGCGCGGCCACGTGGAGACCGTCCACTCGTTCACGAACGACCAGAACCTCCTGGACAACTACCACAAGGCCGACCGCCGCGGCCGTTCCGCGCCGCTCAACATGGTCATCACGGAGACCGGCGCCGCCTCGGCCGTCGCGAAGGCGCTGCCGGACCTGAAGGCGCCGATCACCGGCTCCTCGATCCGCGTGCCCGTGCCGGACGTGTCGATCGCGATCCTCAACCTGCGCCTGGGCCGCGAGGCCGACCGCGACGAGGTCCTGGAGTACCTGCGGGACGTCTCCCTCAACTCGCCGCTGAAGCGCCAGATCGACTTCACGGACTCCCCCGAGGCCGTCTCCAACGACTTCATCGGCTCGCGCCACGCCTCGATCGTCGACGCCGGCGCGACCAAGGTCGACGGCGACAACGCGATCCTCTACCTGTGGTACGACAACGAGTTCGGCTACTCCTGCCAGGTCATCCGCGTCGTCCAGCACGTCTCGGGCGTCGAGTACCCGACGTACCCGGCCCCGGTGGCCTGACCCGCTCCGGCTCCCGGCCCCGACTCCGCCCGGTCCGCCGCCCCTTCGGGGGTGGTGGACCGGGCGGAGCGCGTTCGCGGCGCCGGACTGCGGCCGCCGGCCCCGGATCAGTGGTCCAGGTCGGCGGGTTCCGGGAGGGGCCGGTAGACCGTCAGGGACTCGGGGAGTTTGTCGACGCGGAAGGCCCTCGGGGCGTCGACGACCTCCCCGTCGTACGCCATCCGCGTGCCCTCGGCCAGGCCGGACACGAGCAGGCGCGGCACGTGCGCGGCCGCGTACGTACGGGTCCTGGCCAGGCCTCCGCCCAGGGCCGTGGCGAACAGGCGGGTGCGGGCCAGGCGGCCGCCGTGGGCGATGCGGATGTCGAGGAGGCCGTCGGCGAGGTCGTGGCGGCGGACCGGGGCGATACCGAGGCTGCGGTAGACGCCGTTGCCCGCGAACAGCAGCCACATGGCGCGGCGGCGCCCGTTCACGACGGCCCGCATCGGTTCGGCGGTGCGCAGGATCTTCGCGACACCGAGCACCGAGGCGGCCGGTCCGCCGATCCGCGGCGACCAGTGCTCGCGGTGGCGCACGAGATCCGGGTACGCGCCGAGGCTGAACGTGTTGAGGAAGTACACGGGCCGGGCCGCGCCGTCGGCCGTGACGGGGCCGGTGAGGGGGCTGATCCGGCCGACGTCGACACGGACGGCGTGCCCGGCGGCGACGGCGGCGCAGGCGTCGGAGACGGTGTCGACGCCGAGGTCGGACGCGAAGTGGTTGAAGGTGCCGCCGGGCAGGACGAGCAGCGGGACGTCGGCGGCGAGCGCGGGTTCGACGGCCGCGTTGACGGTGCCGTCGCCGCCGCACACCCCGAGCACGCCGCCCTTGCGGGCCGCGTCCTGCGCCGCCGCCCGCAGGACCTCCGGCAGCGGCCCGGCCTCGTCGTCGTACAGGACGATCTCGGCCTGCGGCAGCAGGGTCCTCAACTGGCGCACGGGGTCGACGAGTTGGGGCTGCGCACCGGACGAGGGGTTGACGACGACGTACAGTCCGTCGCCGTCCGGCAGGGCGGGGGCGTCGACCTGGCAGCGGGCGGGCGGCGGGAGCTGGTCGCGGGACGGGACGAGACCACGCACGGCGAAGGCGGCGCTCACGCCGAGGGCGGCGCCGACGAGGACGTCGCTCGGGTAGTGCACGCCGGTGTAGACACGGGAGAACGCGACCGAGAACGCGACGGGCGCGAGCGCCGCGCCCCAGCCGCGCGACTCCAGGGCGACACCGGCGGCGAACGCGGCGGCGGAAGCGGCGTGCCCGGACGGGAAGCTGCTGGTCAGGGGCTGGTGCGGCAGATGCCGGATGACGGGTACGGCGTCCAGGAGCGGCCGGGAGCGGCGTACGGCGCCCTTGCCGAGGGTGTTCACGGTCGCCGAGGCGAGGGCGAGCGAGGCGGCGCCCCGTACGGCGGCCCGCCGTCCCCTGGCCCCGCCCAGCGCCCACATCCCGACGGCGACGCCGCCCCACAGCATGCCGTGGTTCGCGGCCCGGCTGAGCCGCGGCAACACCGGCTCGGCCCCGGGCCACGCCCGCGCGGCCACCTGCCGGAACACGGAGTGATCGGCCCGCCGCAACACCCCGTGCAGGGACCGCCCCGCACGAAGGGACCGGGACCCGAGGTGACGCTGCGCCGCACGGAACGGGGAAGGGACCATGGCTCCTTGATACCCGGTCACGCCGGAACTGCTCCCACCGGGGCCCAGCGTCCCCTCCCCCGCCCGACACGCATTGCGCCTCCGCCGGAGCGGGGCGGCGGCTGCAGAGGCACTCTCGTCATTCGGCTCGCGGGGTACGCGGTCTGGTCCCCTCCGCTGACCGGCCGGGGGCGGACGGGCATGACCGAGGATGCGCGGCGGGCAGGGGCGAGGCGGGGCACTCCGAGCCGTCGAGGAGCGGGGCTCAGGGCATGGCCGCCCCGCCGGGCGCGGGTTCTACGACCTCCGGAGCCGCGCGCTCTCGCCGTCGGCTTCCCGGGCTGTGCGGCGCCGGTCTCCCCGCCGACCGGCGCGGTGGGGCGGGGCGGCGGTACGGGCGCACGGGCCCGTCAGCGGGCCTGAGCCCTGGGCATGACCTACCCCGCCTCGCGCGGGTTTCGGCGGCCTCCGGTGCCGCGCGTTCTCCTCGTCGGCTCCCCGGCCTGGGCGGCCCGGCCCCTTCGCCGACTTGCCGGGGCGGGCCCGCCCGACGAGCGGGGCCCCCGGCTGCCCGCCCGTGGTTTCGCTCCGTGCCCGGCGGGGGTCGGTCGGGTTCGGCGGGGTGGGTGGCGGGGCCTCGCCCGTCGTGGGTGTCCGGCGTGGGTGCGGTGGGGCGTGCCGCGTCAGCGGGCTCGACGAGTGCGGTCTCCCGTACCGCTACTGCGGACGCGGGCCTTCCGTCGTCGCCCTCAACTCGCGCTCCTGCGGCCCGTCTTCGCCTCTCTCCCCGTGCCAGTGGGCCAGGCGGCCGCGGCGGCTCACTGCTCGTAGGCGGTTCTCCGTGGGGGCCGCGGACTCCGGGGTGGTGATGAGGAGGAGCTCGTCTCCGGTGCGGAGGACCGTCGTCGGGGTGGGGACGAGGGTGCTGCCCTCGCGGACGATCAGGGTGACCGCGGTCGGATGCGGGAGGCGCAGCTCGAAGATCGCGACGCCCGCGAGCCGGGAGCCGGGCGGGACGGTCGCGGTGAGCAAGTCGGCGTGCAGGACGTCGAGGGGCGCGGTCTCCACCCGTACGTCGTGCAGCGCGCCCGCGCGGGTCAGGCCGAGGCGGCGGGCGACGGCGGGCAGCGTCGGGCCCTGGACCAGGGTGAAGAACGCGACGAGGACGAACACGATGTGCAGCAGGTGCCGCGCGCCCTCGACGCCCGAGACGACCGGGAACGTCGCGAGCACGATCGGCACCGCCCCGCGCAGCCCGGCCCACGAGATGAACGCCTGCTCGCGCCACGGCGTGCGGAAGGGCAGCAGGCACAGCGCCACCGACACCGGCCGGGCCACGAGCAGCAGGACCAGTCCGACCCCGACCGCCGGGAGGATCGCGGCGGGCAGTTCGGCCGGGTCGACGAGCAGGCCGAGCATCACGAACAGCCCGATCTGCGCGAGCCAGCCCGCGCCCTCCGCGAAGGAGCGGGTCGCCGCCCGGTGCGGCAGCCCGGCGTTGCCGAGGACGAGTCCGCACAGGTACGCGGCGATGATCCCGCTCGCCCCGGCCGCCCCGCCCGCGGCGAACGCGACGATGCCGAAGGCGACGGTGGCCAGCGGGTACAGGCCGGTCGCGGGCAGCGCCACGTGCCGGAGCGCGGCGGCGCCGACCCGGCCGACGAGCAGGCCGATCAGGGCGCCGACGGCCAGCTGGTAGAGGAGGTTCCCGCCGACGGCCGCAGGGCTCGGCAGGTCGCCGGCGGCCGTGCTGAAGACCAGGACGAGGATGATCGTCGGGGCGTCGTTGAAGCCGGACTCGGCCTCCAGGAGCCCGGTGACCTTGCGCGGCAGCGGCAGCGCGCGGAGGACGGCGAACACGGCGGCTGCGTCCGTGGACGAGACGATCGCGCCGAGCAGCAGCGCGAGATGCCAGTCCACGCCGAGCAGGAAGTGCGCCCCGGCGGCCGTCACCGCGACGGACAGGGCGACGCCGACCGTGGCCAGCACTCCGGCGGGCGCGAGCAGTCTCCGTACGTCGGACCACGAGGTGCTCAGGCCGCCCTCGACGAGGATCACGGCCAGCGCGGCCGTGCCGAGCGCCTGCGCGAGCTGCGCGTCGTCGAAGTCGAGCCCCAGACCGCCCTCCCCGACGATCACGCCGACGGCGAGGAAGAGCAGCAGGCTGGGCAGCCCGAGCCGGCCGGCCATCCGCGCGGCGGCGATGCTGGCGAGGAGCACTCCTCCGCCGACGAGCAGGCCGAGGTACAGCGACTGCAGGCTCATGTCACCTCCTCGACGTGGGCACTCCAGTGACGCCTGTGACGCCCACGAGGCCCACGAGACCCACGAGACCCACGAGGCCCACCATGCCCGTCACGCCCGCCGCGCCCGCTCAGTCGTCCGCCGTCGGCGGCGGGCCCGGCGGGCGTCTGCGGTGCGGGTCGAAGTGCGGGGCCGACGCGCCCGCGAGGATCAGGCCCGCCCCGATGACGACCCCGTGGCCCACGGCGATCCCCACGCCCAGGCAGGCCAGCGCCAGCGTGAGCGCGAGCCAGGCGCGGCCGTGCCGGTACTCGCGCGGCCGGCAGGGGCGTCCGCTGCCGATGGCGCGCGCGAACTCCGGGTCGTCGCGGGCGAGTCGGGCCGCGATGTCGCCGAGCCGCTCGTCGTCGTAGCGCGTCATGCTCCTCCTCCCTGGGCGACCGGTTCGGCATCGGGGGCTGCTCGGCGTACGGGATCGAGCGCTTCTCGGCGTACGGGATCGGGGACTCCTCTGCGTACGGGATCGGTGGGCGTAAGGGGCAGGGGCCCAGGGACCGTGGTCGTCAGGGACTGGGGCCGTGGTCTTTCCAGGCTCGGCGGGCGGGGCCGGGTCGGGCCATCGGGGGCGGCACCCATATCGGGGCGGGGCGAACATGCAGGTCGGGGCGGGCATGGCGGGCAAGATGGGTGGCGGCCCCGATGGACAGACCGGCCGCGGGGCACGGAGGCTGGCTGCAAGCACGGCCACCGTCGACCCCGAGGAGCCCCCGCACCCGTGTCCCTGTTCTGGCGGATCTTTCTGCTCAACGCCTCGGTGCTGTTCGTGGCCGCCGCGCTGCTGCTGCTCGGCCCGGTCACCGTGTCCACGCCGGTGCTGCTGACCGAGGCGCTGATCCTGTGCGCCGGGCTCGTCGTGATGCTGATCGCCAACGCCGCGCTGCTGCGCGTCGGCCTCGCCCCGCTGCAGCGCCTGACGCGGGCGATGAGCACCACCGACCTGCTGCGCCCCGGCAGCCGCCCGGCCGTGTCCGGCAACGGGGAGGTCGCCGGTCTGATCAGGACGTTCAACACGATGCTGGACCGGCTGGAGGCGGAGCGGGCCGCGAGCAGCGGACTGGCCCTCTCCGCGCAGGAGGCCGAACGCCGCCGCATCGCCCAGGAGTTGCACGACGAGATCGGGCAGTCCCTCACCGTGGTTCTCCTCGGCCTCAAGACCGCCGCCGACCACGCCCCGCTCGAGCTGCGCGCCGCGCTGCACCACGTGCAGGAGACCACCCGCGGCAACCTCGACGAGATCCGCCGCATCGCCCGCCGGCTGCGCCCCGGCGTACTGGAGGAGCTGGGCCTGGCGAGCGCCCTGCGTGCCCTGGCCGCCGAGAACAGCACCCCGGACCGGCTGACCGTACGCCACGATCTCGACGCCGACCTGCCGCAGCTCGGCCCGGACGAGGAACTGGTCCTGTACCGGGTGGCGCAGGAGAGCCTGACCAACATCGTCCGCCACTCCGGCGCCCGGCACGCCCGCCTCAGCCTGCGCCGCGGCACGGCGGGGAGCGCCGGGACGCTGACCCTGTCGGTCCGGGACGACGGGCGCGGCATCGGCGGCGCGGCCGAGGGCGCCGGTATCCGCGGCATGCGGGAGCGGGCGCTGCTGATCGGCGCGGACCTGACGGTGGGCCCCGGCCCGGACGGCGGCACCGAGGTACGGCTTCGGGCGCCGCTGCGTGAGAGGAGCAACTGAGCACGTGACCTTGCCGACTCCAGCCCCGGGCACCCCGGGCACCCCACCCGCCCCCACGGGCCCGCCCGGCCCCGGCACTTCGGCGGCGCCCACGGGCCCGCCTGCCCCGGGCGCCCGGCCCGACCCTGGCGCCCGGCCCGACCCGACGGACCACCCGGCCGCGCCCCGCCCCACCCGCATCCTTCTCGCCGACGACCACGCGCTCGTACGCCGGGGCGTGCGGCTGATCCTGGACAGCGAGCCCGATCTGACGGTCGTCGCGGAGGCCGGGGACGGCGCCGAGGCCGTCGAGCTGGCCCGGGCGGAGGCCCCCGACCTGGCGGTCCTCGACATCGCGATGCCCCGGCTCACCGGTCTGCAGGCGGCCCGTGAACTGTCCCGGCTGCTGCCGCGGACCCGCATCCTGATGCTGACGATGTACGACAACGAGCAGTACTTCTTCGAGGCGTTGCGCGCCGGGGCGTGCGGGTACGTCCTGAAGTCCGTCGCCGACCGGGACCTCGTCGAGGCGTGCCGGGCGGCGATGCGGGACGAGCCGTTCATCTACCCGGGCGCCGTGAACGCGCTGATCCGGAACTTCCTCGACCGGGCCGCGGACGGCGACGCCGACCTCCCGGCGCGTACGCGGACGATCACGGACCGCGAGGAGGAGATCCTCAAACTCGTCGCCGAGGGCCACACCTCGCAGCAGATCGCCGACCTGCTCTTCATCAGCCCGAAGACGGTCGAGCGGCACCGCGCCAACCTGCTGCAGAAACTCGGCCTGCGCGACCGCCTCGAACTCACCCGGTACGCGATCCGCTCGGGCCTGATCGAACCCTGAGGCCACCGCGCCCAGCACCGAACTTCCGCGCGGGGGCCGCCGGTTAAGGTGCGCGCATGTCCAACTCCCCCGCGTACGGCGGTTTCCGGACGGGCGCCGTGTGGGCCGGGGCCGGGATCGCCTTCGGTGCGGTCGTGCTCGGCTCGGCCGTGGCGCTGTTCGGGATGCTGGAGTTCGACGAGCGGTGCGCCCACGGGATGATCACGGGCCCGGGCCGGTTCGAGCGCGCGCGGTACGCGGCCTATCCCCCGGCCACCGTCTGCGAGTTCACGGGCGGCGAGGTCGCGTCGGTCGGCGGTTCGGGGGTGCTGTCCGTGCTGCTGTGGGCGGCCATGGCGGTGTTCGTGGGGTGCGTGCTGCTCGCCCTGGTCGCGGAGTGGTTCGAGCCGCCCCTCGACACGGGGGCGAAGGCGGGCCGGGGGCCGGGGCTGCTTCGGGGCGGGGCGGCGGTCGTGCCGAGGTCGCGGGCCGAGCGGCTGCGGCGCGCGCTGACCGCGCTGTTCGTGACCGGCTCGGCGTTCCTGACGTACTACGCGCTCGTGGCTTGGCGGCTGTTCACGGGCCCGTCGTCGGTCTGCTCGTCGGGCGCCGACTGGGGCTCGAACCCGCCGCGCACGCTCACGTACAGCTTCTTCCCGCCGCAGGCCACCTGCCGGTACACGAGCGGGACGACAGAGCGGCTCAACCCCGACTGGGCGGCGCACCTGGCCGTCCTCCTCGCGGTCCCCGTGCTGCTCGCCGCGGTCGGACTCGCCCTCGCCGTGCGCCGGGCCCGGCAGACGGTCCGCGCGGCGCGAGCCGCGGAAGCCGCACGCGCCGCGGAAGCCGCGCGAGCTGTCTGAACCGCCCGAGCCGCCTGACCCCGGCGTGCGGGGAGGTCGCGCGCGCTGGGCGCGACCGGGACCCGCTGTTGTCAACCTTCCGGGTACGCAATATGGTCACCAGGCCTTGGTGTTCGGGAAATCCGGTGTGATGCCGGTGCGGCCCTCGCCACTGTGATCGGGAAGTCCGGCTCCAGCCCCCTGCGGGCGGCCACTGGGCGCGCGAGCGCCCGGGAAGGCGGAGTCCGGGCGGTACGACCCGTCAGCCAGGAGACCGGCCAAGGCACGTTGCCATCCACGAGGTGCTGGAGAGGGTCTGCTGAGCCATGCACATAGCCGAAGGTTTTCTGCCACCGGCACACGCGGTCGCCTGGAGCGTCGCGTCCGCCCCGTTCGTCGTCCAGGGAGTGCGCTCCCTCACCCGTGAGGTCAGGGAACACCCCGAGAGCACACTGCTCCTCGGCGCCTCCGGGGCCTTCACGTTCGTCCTGTCCGCCCTCAAGATCCCCTCGGTGACGGGCAGTTGCTCGCACCCGACGGGCACGGGCCTCGGCGCGATCCTGTTCCGCCCGCCCGTCATGGCCGTGCTCGGCACGATCACCCTGCTCTTCCAGGCGCTGCTGCTCGCCCACGGCGGGCTCACCACGCTCGGCGCCAACGTCTTCTCCATGGCGGTCGTCGGCCCCTGGGCCGGGTACGGGACGTACCGCCTGCTCAAGCGGTACGACGTGCCGCTGATGGTCGCCGTGTTCTCCGGGGCGTTCGTCGCCGACCTGTCGACGTACTGCGTCACCAGCGTCCAGCTCGCCCTGGCGTTCCCGGACCCGGGCAGCGGATTCCTCGGCGCGCTGGCCAAGTTCGGCTCGATCTTCGCCGTCACGCAGATCCCGCTCGCCGTGAGCGAGGGCCTGCTCACGGTTCTGGTGATGCGGCTGCTCGTGCAGTCCAGCAGGGGTGAACTCACACGGCTCGGCGTGCTGTCGGGCAAGCCGAAGCAGACCAGCGAGGCCGGGACGGGGGCGAGCGCCCGATGAGCCGCAACGCGAAGATCAACGCCGTCCTGCTGCTCGCCGTGGCCGCCCTCGCGACGCTGCCGCTCGCGCTCGGCCTCGGCGACCACAAGAAGGAACCGTTCACGGGCGCCGACGCCCAGGCGGAAACCGCGATCACGGAACTGGCCCCGGAGTACGAGCCCTGGTTCTCCCCCTTGTACGAACCCCCGTCCGGCGAGGTCGAGTCGGCCCTCTTCGCCCTGCAGGCAGCCATCGGCGCCGGCGTCCTGGCGTACTACTTCGGCCTCCGCAGGGGCCGCCGCCAGGGAGCGGAACGAGCAACGGCGGTTTCGGCTGCGGCGGTTGAGGCCGTTGAGGCGGGTGCGGTCGAGGAGCGGCCGACGGAGCCCGGTCGGCCCAAGGCGGCAGGACAGGCGGAGGCAACCCGCGCTGGAGCGGGCCAGGCGGAGGCAACCCGCGCTGGAGCGGGCCGGGCAGGGGCGAGCCGCGCGGAGGCCGACCGGACGGAGGTTCGCCGGTCCGGGGCGATCGGCCCGGCCGGGACGGGTGGCGCCGAAGCCGCCCCGTACGAACCGGGTCGCGCCGAAGCCGCCGCGCCCGAGGCAATTCGGCCGCAGCCCAGGAACGCCGCCGAAGCCAGCCAAGGCACCCCAGCCACCCATGCCGACCGGACGGCGGCCGCTCGAAGCGAAGGCGTGCGGTCGGAGCCCGACGAGGCCGGAGCCGGAGAAGCCGAAGCCTCCCCGGTGGCGCCCCGCCGAGCCGAAGGCGATCCGGCGCCCCGCCGTGCCCAGGGCGAAGGGGTCTGACGGGTCGTGTTGCCCATTGATGTGGCGGCGCACAGCAGTTGCTGGCGTCGGCGGCACCCCCTGGACAAGGCCGTGCTCGGGCTCGGGCTGACCGTGCTCGCCGTGTCGCTCCCGCCGTGGCCGGGCGCGGCGCTCGTGAGCGTGGCCGCGCTCACGCTGCTGCTGGGTCCCGCGGGTGTGCCGCCGCGGAAGCTGTGGCGTGCGTATCGCGTCCCGCTCGGGTTCTGCGTGACCGGCGCCCTGACTCTGCTCGTCCAGGTCGGCGGCCCGGACGGCCTGTTGGGGCTCGCGGACGACGGTCCGGCACGCGCGGGTGAGCTGCTCCTGCGTACGTCGGCCGCCTCGCTCGGCGTGCTGCTGCTCGCCTTCACCACGCCCATGTCGGACCTGCTGCCCCGCCTCGTCCGGGCCGGCGTGCCCGCGCCGGTGGTGGACGTGGCCCTGGTGACGTACCGGATGAGCTTTCTGCTGCTCGACTCCATGAGCCGGATCCGGCAGGCGCAGGCCGCTCGGCTCGGGCACACCACCCGCGCGGCGGCCTGGCGTTCCCTCGCCGGGCTCGGCGCGACGGCGTTCGTGCGCGCCTTCGACCGGGCGAGCCGACTGCAGGCCGGGCTCGCCGGGCGCGGCTACGACGGGACGCTGCACGTCCTCGTGCCCGACGTCCGCGTCTCCCGCCGCTTCGTCGGGGCGAGCCTCGCGCTGCTGCTCGCGCTCGCCGCCCTCACCCTCGTACTGGAAAGGCTGCTGCCATGAGCGTGCCCCTGGTCTCCCTGCGGGGCGCCCGCTACGCCTACGAGGACGGCCCGACCGTGCTCGACGGGCTCGACTTCGACGTCACCGAGGGCCGCGCCCTCGCCCTGCTCGGCCGCAACGGCAGCGGCAAGACCACGCTGATGCGGCTGCTGAGCGGTGGACTGCGGCCGGACGCCGGGCAGTTGAGCGTCGACGGCGCGCCGGTCGCGTACGACCGCAAGGGTCTTGTGCGGCTGCGGACCAGTGTGCAGCTGGTCGTGCAGGACCCGGACGACCAGCTGTTCGCCGCGTCCGTCGCGCAGGACGTGTCGTTCGGGCCGCTCAACCTCGGGCTCGCCGGACCCGAGGTGCGGGCCCGGGTCGACGAGGCCCTGGCGGCGCTCGACATCACCGGCCTCGCGGACCGCCCCACGCACCTGCTGTCGTACGGGCAGCGCAAACGCGCGGCGATCGCGGGGGCGGTGGCGATGCGGCCGCGCGTACTGATCCTCGACGAGCCCACGGCCGGGCTCGACCCCGACGGGCAGGAACGGCTCCTCGACACACTGGCGCGGCTGCGGGCGGCGGGCACGACGGTCGTCATGGCCACGCACGACGTGGACCTCGCCCTCCGCTGGGCCGACGACGCGGCGCTGCTCACCCCGGCCGGGGTCCGCTGCGGCCCGGCCCCGCACCTGCTGGGCCGGAGCGAGCTGCTGGCGCAGGCGGGGCTGCGGCTGCCGTGGGGCGTGGCGGTGGGATCGCTGCTGCGGGCGCAGGGGCTGACGGCGGCGGACGGTGAAGTTCCGCGTACGGCGGAGGAGTTGGCGTCGCTCGTCGCGCGGGCCTGAGCACCGACGAGGCGACCGCCCTCGGCCGGGGGTCGTACACGGGGTACGGCTCCGGTGGCCGGGGGCGGTCGCAGGGGTGTGACCCGGGTCAGGGTCAGCCGAGACCGAGGGAGATCTCGGCGATCAGGGTGGACACCACGAACGACGCGGCGAACGAGACCAGGCCGACGAGGAAGATCCGCCAGCCGACCCGGCGCAGAATCCCGAAGTCCTTGCCGAGGCCGAGGCCCGCGAGGACCAGGACCGGGGTGGTCAGGGCGAGGAACTCGATCGGCTTGAGCAGCGCCGACGCCTGCTCGGCGACCGGCGACCAGGGCGAGCTGAGCAGGATGCCGATGGTCGTGACGCCGATGACCGGGGACAGGCGGGTGTACTTGCGCAGCGCGAGGGCGGCGAGGACGACGGCCGTCATCAGGGCGTAGCCGGCGAGGATCTTCCAGTCGAAGCCCTTGTTGAAGAGGATCGTCGAGAGGACCATTCCGGAGACGACCAGCGGGAGGGCGAAGCGGAGCGAGACCTTCGGGGCTTCTTCCGTTTCCGGGGCTTCCTCCGATTCCGGGGCTTCCGCCGATTCCGGAGCTTCCTGAGGGTCGGCGGCCTGCTCGGGAGCCTGCGCCGGAACCGTCGGCTCCGGCTGCTTCCGCTTCCGCGTGAGGAACCGGTAGAACCGCTCCGCCATCGGCAGCGCCACGTACATCCCGACGTACAGGCCGAGCAGGCTCGTGATCAGGTTGCTGACCGCCGCCAGTGCCAGGATCTGGTCGGCCATCTGCGGGTACTCGGCCGCGATCGCCGCCGACGAGGCCGCCATCACCGAGCCCGAGCCGACGCCGGTGCCCATGGCGAGGGCCAGCGGGTCGAAGACGCCGGTGCCCGCGAGGAACGAGGCGAGGAGCGTGACGTAGAGGCCGCCGACGATGGTGCCGAAGACGTACATCGACAGGACGCCGCGGTACTCGTCGGAGTCCGCCCCGTACCGCTCCGAGACGATCGCGAAGGAGCCCTCGCGGTCGATGGAGAAGCAGGCGCCGACCGCCGGGCGGCCCATCCGCAGCAGCACCGCGAGCGGCAGCGAGAACACCACCGTGCCGAAGAGGTGGCCGAGTTCCTGCAGCAGCAGCGCCGGACCGGCCTCGGCCAGGACGGGCAGGTTCTCGCCGACGAGGAACGCGAGGCGCACGCTGAGCAGCAGGATGCCGACCTGGACGGTCTGCGTGGCGAGCTGCTGCAGGCGTACCGGCAGCGGCTTGACCTTCTGCACGCTGACGACGCCGCCGATGAGGATGCCCCAGACCAACGGGTGCAGGGTGACCTCGCCGATGCCGAGGTTCAGGGTGTGCGGGCCGATCAGCTCGGCGACCGCGGTGAGCACGAGCGCGGTCAGGACGAGCGGCGCGTACGAGGCGAGGCGGGACGTCGTCGTCATGGCGGGTCGGCGCGGGCGGCCGGGCCTGTCGGAGCCGGATCCGGTCGCGGCTGAGCTGGTCGCGGCGGGTCTGTTCGCGCCGGACTTGTTCGTCGTGGTCGTCATCGCCGGCTCCGGTTCGGGGTGTGGGCGTCGCGGTCGCGCTGTTCGGCGAGGAGTTCGGCGCGCAGGGCGGCGTCCTGGGCCACGGACACCACGGTCAGCGCCATGGCGGTCGCGCCGTCGACCACGGCTGCGTCGCCCTCCGCGCTGATCGCGTCCGCGGCGAAGCCGTAGGTGTGCGGGGCGTTGACGCTGCCGCGGACGGCGATCATCGGGTGGATGCTGGGCAGGAGCTGGGACACGTTGCCCATGTCGGTCGAACCGCCGCTGAGCGGCGAGCGGTCGGCGAGGGGGCGGCCGACCCGGTCGAGGGCCGCGGCGTACCGCTCGGCGAGGCGGACGTCCTGGCGCAGCGGCGCGTACTCCGGTTCGGTCTCCTCGACTTCGAGGGTGCAGCCGGTGGCGAGCGCGCCGGCCTCGAAACAGGCAAGGACGCGGGCGTGCAGGTCGCGCTGGGCGTCGAGGTCGAACTCGCGGACCTCGAAGTCGACGACGGTGCGCTCCGGGATGATGTTGGTGACCTGGCCGCCCTCGCGGACGAACAGGGCGACGCGGGCGGTCGCGGGCAGCTGCTGGCGCAGCAGGCCGACGGCGACCTGCGTGACGACCGCGGCGTCGGCGGCGTTGACGCCGAGCTGCGGGGCGGCCGCGGCGTGCGAGGCCCTGCCGGTGAACGTGGCGGCCCAGCGGCTCACGCCCTGCGTGGCGGTGTCGGCCGGGTGGGCGTCGGCGTTGCCGGGGTGGACCATCATCGCGACGGTCAGGTCGTCGAAGAGGCCCGCGTCGAGCATCAGGACCTTGCCGCCGCCGTGCTCCTCGGCGGGCGTGCCGAGGACCTTCACGGTGAGGCCGAGCCGGTCGGCGACCTTCGCGAGGCCGAGGGCTGCGCCGAGGGCGCTGGTGGCGATGATGTTGTGCCCGCAGGCGTGGCCGACGTCCGGCAGCGCGTCGTACTCGGCGCAGATCCCGACGACCAGGTCACCCGTCCCGTACGACGCCTTGAAGGCGGTCGGCAGTCCGGCGACGCCGCGCTCGACGGCGAAGCCCGACTCGTCCAGGGCGTCGGCCAGGGCTGCGGCGGCCTTGTGCTCCTCGAAGGAGAGCTCGGCGTAACCGTGGATGTCGTGGCTGAGCCGGACGAGCCGCTCCCGGAGGCGAGCGATCTCGGCCACGACGTCGGCTGCGACGGCGGTTCCGGTTCCGGTTTCGGGTCCGTCTTCGGATTCGGCTACGACGGCTCCCACGGCTTCGCCGGTCTCCGGGCATTTCTCCTGGTCGGCCAGGGTCGTCATGTCGGGCCCCTCGGGTCGTGACAGGTTCGGGTGGTGCCGACCAGGGTGGGACCGGTTCCAGATCGACCGGTGAAGATGCATGATTCCGTCATGACGTCGAGAGAATCACCGGATTCCGCCACTGCGGATGGGCGGGATCCCGCCAGGAGGCAGCCGAGCGGGCCGGAACCCTCCACAGGGCAGGCGGAGGCCTTCAAGCTGTCCGAGCTGGACCTCGAGGTCGTCAACGCGCTGCAGATCAACCCGCGCGCTCCATGGGCCGCCGTCGGCCGCGCCCTCGCCGTGGACGCGTCGACGGCGGCACGGCGCTGGGCGCGGCTGCAGAGTCACGGGGCGGCGTGGGTGTCGTGCCAGCCGCTGTTCGTGCCGGATCCGTCCATGGCCCTGGTGGAGATCATCACGGAGCCGGGCCGCAGCCTGGAGGTCGCCGAGGCGCTGGCCGGCGATCCGCAGGCCATGACGATCGACGTGTCCGCGGGCGCGCGCGACCTCCTGGTGACGGTGGTGTGCGACGACCCCGACCAGCTCTCCTGGTACCTGCTCGAACGCCTCGCCCGGGTGCCGCACGTGCTCCGCGTGCAGAGCCACATCCTCGTCAACACGTACACGGACGCGAGCAAGTGGCGGCTGCGGGCACTGAGCCGGGCGCAGGAGCGGCAGCTGCAGTCCGGCCTGCCGAAGCCGTCGAAGGACGGCGGCGCGTATCTGCCGACGGCGGCCGACCGGGAGATGGCCGCGGCCCTCTCGGTGGACGGCCGCACCCCGCTCAGCGAGCTCGCTCAGGCCACCGGCACCAGCGAGAGCACGACCCGGCGCCGCCTCAACCAGCTGATCGGCAACGGCAGTCTGCGGCTGCGCTGCGAACTGGCCCGCGCGCTCACCGGCTGGTCGGTCTCGGAGTGGCTGTTCGCGCGGGTGCCCTCGGACCGGCTCGACGAGGCGGCGGCCACCCTCGCGACGGTCGGCGAGGTGCGGGCGATCCTGTCGGCGGCGGGCCCGTTCAACCTGCTGATCGCGGTGTGGCTGCGCACGATCAGCGACGGGCAGCGCCTGGAGACGTCGATCATGCGCAAGCTGCCGCACATCGACGTGGTCGACCGCAGCGTGGTGATACGCCCGTACAAACTGGCCGGTCGCCGCCTGGACCGCCGCGGCTTCTCCACGGGGACGGTGCCGCTGGATCTGCATCGGAGGCCTGAGCTCTGACTCGGCGGCGGCCGTAGCTCTGGTCGGCGGCCGTGGCTTTGACCGGCGGCCGTGGCTTGGCCGGCGGCCGTGGCTTGGCCGGCGGCCGTGGCTTTGACCGGCGGCCTGAGCTCTGAGGGCCTCGCGGGTCGGGCGGCCGACGGCCCCGCCGGGGCCAAGCCACTGCTGCCGGAGCTCGGCGACGACGGCCCCCACTGGGTCAGCTCGGGGGGGGAGCCGCTGAAGCCGGCCCCTGGGTCTGCTCAGGCGGGCAGCCGCTGCAACACCCCCTCGAAGTCCGTGCCCGGCGGCAGCGTGCCGAAGGCGAGGCCCTGGTCGCCGGCGAGGCGCGAGGCGCAGAACGCGTCGGCGACGGCGGCGGGCGCATGCCGTACGAGGAGTGAGCCCTGCAGGACGAGCGCCGCGCGTTCGATGACCCGGCGGGCCCGCAGCGGGGCGTCCTCGGTGAGAGTCAGCTGATCCCTCAACTCCCGCCAGGCGGCGTCGAGTCGGGCGTCGGCGCCGGCCGCGGACTCGACCTCCGCACGGAACGCGTCCAGGGACTCCGGCTCGCGGGTCATGGCGCGCAGCATGTCGAGCGCATTGACGTTGCCGGAGCCCTCCCAGATGCCGTTGAGCGGGGCCTCGCGATAGAGCCGGGGCATGCCGGACGCCTCGTCGTACCCGTTGCCGCCCAGACACTCCAGGGTCTCGGCGACGATCGCGGGCTGCCGCTTGCACACCCAGTACTTGGCGACCGCCGTGGCCAGGCGGAGGAACGCGCGCTCCTGGGCGTCGCCCCGCTGCGCCCGGTCGGCGGCGCCCGCGAGCCGCAGCCCCAGGGTCGTGGCGGCCTCCGACTCCAGGCCCAGGTCGGCCAGGACGTTCCGCATCAGCGGCTGGTCGATCAGCTTGGCGCCGAAGACCGAGCGGTACCGGGTGTGGTGGGCGGCCTGGGCGAGCGCCTCCCTGATGTGGCCCGCCGAGCCGAGGACGCAGTCGAGCCGGGTCATGGTGACCATCTCGATGATCGTCCGCACGCCCTTGCCGTCGGGCCCGACGAGCCAGGCCACGGTGTCGTCGAACTCCGGCTCGCTGGAGGCGTTGGAGCGGTTGCCGAGCTTGTCCTTGAGCCGCTGGATCCGGAAGGTGTTGCGGCTGCCGTCGGGCAGGACGCGCGGCACGAGGAAGCAGGACAGCCCGCCGGGCGCCTGCGCGAGGACGAGGAACAGGTCGTTCATCGGCGCGCTCGTGAACCACTTGTGCCCCCGCAACCGCCAGGTCCCGTCGGCCTGTTCGGCCGCGGTGGTGGTGTTGGCGCGGACGTCGGTGCCGCCCTGCTTCTCCGTCATGCCCATCCCCGCCAGCAGCCCACGCTTCTCGGCCGGCGCCCGCAGCCCCGGGTCGTAGACGGTGCTGGTGAGCAGCGGCTCGTACGTCTTCGCCAACTCGGGCGCGTGCCGCAGGGCGGGGACGACGGCGTACGTCATGGAGACCGGGCACATGTGGCCCTGCTCCAGCATGGTGGCCACCATGAACGTAGCCGCCCGCGCCACGTGCACCCCCGGCCGCGCGTCCGCCCACGCCGAACCGGCCGCGCCCGCGCCGACGGTGGCGGACATCAGCGAGTGGTACGCGGGGTGGAAGTCGACCTCGTCGATGCGGTTGCCGTAGCGGTCGTGCGTGCGCAGCTCCGGCTCGTGGCGGTTGGCCTGCTCCGCCCAGGTACGGGCCCCCTCGCTGCCGACGTACCGGCCGAACGCGTGCAGCTCGTCGAGATGCCACTCGGCACCCTCCCGGCGCACGCCCTCGGCCAGCACGGGGTCGTCGGCGGCGTCGTGCCCCGTCAACGGCGGTGCCTGGTTGGTGACTTGATGCGTCTCGGCACTGGGCCGACTGCGGGGCGCTTCCGTGGTCATGGAACCGGCTCCTCCGGCGGGGCGTGTGTGGACGTCGGGTGCGGGCGTGCGTACTGCTGGGGCGCTGCTCGATCGGCGCCGCGTTCGGCGTCGCGTGCGCGCTGCGCGTTCGGCGTCAGGCGCGTGGGGCGCCCACGCAGCGCAGGGCCATGGCGGTCAGTTCGGCGATCAGCTCCTCCACCTCGCTCTCCTCGGGCGCGCCGAGCGGGTCGACGAGCACCTCGCCGATCGCGCCGCTCAGCGCCGCCGCGGTGATCTCCCCGTCCTGCTCCGGCAGTTGGCCCTGCGCCATGCCCTCGCGTACGACCTCGGCGAACAGCGCCCGGTAGCGGCGCCGGAACTCCAGGCGTTCGGCGCCGACCGCGGGCTCGGCGGGGGCCGCGAGTAGCGCGTACGCCAGGCCGCGGTTCTCCAGGGCCCTGCGGGCGAAGACCTCGACACCGCGGGTCAGCCGCTCGACCGGCTCCCCCGGGGCGTGCAGAACCTCGCCCAGCACCTCCACCTCACGGCCCGCCGCCCGCCGGAACACCTCGACGGCGAGGGCGGCCTTCGACGGAAAGTGCTGGTAGACCGAGCCGGCCGCGATCCCGGCAGCGTCGGCGACCGCCGTCACGGACGCCTGCGACCAGCCCACTTCGGCGACGACCTCGGTCGCACAGCCGACCAGCCGCTCGCGGGCCGCTTCGAGCCGACGGATCTCTGCAGGGGTCTTGCGGTACGCCATGAAAGAAGTGAACCACCATTCAGAGTTTCCCGCCAGGGCCCCGGGAGAGCCCGATCCGCCAAGCGCGCGCTGCGGCTGAGCTCGCCGGTCAAAGGTGAGCCCGCCGGAACGTTCGCCAAGGTGCGGGGCGCGTGACCGGAACGGATACTTCCAGCAGGTCCGACCGAGAAGGGCACCCCATGAAGCGACTCGTACCGGCGAAGCGGCTCGTCCTGACCGGGGCCCTCTGCGCGACCCTCGCCCTGTCGACCGCCGCGTGCTCCGACGACGAGTCGCCCGAGGAAGCCGCCACCAGCGCCGCCACCGAGCTCTGCGGCGACATCGACGACCTGCAGGCCGACATCGCCAAGCTCACCGGCCTCGACCCGGCGTCCGCCACCAAGGAGCAGGTCCAGGACGCCTACGGCGACATCCGCGACGACTGGAACGACGCCAAGGAGCACATCACCGCCCTCAGCTCGGCCAAGGAGGACGCGGTGACGGGCGCGGCCGACGGCCTCAAGCGCGCCTACGAGGACATCCCCGACGGCACTCCCGTACCGGAGATCCTCACCCGCCTCAAGCCGGAGCTGGAGAAGCTCGTCGACTCGGTGACACAGGGCTCCTCGGACCTCAAGTGCCCCTGAACCGAGCCGAAGTGAACCGAGCCGAAGTGATCCGAGCCGACCTGAGCCGAACCTCCCGGAGTCGACCGCATCTCGCCCCACCCAGCCCCTGACGCCATACTCACCCCCAGAACTATGGTGTCCCACCACATGTGCCACTGACCTGCGGGTTCCTACCTTGTGCCAGCACGTACCAGCAGACACAAGTCCCCGCTCACCGCCTGGAAGTGGTGCACATGGCCTCCGCAGCAACCGCTCCACCAACACCCTCCAACCTCAAGCGCATCGTCGCCGCGAGCCTGATCGGCACCACGATCGAGTGGTACGACTTCTTCCTCTACGGCTCGGCCGCCGCCCTGGTCTTCAACCAGCTGTTCTTCCCCGAGTCCGACCCCCTCGTCGGCACCCTCCTCTCCTTCCTCACGTACGCCGTCGGCTTCGCCGCCCGCCCGCTCGGCGCCCTCGTGTTCGGCCACTACGGCGACCGGCTCGGCCGCAAGAAACTGCTCGTCCTCAGCCTGCTGATGATGGGCGGCGCGACCTTCGCCATCGGCCTGCTGCCCACGCACGCCACCATCGGCACCGCCGCGCCGATCCTGCTGACCGTGCTGCGCCTGGTCCAGGGCTTCGCGCTCGGCGGCGAGTGGGGCGGCGCCGTCCTCCTCGTCTCCGAACACGGCGACGCACGACGCCGAGGGTTCTGGGCCTCCTGGCCCCAAACCGGCGCCCCCGCCGGGCAGTTGCTCGCCACCGGTGTCCTCTCCGCCCTCACCGCGCTCCTCTCCGAATCGGCCTTCACCTCCTGGGGCTGGCGCATCCCGTTCCTGCTGTCCGGCGTACTCGTGATCGTCGGCCTCTGGATCCGTCTCTCCGTCGACGAGTCCCCCGTCTTCAAGGAGGCCTTGGCCCGCGCCGAGGCCAAGAAGGCCGCCGCTCGGGACGAGAGCCAGGTCGAGAAGATGCCGCTGGTGGCCGTCATGCGTCACCACTGGCGCGACGTCCTGATCGCCATGGGCGCCCGCATGGCGGAGAACATCAGCTACTACGTCGTCACCGCCTTCATCCTCGTCTACGCCACCACCTCCGCCGGGGTGTCCAAGCAGACCGCCCTCAACGCCGTACTCATCGCCTCCGCCGTGCACTTCGCCGTCATCCCGGCCTGGGGCGCGCTCTCCGACCGGATCGGCCGCAGGCCGGTGTATCTGTTCGGCGCGGCCGGCGTGGGCGCCTGGATGTTCCCGTTCTTCGCCCTCATCGACTCCGGCACCTTCGGCAACCTCCTCCTCGCCGTGACCGTCGGCCTGGTCCTGCACGGTGCGATGTACGCACCGCAAGCGGCCTTCTTCTCCGAGATGTTCGCGACCCGGATGCGGTACTCGGGTGCCTCCATCGGCGCGCAGTTCTCCTCCGTCGCCGCGGGCGCCCCGGCCCCGCTCATCGCGACCGCCCTGCTCGCGGACTACAACAGCTCCACCCCCATCGCCCTCTACGTGATCGCCGCTGCGCTCCTCACGCTGCTCGCCGTCGGCGTGGCCCGCGAGACCCGGCACCGCGACCTGTCCGACGTCGACCCGCACTCCCCGACTCCGGCCGACAGCGCTCCGTCCCCGACCGACGCACGCACCGCCTGAGCGGTCACGCGCCGCCCGAGCGGCCCGGCACCCAGCACCTGCTGCGGGACCACCGGTGCCGTCCTGACCCGCGTGAGCCGCGCCGCGCCCCGCACCGCCTCCCTCCACCCGCCCCGCCGGGCTCGACCGGTCACCCCGACCGTCGAACCGGACGGGGCGGAGGCATTCCCGGCGCTCCCGACGTCCGCGGCAGGAGCTGGACCGCCCTACCGCTCGACCGCCGCCCCCAACCGATGCAGTCGCAGGGCGAGTTGGATCTCCAGCGCTCTGGACGGGCTCTGCCAGTCGTCCCCGAGCAGCCGACCTATTCGCTCCAGCCGCTGCGCGACCGTGTTCACGTGCACATGCAGCCGGTCCTTCGTACGGGCCGGGCTCATCCCCGAGTCGAAGTAGGCGTCGAGGGTGCGCACGAGGTCCGTGCCGCGCCGCTCGTCGTACGCCACGACGTCCCCGATCGTGCGGCTCACGAACCCGGATATGTCCCGGCCGTCCGACAGCAGCAGCCCCAGGAAACCGAAGTCCTCCGTGGCCGCGCCCTCCCCCGTACGCCCGAGGAGCCGCAGCGCGTCCACGCAGCGCCGCGCCTCCGCGTACCCCACGGAGATCGCCTCGGGCTCGGCCGCCGGCGCGTGCACCGGGCCGGAGGCTCCCACAGTGACCGGCTCCCGTGCCGCCGCGCCGAGGGACTTCGCGGCCTCCTGCGCCAACTCGGCTGCCGTGCAGGGATGTTCGACCGGGAGCAGCAGGACCGTACCCCCGTTGCGCTCCGCGGCCAGGCCGTGCCGGGTGGCCGCCAGGTGCGAGGCGGCGGCCCAGAGTCGACCTCGGGCCGCGCCTTCCGGGTCTCCGGCCGTCGCACCCGAGCCGAGGTGCGCGGCGAGCACCACGTGCGGTGCGTCCAGGTCGGCCTGCAGCCGCGCCGCACGTTCGCGCAGGAGCCGGGGGTCGTGGTCGCGGCCGTCCAGGAGGTCGTCGAGGAGCTCCCCGCGCACCCGACGCTCGGCCTCGCCCGCGGAGCGGCGCGCGAGCAGCAGGAGCGAGGTCACCATCGCGGCCCGCTCCAGGGTGCGCTGGTCGACCGGGTCGAGCGCGGGGTGGCCGCGCATGACGAGCGCGCCGAGCAGTTCGCCGCCGGCCGCGACCGCCGCGATCCAGTCGTCCCCGTGCTGCACCGCGTGGCCGTCCGCGCGGGAGCGTTCCAGGGCCTGGGCGGGGGCGTGGGCGCTGTCCCTGAACTCGACGGTGCCGTCCAGGACTTCGGACACCGCGGCCGCCACGTCCTGCACACCGCCGCCGCGCAGGACGAGTTGGGCCAGGCGGTCGTGCACGTCGGAGGCGCGCTCGATGACGCCGCTGCGGTCCCGGATGATGTCGCTGGCGCGTTCCAGATCGGCGAGCGCCGAACGCGTCTCCGCCAGGAGGTTCGCCGAGTCGATGGCCGCGGCGGCGAGCGCGGCGAACGAGCGGACCAGGGCGATCTGCTCCCGTTCGAAGACCCGCGCCCGGCGGTCGGCCGCGAACAGCACGCCGATCACTTCGGTGCCGAGCAGCAGGGGCACGCCGAGGATGGCGACGAGGCCCTCGTCCTGGACGGCCGTGTCGATGGACTGGGTGTGGCGGAAACGCTCGTCCCGGAAGTAGTCGTCCGTCACATAAGGGCGGGCCGTCTGGGCGACGAGGCCGCCGAGCCCCTCCCCCATGCCGAGCCGCACCTGCTGGAACCGGGCGGACACCGAGCCTTCGGTGACCCGCATGTAGGTGTCGCCCGCGACCGGATCGTTGAGCGACAGATACGCGACGTCCGTGCCGAGCAGCGAGCGGGCACGGTGCACGATCGCCTGCAGCACCTCGTCGAGATCCCGCAGTCCCGCCAGGTCGTGGGCGGTCTCGAACAGCGCCGACAACTCCGCCTCGCGGCGCCTGCGCCCCTCCAGCTCGGCGCGCACCCGCAGCGCGAGGAGCTTGGCGTGTTCGAGCTCGGCGATCCGCTCGGCCGACGCGCCCTCGGCGCGGGCCAGCCGCACGGGCTGCTCGTACGCCTCGGCGTCGGCGTCCCGTGCGAGCAGCGCGAGGAAGGGGGCCTCCGCACTCACGGCGGTCGGCGGGTGGTCGATGGACATGAGGACAGCATGACCGACGCGGCCGACATCACCGCCAGGCCTGTGGATAACTCCCTTCCGCCCCAGGTCAGCGGAGTGCGGACCGTGCGAGGGCCGGAGGTCAGTGCGCCGTCCAGCCGCCGTCGATGACCATCGACGTGCCGGTGACGAACGCGGCCTGCGGGGCGCACAGGTAGGCCACCGCTTCGGCGACCTCCGCCGGCTCGATCAGCCGCTTCACCGCGCTGTCGCGCAGCATCACGTCCCTGAGCACCTGCTCCTCGGGGATGCCGTGCGCGGCCGCCTGATCGGCGAGCTGCTTCTCCACGAGGGGCGTGCGGACGTAGCCGGGATTCACACAGTTCGAGGTCACGCCGTGCGGTGCACCTTCGAGCGCCGCCGTCTTGGAGAGCCCTTCGAGCCCGTGCTTGGCGGCGACGTACGCCGATTTGTACGGCGAAGCGCGCAGCCCGTGCACCGACGACACATTGACGACGCGTCCCCAGCCCTGCGCGTACATGTGCGGCAGCGCGCCGCGCAGCAGGCGGAACGGCGCCTCCAGCATCACGGTGAGGACCGTGTGGAAGACGTCCGGCGGGAACTCCTCGATGGGGCGGACGAGTTGGAGTCCTGCGTTGTTGACCAGGATGTCGGCGCCCGCGGCCGCGCGTTCGGCTGCGTCGAGGTCGGTGAGGTCGAGCGGGCGGGGCTCGATGCTGCCGCCGCCGTCCACGTCCTCGTGGGCGAGCGTGCCGAGGCCGTCGACGTCCCGGTCCACGGCCCTGACCCGCGCCCCTGCCGCGGCGAGGCGCAGCGCGCAGGCGCGGCCGATGCCCGACGCGGCGCCGGAGACCAGTGCGGTACGGCCGGACAGGTCGACGGCGACGGTACGGCCTGCCGGAGCGTCGAGCGGGCTGCGGGTGATCGGTGAGGCGCTCATGCAGGCACCCTAGGCAGCACTTCCGACCGCCCCCATGTGGTCAGAACCCATACTTCGACCCTCAGAGCTGGGCTCGGACCATGTGCGGAGGACGGGCCGTACGAGCGGAGCCCCGTATAAAGCAGCCGACGCTACAAGGCGGCGGGCCGGCGCGCGCTCACTCGGCACGCACCGGCCCGCCGCCCCAGCGCACTCCTCAGGCATGCGCAGGCTCACGCGGAGGGCTATTTCGCCGCAGCCCCGCTGTCCGCATGACGCACACCGCGCTCGGTCAGCGCCGCGACGATGTCCTCGACCCGGTCCTTCGCGTCGCCGAACAGCATCGCCGTGTTGTCCCGGAAGAACAGCGGGTTCTGAACTCCCGCGTAGCCGGAGGCCATCGACCGCTTGAACACGATGACCTTGCCCGCGTTCCACACATTGAGCACCGGCATCCCGGCGATCGGACTGCCCGGGTCCTCCGCCGCGGCCGGGTTGACCGTGTCGTTCGCACCGATCACCAGGACGACGTCCGTGTCGGGGAAGTCGTCGTTGATCTCGTCCATCTCCAGGACGATGTCGTACGGCACCTTCACCTCGGCGAGGAGCACGTTCATGTGCCCCGGCAGACGACCCGCGACCGGATGGATGCCGAACCGCACGTCCACACCGTTCGCGCGCAGCTTCGACGTGAGTTCCGCGACCGGGAACTGCGCCTGGGCGACCGCCATCCCGTACCCGGGAGTGATGACCACCGACCGCGCGGTTTCGAGGAGTTCGGCGACCTCGTCGGCGGTGATCTCGGTGTGCTCGCCGTAGTCCACGTCCGATCCCGACGGCGCCTCGATGCCGAAGCCGCCCGCGATCACGGACAGGAAGGAGCGGTTCATCGCCTTGCACATGATGTACGAGAGATACGCACCGGAGGAGCCGACCAGGGCGCCCGTCACGATCAGCAGGTCGTTCTCCAGAAGGAAGCCGGAGGCCGCCGCGGCCCAGCCCGAGTAGCTGTTGAGCATCGACACCACGACCGGCATGTCACCGCCGCCGATCGACGCCACCAGATGCCAGCCGAGGGCGAGCGCCACCAAGGTGACGACGATCAGCAGCCACAGGGCGGGCGCGATCGTGAACCACACCGTCAGCGCGACGAACAGCACCAGCGCACCGACGTTCAGGGCGTTCTTGCCGGGCAGCATCAGCGGCTTGGAGTTGATCTTCGCGGAGAGCTTCAGGTTGGCCACGATCGAGCCGGTGAACGTCACCGCGCCGATGAACACCCCGATGAACACCTCGGCGTGGTGGATGCCCAACGTGCCCAGCGCGTCGAGGGACTTGGCCTCCGCGCCGCCCGGGTCGTTCTCCACCGACAGGAAGCCGTTCCAGCCGACGAGGACGGCCGCCAGACCGACGAACGAGTGCAGCAGCGCGATCAGTTCGGGCATGCCGGTCATCTCCACGCGGCCGGCCCGCTGCAGGCCGACGGCCGCGCCGATCAGCATGGCGACGGCCAGCAGCGCGATGCTCGCGTAGCTGAGGTGGTCGGAGACCGCGAGCACGACCGTCGCGATCAGCGCGACGCCCATGCCGAGCATGCCGAAGGCGTTGCCGAGCCGCGCCGACTCGTGCTTGGAGAGCCCGGCGAGGGCCAGGATGAACAGCAGGGCCGCAATGAGGTAGGCCGCCTGGGCGGCGATGGTCGCAGACATCTCAACTCCTGCTGAACATGCCGAGCATGCGCCGCGTCACCGCGAAGCCGCCGACGATGTTGATGGTGGCCAGAAGGATCGCCACGAACGACAGGACCATCACGGCGGTGCTGGACGAGTGCCCGATCTGCACCATCGCGCCCACCACGATGATCCCGGAGATCGCGTTCGTGACCGACATCAGCGGCGTGTGCAGCGCGTGATGCACGTGCCCGATCACATAGAAGCCGATCACGATCGCCAGCACGAACACGGTGAGGCGCGGCAGCAGCGCGGGCGGCGCGAACGCCGCGGCGAGGAACAGCGCGAGCGCCCCGAAGGCCACTCCGCCGAACTTCTGCGCCGCCGTCATCGGCTTCTTCTCCGGCTTCGCCGGTGCCTTCTCCTGTGCGGCAGCGGCGGCGGGCGCCGGGGCCGCCGACACCTGCACGGGCGGAGGCGGCCACGCCAACTCCCCTTCCCGTACGACGGTGATGGAGCGCTGCACCGGGTCGTCCCAGTCCAGGACCAGCTGGGCGTCCTGGTCCGGCGTGAGGAGCTTCAAGAGGTTGACGAGGTTCGTGCCGTACAACTGCGAGGCCTGGGCGGGCAGTCGGCCCGCCAGATCCGTGTAGCCGATGATCGTCACGCCGTTCTCGGTGACGATCTTCTCGCCCTTCACCGTGCCTTCGACGTTGCCGCCGTTGGCCGCCGCCATGTCGACGATCACCGAGCCGGGCTTCATCTCCGCCACCATCTCGGCGGTGATGAGCCGCGGTGCGGGGCGGCCCGGGATCAGGGCGGTGGTGATGACGATGTCGACCTCACGGGACTGCGCGGCGTACAGCTCGGCCTCGCGCGCCTTGTAGTCGTCGCCCATCTCCTTCGCGTAGCCCGTCGCCGAGACTTCCGCCTCCTGCGACTCGATGGACAGGTATTCGCCGCCCAACGACCGGACCTGCTCGGCCACTTCGGGCCGCGGGTCCGTCGCCCGCACCACCGCGCCGAGCGAGCCCGCCGCGCCGATCGCCGCGAGGCCCGCGACGCCCGCGCCCGCGACCAGGACCTTGGCCGGCGGCACCTTGCCCGCCGCCGTCACCTGCCCGGTGAAGAACCGGCCGAACTCGTGCGCCGCCTCGACCACCGCGCGGTACCCGGCGATGTTCGCCATCGACGACAGCACGTCCATCGACTGTGCCCGGCTGATCCGCGGCACCGCGTCCATGGAGAGCGCGGTGAACGGCCGACGCCCCAACTCCTCGACCATCTCGCTGTCGAAGGCCGGCGAGAACAGGGCGATGACCGTCGCCTCCGGCCGCACGCCGTCGAGCTGCGCGGGGCTGGGCGCGTTCACGCCGAGCACCACGTCGGCGGCCGTCGCGTCGCCGATGTGCGCCCCCGCTGCCTCGTACGCACGGTCGGCGAAGCTCGCCGCGAGGCCCGCGCCCGCGTCGACCACGACCTCGTAACCCAGCTTGCGGATCTGCTCGACCGTGGTCGGCGTCGCCGCGACGCGGCTCTCGCCCGGCCGTGCTTCTTTGAGGACTCCGACGATCACAAGAGGTCTCCGTTCGCTGTTCTTGCCGTCATCGGCCTGCCTCCAACTCGACTAGAAGTGCGCATGGGTGGGCACCCGGATCCGGGCATGGAGGTGCACCGCCCGCCGCGATCGGGATCAGGGGCCACTTCACCCCGCGAGCCGCTCCCCGAGGAAGAGTTCAGAGCCGAATGTCGTGAACACAACATCCACTTGCGCAACACCGAGGCAGGCCCTTGGGGGACCGCAACCGCCGGAGTCGCCGTGTTCATCCCCTGGGCATCCCCTCGAACCAGGTGGGGCCGTCCTCCGTCGCCATCTTGATGCGCTGCGTGCCGAATTCCTCGAGCGGCGGCAGCGAGTCGAGGTCGAACCAGCCCACTTCGAGCGATTCGTCGTCGTTCACCCGCGCCTCGCCGCCGGTCGCCCGGCAGCGCAGCGTGATGTCCAGGAACTGGCAGATGTCGCCGTTCGGATACTGGATCGGTTCGCGCGTCTCGACGAGGACGATCCGCTCGACCTCGCAGTGCACGGCGGTCTCCTCGTAGACCTCGCGCACCGCACACGCCGCCGGCTGCTCGCCGGGCTCGGGGATGCCGCCGATGACCGCCCAGTTCCCGGTGTCGGAGCGGCGGCCGAGCAGGACTCTGCCCTCGTCGTCGAAGACGATCGCGGTGACGCCCGGCAGGAACAGGAGCTGGTTGCCCGCCGAGGCTCGGATCTCACGAAGGAACTCAGGAATCGCCATGTCGTCGACCCTAACCGGGACGTACGACACTCCCGGCGGCGCGCGGGAGCGCCTGCCGGGGGCGCGTCAGGACTCCGTGCGCCGGGCCTTGATCGACCGCGCCACGGCGAACCCGAGACCGCCCACGCCGAGCGCGACGATCAGCGCCTCCGGCCAGGCGCCCACGCGGGTGGCCACGGTCAGCGACGTCCGCTTGGGCACCTCGGCGACGAGCGTGGCGGGCACGAACAGCCCGGTGTCCTGGGCGATCGACCCGTCGGGGCGGATCACCGCGCTCACGCCGCTCGTGACCGGCACGAGCACCGCGCGCCCGTGCTCGACGGCGCGCACGCGGTCCATGGCGAGCTGCTGGTACGTCATCTGGCTGCGCCCGAAGGTCGCGTTGTTGCTCGGCACGGACAGCACCTCGGCCCCGGCCTGCACCTGATCCCGCACGACCCCGTCGAAAGCCGCCTCGTAACAGGTGACCGGCCCGATCCCGGTGCCCGCCATGTCGAACACCACCGGCTCGTCACCGGGGACGAAGCTGCCCGCGCGGTCCACGTCGGAGCTGAAGATCCGGAAGAAGCTGCGGTACGGCATGTACTCCCCGAAGGGCTGCAGCTGCCGCTTGTCGTACACCTCTCCGGGACCGGTCTTCGGGTCCCAGAGGATCTGGCGGTTGCGCGCGGTGCCGTCCTCGGCGGTCACCACGGCGCCCACGGAGATGGGCACTCCGACGGCCTTGGCCGCCTTGTCGATCTCGGCGTACGCGTCCGGGTTCGCGTAGGGGTCGATGTCCGAGGAGTTCTCCGGCCACACCACCAGGTCGGGCTTGTTCTCGGCGTCGGCGAGCTTCATGGTCTCGCGTACGTGGTAGTCGAGGACGGCCCGCCGCTGCGCGTTGAAATCGAGCCCCATACGGGGCACGTTTCCCTGGATCACGGCCACCCGCGCGGTGCCGTTCTCCGCCTCGTCGGACATCGTCGGCAGCACCCCGGCCCCCGCGACCACGGGGGCCACGGTCAGCGCCGCCGCGGCGATCACCCCCCGGTCCCGCACTCCGCGTACGGCGACGAGTCGGCGCACCAGCGCGGCGAGCGCGAAGCCGCAGAGCACCACCGCGAACCCGAGCAGGGGCGTGCCGCCGATCGACGCCAGCGGCAGGAACGCACCACTGGGCTGACCGAACGCGACCTTGCCCCAGGGGAAGCCGCCGAACGGGAATCGGGCCCGCAGCGCCTCGTCGACGATCCACACCGCCGCCGCCCAGAGGGGCCACGCGGGCAGCCGCGTCACGAAGGCGATGCCGGCCGCCCCCACTGCGACGAAAACCGCCTCCGTGACGGCCAGCGCCAGCCACGGCAGCGGGCCCACGTCGACGCCCGTCCACGACAAGAGCGGCAGCAGGAAGCCGAGCCCCATGAGCAGGCCCAGGCCGAATCCGGCCCGTGCCCGGCGCCCGTGCACGGCGAGGCCGAACAGCGCGAAGGAGATCGGGGCCAGCCACCAGAGCTCACGCGGCGGGAACGTCGCGTACTGGAGCAGTCCCGCGGCGACGGCGGCCGCGGGGCGCGCGAACCGCCGCAGCAGCTTGTCCCGCGTGGAACGCTCGGGCTCCTGCTCCTGCGGTCCCGGCACATCGGTGGAGGTGGAGGTGGTGGTGGCTGTCACCTCGCGGAGTCTACGGCGCAGCCCTGACATACCGACATGGTGGTCCAGCGAGGCCGACCGGCTCTCATCGGCATCGGGCACCACGCGCGCGTGCCTCGTCCGGCACCACGCGCGCGTAGTGCCCGACAGCCCGCGCACAGTGCTCGACGAGCCACGGCATCCCCGCATTAGGGGCACACATCCGCATGGCAGCCATTACCGTTGGCCGTGCTTCTGACCGGGAGTTCTGCGGATCGCCCGAGGTCGTCAGGGGCGGTCGGGGGCGACGGGGGGGGACAGCCGATGACTTCTGTGACGGCGCATGTCGACGACAGCCGGTCCACGCCCCGCGCGGTGGCCGATGTCGCGGGCATGACGATCCTCGGCTGCTGCGCGTTATGGGCGTTGATCACGGCGACGGCACGCGGCGGCCGTCCCGAGGGCGTGCTGCTCGCTGTCCTGGCCCTCGCCGCCGGGTACGCGTGCGGCCGTATCGGCGGTGCGGTGTTCCCCGTCGGCGCCTGCGCCGCCGCCGCGCTCGCCTGGCTCGGCCTCGCCGTCAACGCCTCCCCGACCGTGTCCAGCACCGACCCCACACGTACCGCGCTGTCCGGCGTCGGCGGTTCACCGCTCGACTCGCCACTCGGCCATACGAGCCCCGCGGCGTCACTGCTCGTGCTGTCGGCCGGTGCTGCCTGTTGTGCGGCCTGGGCGACGGGCTGGCTCCTTGTGCGGCTGGCGCTGCGGCTGCTCGCGCTGTGTGCCGCGGTCGTGGCGGCTGTGCTCGGTTCGGCGGCCGGTCTCGTCGGCTGCGTCGCGATTCTGCTGTGCTCCCTCGCCGCGGAGCGCTTCAACCACCGGGGACGGGTGCTGACCTGCCTGGGGCTGGCGGCAGGGCTGCTCGTGGGGACGACGTGGGCGGTGGCCGCCTCCGCCCTGCCCACCGGTCTGACGGACGCCCTCACGGACCGGCTCACCGGCCATCGCGTCGCCCTGTGGCACGACGCCCTGCTCCTCGCGCAGCGCGACCCGGTGCTCGGCGTGGGCCCCGGCCGGTACGCGGAGTTCAGCGTCGCCGCCCAGCAGGCGCTGCACTCCGATGCCAGGCCGCACTCCGCGCCGCTGCAGCTCGCCGCCGAGCAGGGTGTCGTCGGAGTCGTCCTCCTCGGCACCGCGTTCTGCTGGCTGCTGCACGCACTGTGGCGCTCGTCGCGGTCGACACCGCTCGTGCTGACGGCGGGCCTCGCCCTGACCGCGGTCGCGGCTACGGCCGCCGTGGGGAACACGCTGAGCTTCGCCGCGGTGACCGTGGGAGTGGGTGTGCTGGCCGGCCTGGCGACGGCCCAACCGCTGCCGGACGGCGACCCGCCGAATCCAGCTCAGTGACCGCCAAATCCAGCTCAGCGACGACGAAATCCGGCTCAATTGCAGTCAGTGCCAGGGAGACCGATTCCGGCTCGGCGGAGCGGCGGCCTCAGACCCCCGCCGCGGGCCCCGTCGAACGCATCCGCAGCCGGTCGCGGATGACGCGTACCGCCGACTCGGCGTCGTCGACGGTGACCGTGAACTTGTGCCCGTCGCCGAGGTTGAGCACCACCGCCTCGCCGCGCCGCACGATCACAGCGGTGCCCTTCTCCGGCCGCCAGCGGTACCCCCAGCCGCCCCACTGGCGCGGGCACACCTGCGGCGCGAAGTCGGCGGCCACGATCTGCGACAGCGGAATGCGGCGGCGCGGCACGCCGATGTGCCCGCAGCGCACTTCGAGCGAGTCCTTGTCGACGCGAACGGCCACCTGGACGAACGCGAGGGTGCCGAACAGCATGAGGAGTCCGGCGCCGACGCAGCCCACGACGGCCATGACCAGCGGTGTGAGGCCGTTCGTCCAGGACGAGTCGACGGCGAGCTGGATCCCCAGCGCCATGCACGCGGCGCCCACGAGGGCCAGCAGCCACTGCATGCGATTCGTGGCGTGTCCGGTCCAGACTTCCGGCGGGGGCTCATCGGCGCCCCGCGCGGTGTGCGGGTGGTGCCTCATACCAGCAGGCTACTCGTGTCCCGCTGCGCAGGCAGAAGCTCACCGAGCGTGAGAACCGCCCGCCCCGGGGCGGTCAGCGGGCCGGGCTGAGCTGCCCGAGCAGGCGTCCCTCGGCGTAGTTCAGGGCCGCTGCGGGCAGGGCGCCCTCACGGCCGCTGAGGAGCACGGTGAGCGACCCGGTGGGCTCGGCGTCCGGCTGGGCGGAGGCGCCGATGCGGCGCAGCGCCTGGGCCGCGACGGCGCCCGCGCTGCCGTGGAAGACGAGCGGCGGCTGCCCGGGCCGCTGCAGGGCGGCGCGGATACGCTCCGCGACGAGCTCGTAGTGGGTGCAGCCGAGGACGACGACCTCGACCTTGCTGGGCGTGAGCGCGGCGGCAGCGGCGACGGCCTTGTCGATCGCGTCCTCGTCGGCGTGCTCGACCGCGTCGGCGAGACCCGGGCAGGGCACCTCGGTGACGTCGACGCCGTCCGCGAACTCGCGGATCAGCCCGCGCTGGTAGGGGCTGCCGGTCGTGGCGGGCGTGGCCCAGATCGCGACCGGTCCCCCACCGGCGGCCGCCGGCTTGATCGCCGGCACGGTGCCGATCACCGGAAGCTGCGGCTCCAGCTTGGCGCGCAGCGTCGGCAGGGCGTGCACGGAAGCGGTGTTGCAG
The DNA here is from genome assembly GCF_046098215.1 of Streptomyces sp. Da 82-17. NCBI lineage: Bacteria > Bacillati > Actinomycetota > Actinomycetes > Kitasatosporales > Streptomycetaceae > Streptomyces > Streptomyces sp. Da 82-17. The sequence continues at coordinate 161,431 of NZ_JBJURH010000019.1, forward strand.
GCGACGATCAGGGCGTCGGGCCCCAGCGCCGCGGCTGCCTCGGCGGCCTGGAGTGCGCGCTTCGTGAGGTCCTCGGGCGTACGCGGTCCCCAGGGCATTCCGTCGGGGTCCGAGGAGATGAGGAGGTCGGCGTCGGGCCGCAGGCGGCGTACCGCCGCGGTGGCCGGGAGGAGTCCGATTCCTGAGTCGACTAGCGCGATCTTCACCCGGTCACCATAGTCGATGGGCCTTGCGGGCCCTGCCCTGTGGGGCAGACTCCCGGGGATGAGCGCCGTTGCGTGGATCGCCCTCGTGTCTCTGGCCGCCTGGCTCTGGCTGCTGCTCGGCCAGGGTCTGTTCTGGCGTACGGACCTGCGTCTTCCGCCGCGCCGCGACCCCGACGACTGGCCGTACGTGTGCATCGTGGTGCCCGCCCGGGACGAGGCGGCCGTGCTGCGGGAGAGCCTGCCGTCGCTTCTCGCGCAGGACTATCCGGGCCGCGCGGAGATCGTCCTCGTGGACGACGGGAGTTCCGACGGGACGGGCCGGCTCGCGCGTGCGCTGGCCGACCGGCACCGGGGCCTGCCGTTGACCGTGACGTCGCCGGGCGAGCCCCCGGCCGGGTGGACGGGGAAGCTGTGGGCGGTGCGGCACGGAATCGCCTGTGCGCGTGCGGCGGCCGACCGGGAACAGGGACCACGCGCGCGTGCGACGGCCCGCGAGTACCACCACGACGCGACCGCGCAGACGCCCGAGTACCTGCTCCTCACGGACGCGGACATCGCTCACGAGCCGGACAGTCTGCGGGAGTTGGTGGCCGCGGCGCGGTCCGGCGGTTTCGATCTGGTGTCGCTGATGGCGCGGCTGCGGGTGGCCAGCGCCTGGGAGCGGTTGATCGTCCCGGCCTTCGTGTACTTCTTCGCGCAGCTGTATCCGTTCCGCTGGGTGGCCAAGAGCAACGGACGCACCGCGGCCGCCGCCGGAGGCTGCGTGCTGCTGCGTACGGAGGCCGCCGAGCGGGCGGGGGTGCCGGAGGCGATCCGGCACGCGGTGATCGACGACGTGGCTCTCGCGGGGGCCGTGAAGCGCAGCGGCGGCCGCATCTGGCTCGGGCTCGCGGAACGCGTCGACAGCGTGCGCCCGTATCCGCGTCTCGCCGATCTGTGGCGGATGGTGTCGCGCAGCGCGTACTCCCAACTGCGGCACAATCCGGCGCTGTTGATCGGCACTGTGCTCGGGCTTGCGGTGGTGTATCTGGCGCCGCCCCTCACCCTCGTCACGGGGCTGGTGACGGATCAGCCGGTGGCCGCGGCTGCGGGTGGAGCGGCGTGGCTGATCATGACGGCGACGTATCTGCCGATGCTCCGCTACTACTGCCAGACGCTGTGGCTGGCGCCGCTGTTGCCGATGACGGCTCTGCTGTATCTCTTCATGACCGTGGACTCCGCCGTCCAGCACTACAGAGGGAAGGGCGCGGCGTGGAAAGGCCGCACCTATAAGCGCCCGGACCGCGCCGAGGCCGCTCCCGATCAGTGAACGCTCTCCCTTTGTGGACCGCTATTTGCGGCCGGGCGTCCAGTTCATGCCCCAGCCGTAGGCGTAGTCGAGGGTGCGCTGCATGCTGACGCCGCGCTCCGGCACCAGGTAGCGGGCCTCCCGCCGCACGACGAGGTCACCGCTTTCCTGGGTGAGGAGGGCGAGGGCGCACACGGTGGACGGGACGGTGCACTCGTCCAGGTGGAAATCGACGGGGGCTCCGTGCTGCGGGGAGAGGGTGACGGTCGCGTTCAGGTCGGCGAAGCTCCGGGCGCCCTCATAGATGGTCACGAAGATGAGAATTCGCTTGAACTGCTGTGCGTGATCGAGGTTGATGGTCAGGTTCTCGCCACTGGTACGCGCCCCGGTGCGGTCGTCCGCGTCGAGCTGGATGTACGGCGGCTCGTGCAGGGCGCCGAAGGTGTTGCCGACCGCCTGGACGACCCCCTTACGGCCGTCGGCGAGTTCGTACAGGGCGCCCAGGTCCAGGTCGAGTCCGGGGGCGGCCATGGCCTGGTTGAGCTTGGCCATCCAGCCCTTCAACTGCTTGCGGACCTGCCAGTTGAGGTTGACGCGCATCGCTCCCGAGGTGCCGCCCTGCTTGGTGAGGGAGACGGCCGGGGCCTCCTTCGTGAGCGTCACCTTGCTGAGGCTGATCGGCTGGGCAGGCGCAGGGGCCGGCGGCGGAGGCGCCATGGGAGCCGGGGCAGGCGCGACGGGCGCTGCGGAGACCGGGGCGGGCGGCGCGTCCTGCGGCTCGTCGACCGCGATGCCGAAGTCCGTGGCGAGGCCCGCGAGTCCGCTGTCGTAGCCCTGGCCGACGGCGCGGAACTTCCACGCGCCCTGCCGCCGGTAGAGCTCGCCGAGCACGAAGGCGGTCTCCACGGTGGCGTCCCCGCTGTCGTAGCGGGCGAGTTCGGCGCCGTTCGCCGGGTCGACGAGGCGGATGTGCAGACCGGGGATCTGCCCGAAGGCGCCGCCGTCCGCGGAGGCGGCGAGCACGACGGTCTCGACATCCGGCTCCACGCGCGCGAGGTCCACGAACAGCGTGTCGGTCACCTGCCCTCCGGCGGGCTGCTTGCCCTCGTGCCGGACCGCTCCCGAGGCGTGCTGAGCCTGGTTGTAGAAGACGAAGTCGCCGTCCGAGCGCACCTTTCCCGCCACGAGGAGCAACGCCGAGGCGTCGGCGTCCGGGACGCCGGGGCCCGAGTGCCAGCCGATTTCGACCCGCACTGCCGGTGCGGGCACCGGAACATTCGATCCTTTGGGCATTGACATGTCCGCCCCCATTGCGAGTCGTCGGTCGGGAAGGGTCATGAACGGCCGCCCGGAAGCGACCGATTAGTTACGGCCAACCTATTCCCCGAGGGTCCGCACGACCCAACCCGGGGGCAGCGAAGATCACTGGTCAACCGCCGGTAACGCGCGCTTTACACGATCAACACCCTCAAGGGCGACCGTTTTTAGCCGAGTTCGCTCGGATTGGGGACGCCCGGTCACTACCGACACGTAAAGCAACCCTCTTATCGGTCTCCCCAACCAGCACATCTTGGGCTTAACTTATGTGCCATGACCTCCCCCCGCTCCACCTATGGCGGCGGTTACTACTCCGCGCCGTCCTTCCCGGACACCCCGATCTATGACTCGCTCGTGGCCGAGCGCGGCACTCCGCAAATCGCCCCGATCCGGGTCCCCTCCGCGTACGACACCGGAAGCAGCCTGCCGGCCCTCCCGTCGGCGCTGCCCGCCCTGCCGGCCGCGCCCTCGCCCCAGTCGTCCTCGTACGGCTATCCGTCCCAGCAGCAGGCGCCGATGCAGCCCGCGCCCGCGCCGCACATCCCGCAGCAGGCCACCGGCCCGCGCGGGTACGGCGGCGGACAGCCGCAGCAGCAGCGGCCGTTCGGCGGCACGGGCTACGAGGCGATGCGACCGGCGGCTCCGCGCCCGGCACCGGCGCCCAACCCGCACGACGACCCGTACTACCGCCAGCACCCCGGCCGCGGGTACTGACGCTCGACCGGCTCCGGGGCTGTCAGTGCCTCCTGGCAGGATGGCCCCATGCCGAACCCAACGCTGCGCTCGATCCACATCCACCCGCTCAAATCGGTGCAGGGGTACGCCACGGCGGAGGCCGTCGTGGAGCCCTGGGGGCTCGCCGGTGACCGCCGGTGGATGGTGGTCGAGCCGGACGGACGGTACGTCACACAGCGCCAGCAGCCGCGGCTCGCGCTGGTGTCCGCCGAACCGCAGCCCGGTGGCGGACTCCGCCTGACCGCTCCGGGCCGTGCGCCGCTCACCGTCGCGGTGCCGGACGCCTCGCGCACCGTCCCGGTCGAGGTGTGGCGGGACAAGGTGGAGGCGGTTCCGGCCGACGAGTCCGCGAGCGCCTGGCTGAGCGAGTGGCTCGACACCGAGATACGCCTGGTCCACATGGACGACCCGACCCGCCGCCGCCCGCTCGACCCGGGGTACGCGCAGGCGGACGAGACCGTCAGCTTCGCCGACGGGTTCCCGCTGCTGCTCGCCGCGCTGTCGTCGCTCGACGCCCTCAACTCCCTGATCGAGCAGGGTGATCATGCCGATGAGGGCCCGCTTCCGATGAACCGCTTCCGGCCCAATGTCGTCGTCGACGGCACCGCGCCCTGGGCCGAGGACGAGTGGACGCGCATCGCCATCGGGGACATCCCGTTCCGCGTCGCCAAACCCTGCGGCCGCTGCGTCGTGACGACCACCGACCAGCGCACCGCAGAGCGCGGCAAGGAGCCGCTGCGCACGCTCGCGCGGCACCGCCGCTTCGGTGACCAGCTGGTCTTCGGCCAGAACCTGGTGCCCGAGACCACGGGCACGATCCGCGTCGGCGATCCCGTGAAGATCCTCGAATAGACCCCGGGCCCCGGGGAACCCGGCAGGATGTGCGAGAGGCCGTCGGCCGTCCAGCCCCGGTCGGCGGCACCACCCAGCAGAAAAGCGACGGCACCCGCAGAATCACCCGCCGATCCGGCCTCCCGGAACCTCCCACCCCGGGATGTGGCCGAAAGCGTCCAGGCGCACACTGGGCAGAAGGCGGTACGGACCCCGGTCGGTGAGAATGCGGCCACCGGGCAGCCGGGCCGGTTCGTCGCAGCGCGGCACGGCTCGGACGTGACCGGAGGCGTGCGCGGGCCGCCGCCGGGAAGGGTGATTTCGCTCTCTTCCGGCGCCACTCGCGCTTGGGCCGTGCCGTTGGCGGTAATGACGGACGCGGAAGGGGGAGGTGCAGGATCGTGCGGGCGATCGCGGGACTCTGGCGCTGGCGGCACAATCCGCTGCGCCGTACGACCGATCTCGTCGAGGCCTTGGTGGCGCTTGCGGCCGCGGTGCTCATCGCGGTGGCGGCGCCCTTCGTCGGATCCGTGGCGGGCGGACTGACCCAGGACGCCCTGCACCAGGCGGTGCAGGCGCAGCACGAGAACCGCCACAAGGTGACGGCGACGGTGGTCAGAACGGTGACACAGCCGCCCGTCGACCCCGACCCGGAAACCGCCACCGCGCGTGACGGCCATCGCCGTGTCGTCGCCAACTGGACGGCCCCCGACGGCAGTCCGCGCTCCGGCACCGTGACGGCCGGCGCGGTCTCCGCCCCCGGCGACCGCATCCCGCTCTGGACCGACCAGGCAGGCCGCCAGGTGGCGCAGCCGATGGATCTCGGAACGGCCACCGTGCACGCGGTGCTCGCCGGGCTCGGCGTCGCAGCCGCCACCGCCGCCACCATCGAGGGCGCGCGCCGACTCGTCCTGTGGCGCCTCGTGTGCCGCCGCTACGCGGACTGGGAGCGCGAGTGGGCCGCCGCAGGCCCGGACTGGGGCCGTACGGGCACCGGGAGTTGACCCCGAGGCCACGCCCCGCCGCCTCCACGTCGACGTACGTCCGGAACTCGAACTTCCGTGCCCCGCACGGTAGATGACCCCGCGCGGCGCCCCTGCCCATAGGCCCGACACCGCAACGTCACAACACCTCCCCCTTCCGGGCCGTACGGGTTGTCCACAGACCGGGGCGAGCGGTCAACTCCCGTCCTCCACGCACGCTACGGTGGACGCCTGTCCGACGGGGATCGCACGAGGTGGGGGCACAACAACGCCATGGCACAGGGCACGGTCCAGGTGACGCACACCGGCACTTCGCGGTGGCGGCGCCGCACGGGCGAGTACGGATCGCTCGCCGCGGCCCTAGAGGCGGCCGGCGACGGTGACGTGCTGACCGTTGCTCCCGGGACGTACCGGGAGAACCTCGTGGTGCAGCGCGCGGTGACGCTGCGCGGGCCCGAGGGCTCCCCCGGCTCCGTGCGGATAGCGCCCGCAGACGGAGTGCCGCTGACCGTGCGCGCCTCGGCCGTGCTGCAGGACCTGCAGTTCGAGGGCCAGGACGCCGCCGCGCCCGCCCTGCTCGTGGAGGACGGCGCCCCCGAGCTGATCGACGTACGCATCGTCACCCGCTCCGCCGCCGGGCTCGAAGTGCGGGCGGGGGCGCGGCCCACCGTCCGCCGTTGCACGGTCGACAACCCGGCGGGCATCGGCATCGCCGTGCTCGACGGGGCGGGCGGTGTCTTCGAGGAGTGCGAGGTCGTCGCGGCCGGGCAGAGCGGCGTGACCGTGCGCGGGGGCGCGCACCCGCGCCTGGAGCGCTGCCGTGTGCACCACGCGTCCGGCACCGGAATCTCCGTCACCGGCGAGAACTCCGCGCTCGAAGGCCTGGGTTGCGAGGTCTACGAGGTGAAGGGCGCCGGGGTGCAGATCACCGGGCGGGCCGGCGCGCACCTGACGGACTGCGAGGTGCACCGCACGACGGCCGACGGGATCACGCTCGACACGGACGCGGTCCTGACGCTCGCCGACTGCCGGCTGCACGACATCCCGGAGAACGCGATCGACCTGCGCTCCCGCTCCGTGCTCACCCTCACCCGCTCCACGATCAGCCGCTTCGGGCGCAACGGCCTGTCGGTGTGGGACCCGGGCACGCGCGTGGACGCCAACCAGTCGGAGATCCACGACAGTACGGGCGACTACCCGGCGGTGTGGGTCAGTGACGGCGCCACCGCCGTGCTGGAGGCCTGCCGGGTGCGGGACGTGCCGGACGCGCTGTTCGTGCTCGACCGGGGCTCGCGCGTGGACGTCGTGGACAGCGACCTGTCGCAGGTGCGGAACACCGCGGTGTCGGTGAGCGACGGCGCGATCGCGCAGCTCGACGACTGCCGCATCCGTGAGGTCGCCACGGGCGCCTGGTTCCGCGACCACGGCAGCGGGGGCACGCTCGCGGGGTGCACGATCGACGGCGCGCAGACGGGCGTGATCGTCACGAAGGGCGCCGATCCGACGGTGGAGCGGTGCGAGGTCACCTCCCCTTCGGAGGCCGGTTTCTATGTGTCGGCGGAAGGGCGCGGCAGTTTCGTCAACTGCCGGGTGACGGGCAGCGGGGGCTACGGCTTCCACGTCCTCGACGGTTGCCGGGCCACGCTGCGCCGCTGCCGTACGGAGCGCTGCGCGCGCGGTGGGTACGAGTTCGGTGACGGCGCCGCCCAGGGCTCGGGCGGCACAGGAGGGCCTCAGGTGGAGGACTGCACGAGCGACGAGAGCGGCGGCGTGCGCGCGCCCTCCGCCCCGGGCGAGCCGGTCGTGCAGCGCGCGACGCAGTCGGTGGGCCTGCTCGGCGGCGTGCCCGAGCAGCGGCCGACGGAGCCCGCCGAGCCCGAGCCCGCCCCGGAGGAGGTCCGCAGCTCGCAGGACGTCCTCGGTGAACTCGACGCGCTGGTGGGCCTGGAGAGCGTGAAGCGCGAGGTGCGCGCTCTCACCGACATGATCGAGGTCGGCCGCAAGCGTCAACTGGCGGGTCTGAAGGCCGCGTCGGTCCGCCGCCACCTGGTCTTCACGGGCTCGCCGGGCACCGGAAAGACGACGGTGGCGCGGTTGTACGGCGAGATCCTGGCTTCGCTCGGGGTGCTCGACAAGGGCCATCTGGTCGAGGTGTCCCGCGTCGACCTGGTCGGCGAGCACATCGGTTCGACGGCGATCCGCACGCAGGAGGCCTTCGAACGCGCGCGTGGCGGCGTGCTGTTCATCGATGAGGCGTACGCGCTGTCGCCGGAGGACTCGGGTCGGGACTTCGGGCGTGAGGCGATCGACACGCTGGTGAAGCTGATGGAGGACCACCGGGACGCGGTCGTGGTGATCGTCGCGGGCTACACGGCGGAGATGCAGCGCTTCCTGTCGGTCAACCCCGGTGTGGCGTCCCGTTTCTCACGCACCATCACCTTCGGTGACTACGACCCGGAGGAGCTGCTCCGGATCGTGGAGCAGCAGGCCGACGAGCACGAGTACAGACTCGGCACCGGCACGTCGGAGGCGCTCCTGAAGTACTTCACGGCGCTGCCGAAGGGGGCGGCGTTCGGCAACGGCCGGACGGCGCGGCAGACCTTCGAGGCGATGGTCGAGCGGCACGCGGGCCGGGTCGCCAAGGTCGCCGACGCCAGCACGGACGACCTGACGCTGCTCTACCCGGAGGACCTGCCCGAACTCCCCTGACCGGCCTCGGCGTCGGGGCCCGCCGCGTCCGCGGCCACGGTCACGGCGCCGTCACCGCGCGGCCCGGGCAGGCCGGTCGTACGAGGCTCGGCGGCCGGTGCGTCCCCGGCGCAGTCGTGGCCGTTGTCGCGGTCGGCGCCGGGGCGGAGGCGGGCGAGGAGCGTGCCGCGGACGTCGGCGAAGACCGGGTCGGCCTGGTAGTCGCCGTGTCCGAGGATCGGGGCGGGCAGGGGCTGGCTCTCCGTACGGCCGTAGGCGAGGGGGTCCTTGAGGGGGGCGTGGTCGACGTCGGGGCCGCAGGCGCCGGGGAGGCCGATCGGGCCGCCGATGGGGTCGGTGGGGCGGTGCAGGTTGCGCCAGCAGTCGACCTCGCGGTGCAGGGACATCAGCGCGGCGGGCCCGAAGTGGGCGGGGAACCAGCGGCCGTAGAGGCGCTGGAGCGGTGAGCCGTACGTGAGCAGGGCGACGCGGCGGCGCACCGACGGGCTCAGCTGCCACAGGGCGGAGGCGGCGAGGACGCTGCCCTGGGAGTGGCCGGAGATGACGAGGCGGCCGCCGGTCTGCCGGGTCCAGGTGGCCATGCGCCAGGTCAGGTCGGGCACGGCCCGCTCGGCGTAGCAGGGCGGGGCGAAGGGGTGGGCGGCGCGCGGCCAGAACGTGCCGACGTCCCAGAGGATGCCGATGGTGCGGCGGGCGGAGGGGTCGCGGTAGGCGCGCCTGCCCCAGGTGACGAAGAGTATGAAGCCGAAGCCGATCAGCCAGGAGCCGAGGGCCTGGGTGGTGTCGGCGACGCCTTCGACGAACGCGGGCGTGCCTTCGGCGGCCTCGCTCGGCACCTGCCGGGTCCCCCAGGCGCCGACGAGGGCGGCGGCGCCGAGGAGCAGCGTGAGGGCGGAGACGATGCCGACGATCACAGGGGCGCGGTCGGTGAGGGCTGCGAGGGCGCGGGTGTTCGCGATGCGGCGGGTGCGTTCGGGGTCGGGGCGTTCGCCTGCGTAGTCGCGGTGGACGCGGGCGACCTCGAGGCGGCTGCGGCGGCGGGCGCGCATCACGAGGACGACGGCGAGGAGCAGGACGGCGACGAGGAGGACGGGGATGACGGCGGACTGCCAGGTCAGGACGACGGGCGGGCCGAGGAAGACCGAGCCGTCGGCGCCGGGTGTGCCGCCGTCGTCCAGCCAGTCGCCGACGCGCTGGGCGACGCCGCCGGACATCACGCCGCCGAGCGCGCAGGCCAGCATGGCGACGGCGGGCCCGCCGAGGCCGCCGAGCACGGTGCCCGGGACGGCGCTTCGGCGGTGCAGGGCGTAGGCGAAGCCGGCGAGGGCGAGGACGAGCAGGCCCTGCACGAGGGCGATCACGCCGAACGTCTCGTCGCCGGGCAGACGGCCCCCGGAGCGCCAGTCGGGGCGGTCCCAGGACGCGTAGACGATGGCGACGCCGAGGACAGCGAGCGCGCTGAGGGGAAGGACCTTCACGGCGCGGTCGAGGTGCTCGTCGAGCGTGGACTCGCTGCGGCCGCGTCGGCAGACCACGGTCACGACGATCACGGCGCCGAGGGCGAGCACGGCTTCGAGGGCGATGCCGAAGACGTGCAGGGCGCCGTCGCCCGCGGTGCGGTCGTGGCGCGCGGCGGACGTGCCGACGGAGGCGGCCACGGTGAGCAGGCCCGCGGCGGTGTGCGCGGCGCGGAGGCGGGCGACCAGGCGCCGCCCGTACCAGAAGCCGGGGCGGCTGAGGGCGCTCCGGGAGCCGTCCTCCTCGGGCTCGGACTGGTGCGGCAGGGGCTGCTGGGACTCGTACGCGCTCCAGGTGCGCTGGGAGAGGTACCAGAGCAGGGCGGTGAGGGCCGCGGGGGCGAGGGAGGCGAGGGCGAGGCGGCGGCCGGGCTGGGTCCACCAGCCGCCGGGCGTCTCGCTGGGCGCGAGGAAGCCGAGCCAGGCCCGCTCCTCGGCGCACGCGCGCGTGCCGGCGCATTGCCAGGCGGTGAGGTCGAGGGCGACCTCGCAGGCGGCGGCGACGAGGAGCACGGTGAGGGTGAGCGCGACGAGCCGCACGAGCGTCCCGTAAGCGCGCACCGCGCGGCGCATGCCGTCCGCGGTGGGGCGCATCCAGTGGGCGAGGTTGACCACCATGAACGGCAGGAGCAGCAGCCACAGGGCGCGGGCGCCGTTGCCGGAGGTGAGGTTGGACCAGACGTACGCCTCGGCGACGGGCTCGTCCGCGTAGTCCTGTGGGCGTTTTTCGGCGTCCGCGTCGTCGGCGCGGCGGTGGACGGCGGCGGTCTTGTCGCCGGTGATCCGCACGGTGCTCGGGTCGTTGAGCATTTCCTGCGGGGTGGTGCCGCCGACGCCGTGGACGAGGAGTTCCAGGGCGACCCTGTCGCCGCTCCCGCCGGCCGGGTTCTGGCCCCGCTGTTCAGCTGTGTCCTTCGCGCGCCCCACTGGCCCCCCGACCCCCGTGATTCTCCATGTCGTTGTGCGTGACAAGGATCCCCGTTCGCGGGCCCGCTGGGCACCCCTCGTCACGGAATCTCCCAAAGGTGTACGGTCCCGCCGCACGTACGGGCGATGGCACGGCTGTCAGTGCCGCGTGCGAGGATGAAACACCTCGCGCCGAACCCGTTCTCCGAGGTCGGAGGCGAGGGCCGAAGGCCGAGGACCGCACGCGACGGAAGGACCGGGATCGGGCGTGAGCGAGAACCAGAACCTGCTCGCGGAACAGCGCCGCGCCCTGATCCTGGACGAGGTCAGACGCCGCGGCGGCGTGCGGGTCAACGAGCTCACGCGCCAGCTGGGCGTCTCCGACATGACGGTGCGGCGTGACCTGGACGCGCTGGCCCGGCAGGGCGTCCTGGAGAAGGTGCACGGCGGCGCGGTCCCGGTCGTCGAGGCGAGCACGCACGAGCCGGGTTTCGAGGCCAAGTCGGGCCTGGAGCTGAGCGCGAAGGAGGACATCGCGCGTACGGCGGCGGCGCTGGTGGCCCCGGGCAGCGCCATCGCCCTGTCGGGCGGCACGACGACGTACGCGCTGGCGCACCGGCTGGTCGACGTGCCGGAGCTGACGGTCGTGACCAACTCGGTTCGTGTGGCGGACGTGTTCCACACCGCGCAGCGCCTCGCGGGCAAGGGCCACAGCGGGGCCACCGTGGTGCTGACGGGCGGGGTGCGCACGCCGTCGGACTCCCTGGTGGGCCCGGTCGCGGACCAGGCGATCCGGGCGCTCCACTTCGACCTGCTGTTCCTCGGGGTGCACGGCATCTCGGCGGAGGCGGGGCTGTCCACGCCGAACCTCGCCGAGGCGGAGACCAACCGGAATCTGGTGCAGTCCGCGCGTCGGGTCGTGGTGGTCGCGGACCACACCAAGTGGGGCACGGTGGGGCTGAGTTCGTTCGCCACTCTCGACCAGGTCGACACCTGGGTGACGGACGCCGGGCTTCCGGGAGAAGTGCGTACGGAGATCGCCGAGCGGGTCGACCGGCTGGTGGTCGCCGGCGAGGGTGCGGGCGTGGACGCGGGCGAGAAGAGCGAAGACGAAAGAGCGAGCGGAGGCGAGCGCGGGGGCGGCGCCGCGCTCGAGGAGGCCTGAGGGGCGGGCGTGCCCCCATCCCAACCTCCGGCCCGCTAAAGACATCTGACACACCGACAGCTATGGTGGCCGGGCCTTCCGACCGCCCGTCTCCCCTTGGGGGTGTTGAGTTCATGGCACGCCGACTGAGCCCCGTGGGGCTGGAGTTCATCGACACCGCACCGGTGCGCATGGTGTTCGCGCGGCAGCTGTCCGCACCGCCCGCCGCCGTGTACCGCGCCCTCGCCGAGGACGTGACGGGCTGGACGGCGTGGTTCAAGGCCGTCACGGTGTGCCGGCCGACGGACGGCGGCGCGGGCCGCGAGGTCAAGCTGGTCGGCGGCGGGCACTTCCGGGAGACGATCCTGGCCACCGACCCGGACGAGCGGTACGCGTACCGCGTGGACACGGCGAACGCGCCCGGCCTGCGCGCCCTGGCCGAGGAGTGGCTGCTCACCCCGTCGGGCACCGGCACGCGGCTGCAGTGGAGCTTCGCCGCCGACGGGAGCGCCGTGCTGCGCGCCCTGCTGAAGGTGGCGCGGCCCGGCCTCGGCCGCTCGTTCCAGGACGCCGCGAGACGGCTCGACCAGCGGATCGCGGCGAACTCCGCGCAGAGCTGAGCCCGGCCGCACAGAGCTGGGCCCCGGCCGCGCAGAGCTGAGCCCGGCCGCACAGAGCTGAGCCCGGCCGCACAGAGCTGAGCCCGGCCGGCACGCGCCGCCGCCCCGGTCGTACGCCCGTCAGTCCGGCCACACCCCGGTGGCCAGGAACGTCTCGATCGCCGCGGCGTACGGGCGGATGTCCAGGCCCTGTTCGGCCAGCCACTCGTCCGAGTAGTACTTGTCGAGGTAGCGGTCGCCCGGGTCGCAGAGGAGTGTGACGACGCTGCCCGTGCGGCCCGCGGCGACCATCTCGGCCACGATCTTCAGGGCGCTCCACAGACCGGTGCCGGTCGAGCCGCCCGCCTTGCGGCCGATGGCCTGCTCCAGGGCGCGCACGGCGGCGACGCTGGCCGCGTCCGGCACCTTCATCATCCGGTCGATCGCGCCGGGCACGAAGCTGGGCTCCATGCGCGGGCGCCCGATGCCCTCGATGCGGGAGCCGCAGTCGCTCGTGCAGTCCGGGTCGTCGTCGACCCAGCCGTCGAAGAAACAGGAGTTCTCCGGGTCGGGCACGCAGATGCGGGTGTCGTGCTGCATGTAGTGGACGTAGCGGGCGATGGTGGCCGAGGTGCCGCCGGTGCCCGCGGTGGCGACGATCCACGCGGGCTCCGGATAGCGCTCCAACCGCAGCTGCTGGTAGATCGATTCGGCGATGTTGTTGTTGCCGCGCCAGTCCGTGGCCCGCTCCGCGTACGTGAACTGGTCCATGTAGTGGCCGCCGGTGCGGACGGCGAGGTCCGCGGCCTCCTCGTACATCTTCCGCGGGTCGTCGACGAAGTGGCAGCGGGCGCCGTGGAATTCGATGAGGCGGACCTTCTCGCGGCTGGTGGTGCGCGGCATCACCGCGATGAAGGGCACGCCGATCAGCTTCGCGAAGTACGCCTCGGAGACGGCGGTCGAACCGCTGGACGCCTCGATGACGGGGCGGTCGGGGCGGACCCAGCCGTTGCACAGGCCGTACAGGAACAGCGAGCGGGCGAGGCGGTGCTTGAGGCTGCCGGTGGGGTGCGTCGACTCGTCCTTCAGGTACAGGTCGATGCCCCACGGCTCGGGCAGCGGGAAGCGCAACAGGTGCGTGTCGGCGGAGCGGTTGGCGTCCGCCTGGACCTTGCGGACCGCCTCCTTCAGCCAGTCGCGGTAGGCCGCGTCGCTGCGGTCCACGTCGAGGGTGCTCATGGGCGCCGGTCCCCCGGGCTGCTGTGTGGTGCTCACGCGCCGCTCCTTGGTGTCGTGCCCGGCGCCGGGAGATCGGGTGCTCGACCCGGTCGGACAGCTCGATGATAGACACCTTCCGCACGCTTCTCACCTGCATAAACACAGCTTTGGGCGCCCCAAAGGAAGGCCGTGGGAACACCTGTGGGAACAACCGGCCGCGGACCGGAGTTGGAGCCACTGGCGCTCCGCCGCCGGGGCGGGCACACTGCAGATCGACGGGCATCGATCGGACGAGGGGGCGGGCGGGATGGCTGAGCCGGAGTTCACGGCCAAGGGTGTGCGGATCGGGCGCCGGCTGCGCTCGCTCACGCGGGCCGGGCAGGTGCGGATCAGCGGCGGACGCCTGGAGTTGCTGACCAGCTACGGCAGCGAGATCGACAGCGCCCCGCTCGCCGCGGTCTCGGCGGGCCGCCCCTGGTTCGGCCCGGACGACAAGGCGCAGGCCACCGTCAACGGCACGCGGTACTCGCTGACGCTCGGCGAGGACGACCCGGGCCCCGGCGAGTCGGGCCCGCCGTCCGTGCGGCGGTTCATCGACGCCGTGCACCGCGCGGGCGGCCGCCTCTCCGGCGCCTGACGAGCGCCACATCGGCGGCAGCGGCAAGAGGCCTGGGCGGACGCCGAGTTGCGGAGCTGCACCCCCTGAGTCACGCTGGTCACACATCACTCAGGGTTTATCGGCGGTCACGCTGTGACCCGGCGTCCACCGCCTTCAGCAGCAGGCAGCACTGTGGGATCCAGGGGCGCGCAGCGTTCCCGGATCTGAACGTCGTCGTCTTCTTCCGACCTCACCATTCGGGGAGTCGCAGCCGTGATCAGCAAGCCGAGCAGGCACTGCACGGTGGAGCTCCAAGCCCTGCCGTCACGCATCGGAAAAGTTCGCAGAATCATCTCTGCCCAACTGCGTCACTGGCATCTCGATCCGCTGATCGAGCTTGCCGAACTCGGAGTAACCGAGCTTCTCACCAACGTCCACCGGCACGCGGGGCCGGACAAGAAGTGCACCGTCGAGATCGAGTGGCTGCTCGACCGGCTCACGGTCTCCGTGCACGACCGCGATCCCCGCATGCCGGAACTGCGCGCGGCCGCCGCCTTCGACACGTGCGGACGCGGTCTCGCCATGATCGCCGCGGTCAGCGAGAACTGGGGCGTGCGCCCCGAGGGAAGCCGCGGCAAGGTCGTCTGGTTCACGCTCCCCGCGGTCGCGCCCGAGTCGGCGCCCGCGTACGCACCACAGGCTCCCGCCCGGTCGGCCTTCGTCGGCTGACCGGGCGGTTGAGAAGCGGAACCACTCCGTCTGAACCAGGACACGGCGAGCGCCTCGTCGTCCCGCCGTCCGCGCCTCATTCCGTGGCGATCGCCCGCAGTACGTCGAGGCGGGCCGCGCGGCGTGCCGGGCGCCAGCCGGCGAGGGCGCCCGCGGCGAGTCCGACGAGGGCGACGACCGCGAGCTGGAGAGGCGGCACCGCGAACGCGAAGTCGCTGTCGCCGCCGCCCTGCGAGGCCCGTACGAGGACCCAGCCGAGGAAACCGCCGAGCGCGAGTCCGCCGGCCGTGCCGAAGGCCGCGACCAGGACCGACTCCCAGCGCACCATCGCGCGCAGCTGGGTGCGGGTCTGGCCGACGGCGCGCAGCAGGCCGAGTTCGCGGGTGCGCTCGTGCACGGCGAGGGTCAGGGTGTTGGCGATGCCGAGCAGCGCGATCACGACCGCGAGGGCGAGCAGCGCGTACACCAGGGTCAGCATCATGTCGATGCCGCCGGCCGAGGACTCCGCGTACTCGTCGCGGGTCTGCACCTCCGGATTGCCGTACGCGGACGCGGTCTTCTCGACTGCGGCCTTGCCGGTGTCCGGGGCCGTGCCGTCCTTGAACGTGACGGCGACGACCGAGTCGGAGTCCCGGCCGCTGTGCGGGGCCCAGGCCTCGCGGGTGAGGACGTAGTCACCGGCGAGTTCGGGCTGTGCGTAGACCGCGCGGACGGTGAACGTGGCCTTCTCGCCGTAGGTGAAGGCGAGTTCGGCGCGGTCGCCGACGGCCAGGCCGCGGGCCTCCGCCTCGGGGGCGGAGAGGGCGATTCCGTCGGTGTCGAGGGCGGCGAGGTCTCCGCGTACGTCGCCCAGGTCCAGGCCCTTGGCCAGGGCGACGGGGTCGGTGACGGTCAACTGCCGCCCGGCGCCGTCGACTTCGGCGACGCCGCGGCCGAGTCCGACCGCGCTCGCCACCTCGGGCAGGTCGGCGATCCGGTCGGCGAGCGCGGGGCTGAGGCCGCTGCCGCCCGCGCCGAACGAGGGGGCGCTGACGGCGACGTCACCGGCGAAGGAGCGGTCGACGGTCTGGTCCATGGTCGCCTTCAGGGAGGCGCCGAAGACCGTGAAGAGGGCCACGACGGCGACGCCGATCATCAGGGCGCTCGCGGTGGCCGCGGTCCGCTTCGGGCTGCGCAGCGCGTTGCGCCCGGCGAGGCCGCCCGTCACGCCGCGGAGCCGGGCGAGGGGGCGGGCCAGGACGCGCAGGACGGCGCTCGACGCGACCGGGCCGAGCACCACGAACGCGGCGAGGGCGAGGACGGCGCCGGTCCCGGCGAGCCAGATCGACGGGGTGCCGACCACCCCGGCCAGGGTCGTCGCGACGGCGAGGACGACGAGCCCGAGCCCGGTGACCGTACGGCCGCGGGAGCTGCCGGACTGGTCGACGGCGGTCTCGCGGAGCGCGGCGAGCGGCGCGGTGCGTCCCGCGCGCACGGCGGGCAGGAGCGCCGAGCCGAGGCAGACGACGACGCCGACGAGCAGCGGCAGGCCGAGCGAGAGCGCGCTGATCACCAACTCGCCCTCGGGGAACGGGAATCCGACGGCCGGGAACAGCGCCTGAAGTCCGGCCGCGACGCCGATCCCGCCGAGCAGCCCGGCCCCGGAGGCGACGACCGCGACGACGGCGGCCTCGGCGAGCGCGGCGCCCACGACCTGGCGGCGGCCGGCGCCGAGGGCCCGCAACAGGGCGTTCTCGCGGGTGCGTTGGGCGACGACGATGGCGAAGGTGTTGTGGATCGAGAAGGTCGCGACGAGCAGCGCGATACCGGAGAAGACCAGCAGGAACGTGGTGAACAGGTCGAGGAACTGGCCGGAGATCATCTCGGTGTTCTCGGCGGCCGCGGCCTCCCCGGTGATGGCCTCAAGTCCCTTGGGGAGCACGGGAGTCAGGGCGTCGACGAGGGCCTGCTGGTCGGTGCCGGGCTCGGCGCGGACGAGGATCGAGGCGGCCTGTCCGGGCCGCGGCGCCAGGTACTTCTCGGCGTCGGCCCTGGTCATGCCGGTGTACGTGCTCTGCGACATGCCGTCGGCGCCGCCGAAGGTGGCCAGGCCGACGATCGTGACGCGCACGGGGTCGGGGGTGCGCAGCACGGTGCTGTCCCCGATCTTCAGCCCGCCGGTCTCGGCGGCGCCCCGGTTCACGACGACCTCCCCGCCGCGCTCCGGCACCCGCCCTTCGGCGAGGCGGTACGGGTTGAGGCGGGTGTCGTCGATCCAGTTCCCGGCGAGGGTGGGCGGGCCCTGGCCGCCGATGGGTTCGCCGTCGGCGCCCACGAGTTGGCCGGGGCCCTGGATGTCGGCGGTGGCCGCGGCGACGCCGGGCACCTGCGCGACGCTGGTGGCGAGGTCGGCATCGACGGAGCCGCGTACGCCCTGGGCCTCGCCGGGGGTGGTGATGGTGTCGGCGCTGCGTACGACGGCGTCCGTGCCGCTGGTGGCGCCCGCGAACATCGAGTCGAAGCTCGCGCGCAGGGTGTCGCCCATGACGAGGGTGCCGGTCAGGAAGGCGACGCCGAGCAGCACGGCCGAGAACGTACCGGCGAGGCGGCGTTTGTGGGCGCGGAGCGAGGAGAGGCTGATCCGCGCGGTGGCGGACGCGGAGCTCATGACGGGACTCCTTGGGGGTGCCGGCCGCCCGTACGGTCCGGGGCGCGCCGGGCGTCCGGCTCGCCGTGGGGGCCGTCGAGGGCCTTCATGCGGTCGAGTACGCGCTCGGCGGTGGGGCCCTGCATACGGTCGACGAGCCGGCCGTCGGCGAGGAAGACGACCTCGTCGGCGTGGGCGGCGGCGACCGGGTCGTGGGTGACCATGACGACGGTGCGGTTCATCTGCCGTACGGCGCGGGCGAGGAGGCCAAGGACCTCGGCGCCGGAGCGCGAGTCGAGGTTGCCGGTCGGCTCGTCGGCGAAGACGACGTCGGGCCGCCCCGCGAACGCCCGTGCCACGGCGACGCGTTGCTGTTGTCCGCCGGAGAGTTCGGAGGGGCGGTGGTGCAGGCGGTCGCGCAGGCCCACGACGTCGACGAGCGCGTCGATCCACTCCGCGTCGCCGCGGGCGCCCGCGAGGTCGAGCGGGAGCGTGATGTTCTCGGCGACGGTCAGGGTGGGCAGCAGGTTGAACGCCTGGAAGACGAAGCCGACGCGGTCGCGGCGGAGCACGGTGAGGCGGCGGTCGTCGAGGGCGCCGAGGTCGGTGCCGCCGATCTCGGCGCTGCCGGAGGTGAGGGTGTCGAGGCCGGCGGCGCAGTGCATGAGCGTCGACTTGCCGGAGCCCGAGGGCCCCATGATCGCGGTGAACCGGCCGGCCGGGAAGCCGACGGTCACCCCGTCCAGGGCCCTCACCTCGGTGTCTCCGCTGCCGTACACCTTGACGGCGTCGACGACCCGGGCGGCGGTGCCTGCGGTGGTCGCCGGGTGGCGGGCGGTGTTCATGCCGTACCGCCCTTCCGGCCGCCGCCGGTGGCGTGCCGGCCGAACTGTTCGTCGAGGACGGTCAGGCGGCGCCAGTACTCGTCCTCGTCGATCTCGCCGGAGGCGAAGCGGTGGCCGAGGACGGTGATCGGCGACTGGGCGTCGGGGGTCTGGGCCTCGGCGGCCTGCGCGCCGCGGGCGGCGCCTCGGCCGCGCCATACGGTGCGGCGCAGCAGGGTCACGCCGCCGAGGATCACGGCGGCCCAGATCAGCGGGAAGAAGAGGATCCACGGGCCGGGCCCGCCGTCCCAGTGGGCGAGAGTCTGCATGGCGGTTCATCTCCTCGATGAGTGAGAGTGATGAGTGGCGATGCATCGAGATTCGCGCGCGGAGGGGGTCCGGGTCGTCGTACGGGCAGCGGCACTGCGGGTACGACGGGGGGAGTACGTGGGGGCCGGCCCCCTGCTTCTTCCCCTCCCCGCCCCTTCCCGAAGTCCTCAGCGGACAGCTCCGGGGCTCCGCCCCGGTCCCCGGGTTGTTGCTCGTCTGCGGCGCCGTCGTGGTCGCTCGCGCAGTTCCCCGCGCCCCTGTCGGGGCACGTCCATCCCTCCGCAGACAGGCGCCCCGCAGTTGAGCGGGGTCCGGGGCGGAGCCCCGAAAAGGGGCGCGGGGAACTGCGCGACCAGCCACAGCGGCGCGGCAGACGAACGACCAACGGGCCCAGGGGCGGAGCCACGGAGCCGTCTGCTGAGGACTTCGGGAAGGGGCGGGGAGGGGAAAATCAAGCCCCGAGCGCGCCCAGCGGATCGTCCAGCACCGGCTGCCACGCCAGTTCCGCCGCCCCCACCAGGCTGTTGTGGTCGAGCGTGCACGGCAGGATCGGAACCCCGCCGCTGCGTCCCCAGAGGCTCCGGTCGGCCACGACCGCCCGCAGGCGTTCCGGGTCGGCGGCGAGGAGTTCGCGGTGGAGGCCGCCGAGGATGATGCGGTCCGGGTTGAGGATGTTGACCAGGCCGGCCAGGCCCAGGCCCAGGCGGTCGATGAGCTCGGCGGCGGCCGCGCGTACCGCAGGGTCGTCGTACTCGTGGGCGAGCAGGTCGCGGGACTGCTGGAGGAGCGAGACCTCGGGGCCGGGGTCGCGGCCGGCGGCCGTGAGGAACGCCAGCGGGTCCGCCTCGACGTCCAGGCAGCCGCGACTGCCGCAGTAGCAGGGCCGCCCCTCCGGGTTGACGGTGAGGTGCCCGACCTCCAGGGCGAGGCCCGAACTCCCGGTGTGCAGGCGGCCGTCGAGGACCAGCGCGCCGCCCACCCCGCGGTGCCCGGTCGCCACGCACAGCAGGTCCGCCGCGCCGCGCCCCGCGCCGTGCCGGTGCTCGGCGAGCGCGGCGAGGTTGACATCGTTGCCGGTGAACGCGGGTCCGGAGAGGCCCGCGGCCCGTACCTGCTCGGCGAAGGTCTCGCGGACGCGGGCGCCGACCGGCCAGGCGAGGTGGAGCGGGTTGAGCGCCTGGCCCTCGGGCTCGGCGACGGCCGACGGCACGGCGAGTCCCGCGCCGACGCAGCGCCGCCCGGTCTGCTCCAGGAGTTCCACGCCCGCCTCGACGAGGGAGCCGATGATCTGCGCCGGGTCGGCGTCGACGGCCTCGCAGCCGGGCGCGGTCGCGGCGATGGTGCCGCCGAGGCCGACGAGCGCGGCCCGGTATCCGTCGGCGTGCACCTGGGCGGCGAGCACGACCGGGCCGTCGTCGGCGACGAGCAGGCGGTGCGAGGGCCGGCCCTGTGCGCCCGCGGCGGCTCCGGGCTCGACGCGGATCAGCCCGAGCGCCTCCAGCTCGGCGGCGACGGCTCCGGCGGTGGCGCGGGTGACGCCGAGTTCGGCGGTGAGGACGGCACGGGTGGGGGCGCGTCCGGTGTGCACGAGTTCGAGCGCGGGGCCGAGTGCGCCGCGCCCTCTCTCCAGTCGGTTCCGTGTGGACACCTGCCCCGCCCCATGAGCCGCCGCCTTGCCGTTCATGCAGGCGAGTCTCCCATGATCCGAGACGGCTCAGCTCTGGAGGCCGGAGACCCGCAGTGTGATGTTCAGCCGCCCCTGCCCCATGCCGATGGCCTCGCTCCCGCTGCCCGGCCACACCTTCGGCACCCCGTGGTACGCGAACCGCGACTCACCGCCGAACACGAACAGGTCGCCGCTGCGCAATTCCACGTCGGTGTAAGGGCGTCCGCGCGATTCGGTGTTGCCGAAGCGGAACAGGCAGGTGTCGCCGAGGCTGAGCGAGACGACCGGGTCGTCGGCGCGTTCGTCGCTGTCGCGGTGCATGCCCATGTGCGCCTGCCCGTCGTAGAAGTTGACGAGCGCGATGTCGTACGCGCCGGGCGCGAAGTCCGGCCCGTACGCCTCGCGCACGGCCTCGCGCGCGAGCGCCCCGAGCAGGTCGGGGAAGGGTTTGACGGGGGCACGGTCGCCGTCGACGACGGTACGGGCGTAGCCGTACGGGTACCAGTGCCAGCCGAGGCAGACCTGGCGCGCGGTCATCTCGCCGCCGCCCGGGGTGCGCACGGTGCGCAGTCCGGCCGGCGGCCGGGACCACTCGCGGCAGGCGGCGACCAGCTCCCGCTGCCGCTCCGTGCCGAGCCAGCCCGGCACGTGCACGGCGCCCGGCGCGATCTCGGCGCGCGCACGCGGCAGGCTGAACAGCCCGTCCGTCCGGTCGCCCGCACCCGTACCGCTTCCGGGCAACCCCTTCTCTCCGTGCATGGTTCCGATTGTCCCCGACTCGGGACGACCGCGCCGGGGCACGTCAACTCCCGGCCGTTGAAGGGCACTTGAGGGCCGGGCGACTCAGGGCACCAGCACGATCCGGCCGCGCAGACCGCCCTCCGCGAGCCTCGCGTGGGCCTCGGCAGCGGCGCCAAGCGGGTACGTACGGGCGACCCGGGCCTGTACGCGTCCCTCGTCGACCAGGCCGGAGAGGGCTGCGAGGCGGGCGCCGTCGGCGCGGACGTCGAGGGCGGCGATGCGGATGCCGCGCTCCGCTTCCGGTTCCCGACCGGGCCAGAGGCCGACGTACGCTCCCCCGTCCCGTACGGCGGCGAGCGCGGCGGCGCCGAGACCGGCGGCGTCGAGGACTCCGTCGTACGCGGTGGGCGCGAGGGCGTCGTCGCGCGGCTGGAAGCGGTCGGCGCCGCGGGCCGCGAGGAACTCGGCGTCGGCCGGTGCGGCGAGGACGGTGACGTGGAGGCCACGGGTGTGGGCGAGTTCCACGGCGTGCGCGCCGACGCCTCCGGCGGCGCCGGTGACGAGGACGCTCTGCCCGGCGCGCAGGCCGAGCAGGTCGAGGGCCTGGTCGGCGGAGAGGGTGTTCCGCAACCGCGAGCACTTCGACGGGCAGGCGGGCGGCGGGAGTTGACCACCGCCGGCGGCTGCGGGGTGACCCTCGTCGCACGCGCCCCGCCCCCGTTGCCGAGTCCGGCCGCCGCCCCCTACGCTGAGTTTGTGCCGACACTAAACAAACTCAGGACAACGGCGTCCGACGATCCGCACACCGCGGCACTCCGGCGCCTCCGCATCGCTCTGACCGCGTTCTTCGCGCTCGACGGCTTCGTCTTCGCGGGCTGGGTCGTGCGCATCCCGTCGATCAAGGAGCAGACCGGCGCCTCGGCGAGCGACCTGGGGCTCGCGCTGCTCGGCGTCTCGGCCGGGGCCGTGGTCACGATGACGTCGACCGGCCGCCTCTGCCGCCGCTACGGCAGCCACGCGGTGACCGTGGCCTGCGGTGTCCTGATGCCGCTGAGCGTGGCGCTGCCCCCGCTGGCCGGTTCGCCGCTCGCGCTCGGCGCTGTCCTGCTGGTGTTCGGCGCGGCCTACGGCGGCATCAACGTGGCGATGAACAGCGCCGCCGTCGACCTCGTCCGCGCCCTCCGGCGGCCCGTGATGCCCAGCTTCCACGCGGCGTTCAGCCTCGGCGGGATGATCGGCGCGGGGCTCGGCGGACTGGTCGCGGCACACCTCTCCCCCGCCCGGCACCTGCTGGGCCTGACCGTCGTCGGCCTGCTGATCACGGCGGCGGCCGCACCGACCCTGCTGCGCCACCCGGCCCCGGCCACCCCGGCCATCCCGGACGCCCCGGTCGGGGCGTCCGCAGCCCCCGACTCCGCGCGCCCCGGCCGCCGTTCGCGCGGCATCGTCGCCGTCTTCGGGCTGATCGCACTGTGCACGGCGTACGGCGAGGGGGCGCTCGCGGACTGGGGCGCGCTGCATCTGCAGCAGGACCTGGGGGCGCATCCGGGCGTCGCGGCCGCCGGGTACTCGGTGTTCGCGCTCGCCATGACCGTCGGCCGCCTCACCGGCACCACGCTCCTCGAACGCCTGGGCCGGACGCGGACGTTGGTGCTGGGCGGCGCCACGGCCGCCGTCGGCATGCTGCTCGGGGCGCTGGCCCCGTCGGTGGGGGTGACGCTGGTCGGGTTCACGGTCACCGGGCTCGGCCTCGCCAACATCTTCCCCGTGGCGATCGAACGCGCCGGCGCCCTGGCCGGGCCCAGCGGCGTGGCCGCCGCGTCCACGCTCGGCTACGGCGGCATGCTGCTCGGCCCGCCCGCGATCGGCTTCATGGCGGACTGGTTCTCCCTGCCCGTAGCCCTGACCAGCGTCGCCGCCCTGGCCGCCCTCTCCGCCGCGATCGGGTACGCGGTACGGAACGCGGGCGCCCGGGGGTGACGGGCGGGCGAGGGCCTCGGGCGGGCGAAGGTTTCGGGCGGGCGAGGGTGACGGGCGTGCGGGTGTGACCGGAACGTGGGACGGGCCGCCTAGCGCGCCCCCGCGCGGGCATCATCCGGCCATGAAGACTGCCGAACACGTCCAAGTCCTGGACCGCGAAGGCCGGTTGCTCGCGCATGCCGCGGAGGACGCCGGGCCCGACGCCGCCGTCTCCACCTGCCCCGGCTGGCAGGTGCGCGACCTGCTGCGGCACACCGGGGCGGTGCACCGCTGGGCCACGTCGTACGTCGTCGAGCGGCACGCCGCGCGCCGGCCCTTCGGCGAGCTGCCCGACCTCGACGGGAAGGCACTGCTCGACTGGTACCGCGCCGGCCACGCGACCCTCGTCGACGCGCTGGACTCGGCCCCGGCCGACCTGGACTGCTGGGCGTTCCTGCCCGCGCCGTCCCCGCTGGCGTTCTGGGCGCGGCGGCAGGCGCACGAGACGACGGTGCACCGGGTGGACGCCGAGTCGGCGCGCCCGAGCAGTGGACACGTGGCGATCTCCCCCGGCTTCGCCGCCGACGGCGTCGACGAGCTGCTGCGCGGCTTCCACGCGCGCGAGCGCAGCCGGGTCCGTACGGAGAAGCCCGCGGTGCTGCGCGTCCGCACCACCGACACGGGCGACGCGTGGACCGTGCGGCTGTCGCCGGGCGCCCCGGTGACGACGCGGGACGCGGACGGCGAGGCGGACTGCGAGGTGAGCGGCCCGGCGGCGCGCGTCTACCTGTCGCTGTGGAACCGGCTGCCGGTCCCCCGCCTCACCGGCGACCCGGGCCTGGCCCGCCTGTGGCGCGAGACGTCGGCGGTGCTCTGAGGGCGGACCGTACGCAGCGGGGTACCCGGACGTCGAGCCTCGCTCAGCGAAGCCTCAGTCCTCAGCCCTCAGTCCTCAGTCCTCAGTCCTCAGTCCTCAGTCCTCAGTCCCGCCGAGCATCCGCTCCAGCACCGCCCGCTGCAACGGCCGTACGCGGGCGTGCAGTTCGCGCCCCTTGTCGGTCAGCGCGACCTGCACGCCGCGCCGGTCGGACGAGCACATGCCGCGCGTCACCAGGCCGTCCTTCTCCAGGCGGGCGATGAGCCGGGACAGCGCGCTCTGGCTGAGATGCACCCGTCCGGACAGCTCCTGCACGCGGCACGAGGAGTCGGCGTCCGCGAGCCGGTCGAGCACCTCGAAGTCGCTTGCGCCGAGGCCGTGCTGATGGAGCTCGCGGTCGAGCTCGCAGGTCGTGCGGGCATGCGTGGCGAGGAGTTCACGCCACTGTTCCACGCGATCGTCCACAGCCTTCTTCGCAGCCATGTCCGCACGGTAGCAGAGAACCAAAGATTTGTTGCACGTGAATTAAATGCACTTGCATTCAATGCATGTGCATGTACTGTGCTGCGCATGACCTCTCCGCTCAACACCCCTGCCCCGGAAGGCCGTTGGACGCCACGCCTGTGGGGCACCCTGCTCGTGCTCTGCGCCGCGATGTTCCTCGACGCCCTCGACGTCTCGATGGTCGGCGTCGCCCTGCCGTCCATCGCGACCGACCTCGGGCTCTCCACGTCGACGCTCCAGTGGATCGTCAGCGGCTACATCCTCGGCTACGGCGGCCTGCTCCTCCTCGGCGGCCGCGCGGCCGACCTGCTCGGCAGGCGGCGCGTGTTCCTCATCGCCCTCGCGGTGTTCGCCCTCGCCTCGCTGCTCGGCGGGCTCGTCGACTCCGGGCCGCTGCTCATCGCCAGCCGCTTCATCAAGGGCCTCAGCGCCGCGTTCACCGCTCCCGCCGGGCTCTCCATCATCACGACGACCTTCGCCGAGGGCCCCGTACGCAACCGGGCCCTGTCCATCTACACGACCTGCGCCGCCACCGGCTTCTCCATGGGCCTCGTCCTCTCCGGCCTGCTCACGGAGGCCAGTTGGCGCTGGACCATGCTGCTGCCCGCGCCGATCGCCCTGATCGCGCTCGCCTTCGGTCTGAAGCTGATCCCGCACAGCGCCCGCGAGAAGAACAACGGGGGCTACGACATTCCCGGCGCCGTCACCGGCACGGCCTCCATGCTGCTGCTCGTCTTCACCGTCGTACAGGCCCCCGAAGTCGGCTGGACCTCCGCCCGTACGCTCCTGTCGTTCCTCGCGGTCGCCGCGCTGCTCACCGCGTTCGTGGCGATCGAGCGGCGCAGCGCGAGCCCGCTGATCCGGCTCGGCGTGCTGCGCTCCGGCAGCCAGATCCGGGCCAACCTGGGCGCGATGACGTTCTTCGGCTCGTACGTCTCGTTCCAGTTCATGGTGACGCTCTACTTCCAGTCGCTGCTCGGCTGGTCCGCGCTGCAGACCGCGCTCGCCTTCCTGCCCGCCGGCGCCCTGGTCGCGCTCTCCTCCACGAAGATCGGCCCGCTGGTGGACCGCTTCGGCACGCCGCGCGTCATCGCCGTCGGCTTCGCGCTGCTCGTCGTCGCGTACGCGCTGTTCCTGCGGGTGAGCCTGGATCCGCAGTACACGACCGTGATCCTGCCCTCGATGATCCTGATCGGCGCGGCCTGCGCCCTGGTCTTCCCGTCGCTCAACATCCAGGCCACCAACGGCGTCGACGACGACGAGCAGGGCATGGTGTCCGGTCTGCTCAACACCTCGGTGCAGGTGGGCGGCGCGATCTTCCTCGCCGTGATCACCGCCGTGGTGACCGCGTCCGACACCGCGCACGCCTCCCCGCAGCAGGTGCTCGACAGCTTCCGCCCGGGTCTGGTGGTGGTCGCCGCGATCGCCTTCGCCGGGTTCCTCATCACCCTGCCGGGGCTGCGCCGCGGTGCTTCTCGTACGGGCAGTGCGGGCAGTGCGGGCAGTACGGGTCGTACGGGGAAGTCGCTGGTGGTCGCCAAGTCGGCGCCCGGCGAGGCCGACGATGTCAGCGAGGCCGCCGCGCCGGAGCCGGTGGGCGCCCGGGACTGAGTTCGCCGGACCAGAGCTGTGGAGCGCGGCGGCGTACGGCGGAAGGTGCCGTACGCCGCCGCTCAGCCGAGCCAGCCGGGGCGTACGAGGCCCGACTCGTAGGCGAGGACGACGAGTTGGGCGCGGTCGCGGGCGCCGAGTTTCACCATCGTGCGGCTGACGTGGGTCTTCGCGGTGAGCGGGCTGACGACGAGCCGGCGGGCGATCTCCTCGTTGGACAGGCCGATCCCGACGAGCGCCATCACCTCCCGCTCCCGCTCGGTGAGTTCGCTCAGCGACTCGGCGGCGGCGGGTTCCTTGGAGCGGGCCGCGAACTCGCCGATCAGCCGTCTGGTCACACCGGGTGAGAGCAGCGCGTCGCCGTCCACCACGGCCCGTACCGCGCGCAGCAGTTCGTCGGGTTCGGTGTCCTTGACGAGGAAGCCGGAGGCGCCGGAGCGGATCGCCTCGAAGACGTACTCGTCCAGCTCGAACGTGGTGAGCATGACCACCTTGACCTGCTCCAGGTCCGGGTCGCCGGTGACGGCGCGGGTCGCGGCGAGGCCGTCGAGCACAGGCATGCGGATGTCCATCAGGACGACGTCCGGGCGCAGTTCGCGCACCAGGCGCACCGCCTCGTCACCGTCGGCCGCCTCCCCCGCGACCTCGATGTCCGGCTGAGCGTCGAGCAGCGCCTTGAAACCGGCCCTCACCAGCACCTGGTCGTCGGCGAGCAGTACGCGGATCACGTCGTCGTCTTCCCCTCGGAACGCTGCGGCAGGACGGCCCGTACCCGGAAACCGCCGTCGGGGCGCGGGCCCGCCTCGATCGTGCCACCCAGGGCCGCGGCCCGCTCCCGCATTCCGGCGAGCCCGTTCCCGCTGCCGCCCGCGTCGGTACGGGTCGCGGGGCCGTCGTCGTCGACGGTCAGCTCGACGGCCGCCTCGGTGTACCGCACCTGTACGTGTGCGCGGCGCGAGCCGGAGTGGCGCACGACGTTGGTGAGCGCCTCCTGCACGATCCGGAACGCGGCCAGGTCGGCGCCCGGCGGGAGCGCGAACTCCCGTCCCTCGCGGGCGACTTCGACGGTGAGGCCCGCGCTCGCCGCCTGCTCGACCAGCTCCGGCAGCCGGTCGAGTCCGGGCGCGGGCGCGCGGGGCGCGTCACCCGGCGTACGCAACGTGTCGAGCACCTGCCGCACCTCGCCGAGCGCCTCCTTGCTGGCCGACTTGATGGTGGTCAGCGCCGTACGCGCCTGCTCCGGGTCGCTGTCGAGCAGCGCGAGGCCCACGCCCGCCTGGACGTTGATCACGGAGATGGAGTGCGCGAGCACGTCGTGCAGCTCGCGGGCGATCCGCAGCCGCTCCTCGTCGGCCCGGCGGCGGGCGGCCTGCTGCCGTTCGGCGCGCTCCCTCGCCCACTGTTCGCGGCGGGCCCGCACCAGCTCGGACAGGGCGAGGATCGCCACCACCCAGGCCACGACGAGGAGTTCCTGCCCCCACGGCGCCGCGCCGTCGCCGTCCGGCGGCAGCCAGGCGTACAGCCAGTGGGAGATCGCCAGGTGCCCGGCCCACAGCAGGCCGAGCGCACCCCACGCGGCATGCCGGTGCCCGGCCACCACCGCCGCGAAGCAGGCGAGGGCGGCACTCAGGAACACCGGCCCGTACGGGTAGCCCGCCCCGAGATACACCAGCGTGACCGCCGACGCCGCGAACGCCACGGCCACCGGGAAACGGTGCCGCCACAGCAGGACCGCGCCCGCCACGAGCAGCAGCCCCCGCCCGAACCCGTCGAGCTGCACCCGCTCCCCGATCTGCCCGTGCTCCGCAAACCCGCTTCCCACCTGCAGGAACAGGAGGACGAGGAGAGTGGAGAGCCAGGGCAGAGCGGTGCCGGTGACGGTCGCGCCGCTGAGGGCGGCGAGGGCGCGGGGGGCGGTTTCGGCTTCTGC